>CAZSCC010000629.1:0-21239 GCA_964604905.1 uncultured Planctomycetales bacterium
CGATGACCTTCGAGGATCACGGGGTCAATCCGTTCGTCGAGACCTCCAAGGAGTCACGGTCGACGTTCGCGCTCGACGTGGACACCGCCAGTTACACGATGGCCCGGAGCTACCTGAATCGCGGACAGCTTCCCCCCAAGGAGTCGGTCCGCGTCGAGGAGTTCCTCAACTACTTCACCTATGCGGATCCCGCGCCGCCCGAAGGATTCTTCGCCGTGCGACTCGAGGCGGCGCCCTCGCCCTTCCGGGCCGACCGCCACCTCGTTCGCGTCGCCATCCAGGCGCCTCCCATGAAAAAGAAGGACCGGAAGGACGTCGCCCTCACGTTCGTCATCGACGTCTCGGGTTCGATGGCGTCGGAGAACCGCCTCGAGCTCGTCAAGCGCTCCCTCAAGTTCCTCCTCGCGCAGCTCCGGCCCACCGACCGGGTCGGCATCGTGGTCTACGGCTCGACGGGGCGCAAGCTCCTCGATCCCGTCCCCGTGTCGCGGAAGGCCGAGATCGCGAAGGCGATCGACGCCCTGGGGACGGAGGGGGCCACCAACCTGGAGGACGGGCTGAACATCGGGTACCGCCTCGCCGCGGCGGCCTTCGATCCCCAGGTGACGAACCGGGTGATCGTCTGCAGCGACGGCGTCGCGAACAACGGGGTGACGGACGCCGAGGCGCTCCTCAAGGGCGTCCAGGAGAGCGCCTCGAAAGGCATCTGGCTGTCGATGCTGGGCTTCGGCATGGGGAACGTGAACGACGCGCTCATGGAGAAGCTGGCCGACCGCGGGAACGGGAACTACGCCTACATCGACGACTTTGCCGAGGCGAAGAAGGTCTTCGGGGAGAAGCTCGTCGGGATGCTCGAGGTCGCGGCGATCGACGCCAAGGTGCAGGTGGAGTTCGACGAGCGGACGGTCGCCCGCTTCCGCCTCCTCGGCTACGAGAACCGGCACGTGGCGAACAAGGATTTCCGGAACGACAAGATCGACGCCGGGGAGCTCGGCCCGAACCACCAGGTGACGGCGCTCTACGAGATCGTGCTCAAGCCGGAGGCGCGGGGCCGGCTGGCCACGGCGCGGCTCCGCTACAAGGAGCCGGGGTCGAGGCAGGTGGTCGAGAACCAGGAGTCGCTGGGGCGCGAGCAGGTCGCGCGGGACCTGGCGTCGGCCTCGGCCTCCTATCGCCTGGCCGCGGTCGTGGCGCAGTTCGCCGAGATGCTGAAGGAGAGCCCGCACGCGAAAGGGATCACGTTCAAGCAGGTCCTGGATCGGGCGGAACGGGCCGCGGCCGATCTCCGCCGGCCGGAGGACGCGGTCGAGTTCGTCGGCCTGGTCCGCAAGGCCTCGGAGCTCTCGAAGCCGTCACCGTAGGAACCCCTGCTGTCCTCCATCGACATTGCATGGATGTCGGTCATCAGCAGATGTTCTGGACCGTACCCTCTCGGAGGGAGTGCTGTGCTATGCTCCTGACAGCTGCGGAGGTGGGCCGGCTTGAAGTATCGAATCGCGGGCTTCGTCCTGGGTGTTCTGGGGATCGGGTTTGCGGGATTGGGCCTCTACTGCTTCGTGGTCCTCAAACCGTCGGTCCACCTCGTGAGTGACGGGTCCCACTATCGGATCAACATCGTCTGGATCGGAGGGTGGTCGCTCTACGTGAGCTTCCTCTCTTGGGTCGGCTCCCGGTATTGCATCAACCGCTCGGCCTCCCGCAAACCGGGCCGAGTGGACGGTCGGCTCATCGCGGCGGGGAAGTGGGCCGTCGTCCTTGGATTCATCATTCTCGCGCTCTACCTCATGACTCCTACGATCCTCACTTGACCTCGATCTTCTCCGGCACCTCGTCGAGCGCGTAGTAGCGGTGCTTGAGGCCGTCCTCGCGGACCTCGACGATGCGGAGGCCCGAGGGGTCCTTCTTGAGCGGCTTGCCGACCGGGCCGGTCGTCACCATCTCGAGGTTGCCGTCCCTGCCGTGGGCGTTTGCGTGGAGGTGGCCCGCGAAGACCGCGCGCACGCCCGCGGCTTTCATCGCCTCGAGCGCCGGCCGGCGCCGTTCGAGCGGGATGTTCATGTAGGCGTCCTTCTCGTCCGGCGCGGCCAGGAACCAGGGGTGGTGCTGGAAGACGAGGAGGTGCTTCGCCTTTTCCCCGGCAAGTTCCTTCGCGAACCAGTCGGCCTGCGCCTTCTGCTCGTCGGGCGCGCCGGAGGGGTCGGAGAAGAGGGTCGAGTTGAGCACGAGGCAACGCACGCCGCCCGCCCAGAAGGTGAACCAGTCGTCGCCGAAGAGCGCGCGGTGCTCCTTGAGGGATTCGGGCGTGGGCTTGTTCCCCACGTCGTGGTTGCCCGACACGCAGACGAGGGGGATCGAGGGATCGGCCTTCGAGAAGTGGCGCTTGAATTCGGAGAGCTTCTCGTCACGGCCCTTCGCGCCGGGCGGGGGGTGGACGAGGTCGCCGCAGACGATCGCGAACTTCGGCTTCAGGCGGTTGACGTGCTGGACGGCGCGTTCGGCGTTCCTCGCCTCCTGTTCCGCGTCCATGAACCCGAACTGCGGGTCGGCGAGCTGGATGAAGAAGAACGGACCCTTCCAGTCCCCCTGGGTCGCCTTCGTGAGGGCGGGATGGGCCCGGTCCTTCGCGCCGGGGATGACGACATCCTGGGCGAGGAGCAGGGCGATCGTGACCGCGAACGCGCGCATCTCTATCCTCTATGCTTGAGGAACCCGGAAGATGCCGGAACTTCCGGATATCGTGGTCTACCGGGTTATCAACGTGGCGGGCCGCCGGAGGGCGGGATATACTTCGGGGGTGAAACAGCTCTCGATCGCGCTCCTGATGCTCTCGGCGTACCTGAAGCAGTGAGCGGGATGCGCCGGTTCGGACTGTTCTGCTTCAACCTCCTGCTCGGGGCCGTCGGCGCGACGGCGTGCGGGATGCTGCTCCGGCGGTCGACGCTCGACGAGGCCTTCCTCCGGTTCGGGATCGCGGGCCTGGTGGTGGGCGCGACGGTCGGGCTCGGGGCGGTCGTGGGACCCCGGCCGCCGCTCAAGCCCTCGCGGTGCGCGTGGGCGCAGGCGGTGGTCGCCCTCAGCTCGGGCATCGGGGGCTTCATCGGCAGCCTTTTCCCGCAGGTCTTCGCCGAGGCCGACCAGGCCGTCCACTCGATGCTCGAGAACCGCGGGATCGTGGTGGGCTCGTGGTTGGGGGCCGCGGTCGGGACGGTCGTCTCGATCGTCAGCGTGTACCGGAGGCGGCGGCGGGCCGCAGGCCGATAGAGGCGAACCGGGCCTCGAGGGCCGCCAGGATCGCCGCCTGGAGCGCCCCCCGATAGGGCGCCAGCTCCTCGCCCTGCAGGTATTTCTCGACCGTCCGCGGGACGCGTTTCATCCACGCCCGCGCGTATTCCCGGGCGCCGTTCGCGGGCCCGCGTCCCGGGGCGAGGATCTTCTCGATCTCGCGCTCGAAGAACGCGACGTGGGTCTCTTCGTCGGCCAGGATGTGGGCGAGATCGGGGCGCAGCGAGGCGAGCAGCCGGGCGAATTCGAGGCCGAGCGCCTCGTACCCGTAGAGGTGGACCGCCAGCGCGTGCCACTGCTTGGGCAGGCGGGGCAGCACGAGCTTCTCGCGGGCGGCGATCCCGGTCAGCTTCTCGAACTCGCGGAGGTGGACCTGCTCCTCCTCTTCGTGGCGCTTGAGGAAGTCGAGCGCGTGGCCGGGGACCAGCGCCTGGGCGGCGCGGACGGAGTACATCGCCATCGCCTCGGCGCGGAGGAACCGTTCCAGGATCGGGCGCTCGCAGGAGGGGGGAAGGTTCACGCCGGCGGCGCGGCGGCCAGGCCCTTCGCGGCGATGTCGGTCCGGTAGTGGGCGGCCTTGAACTGGATCTTCCGGACGGCGGCGTAGGCGTTGGCCTGGGCGTCGCGGAGGTCCTTTCCCCGGGCGGTGACGCCGAGCACGCGGCCGCCCGCGGTGACGAGCTTGCCGTCCCGGAGCTGGGTGCCGCCGTGGAAGACCACCGCGCCTCCCGCCTCGGCCTCCTCGATGCCGGTGATCTCGTAGCCCGTCTCGTGGCTCCCCGGATACCCGCCGGAGGCCATGACGACGCAGACGGCGGGGCGTGGATCGGGCTCGACCTCGACGTCGGCCAGGCGCTCGTCGATGGTGGCGAGCATGAGAGGGACGATATCGCTCTTCATGGCCATCATGAGGGCCTGGCACTCCGGATCGCCGAAGCGGACGTTGAACTCCAGCACCTTCGGGCCGCTCTTCGTGAACATGATGCCCGCGTAGAGGATGCCGCGGAAGCGGCGCTTCTCCTTGTTGAGGGCGTGGACGATCGGGACGAGGACCTCGCGGATCACGCGGCCGTAATCGCGCTCGCTGGCCACGGGGGCGGGGGTGTAGGCCCCCATGCCGCCCGTGTTGGGGCCCCGGTCGCCGTCGTAGATCCGCTTGTGGTCCTGGGTGCTCTCGAGTTCGACGATCGCGGTCCCGTCGGTGAAGGCCATGACGGAGGCCTCGACCCCGTTGAGAAACTCCTCGACGACCACCTGATCGCCGGCCTTCCCGAAGACCTTCTTTTCCATCATCGCCTCGATGGCGATGACCGCCTCGCTCTCGGTGTGGCAGACGATGGCGCCCTTGCCGCCCGCGAGGCCATCGGCCTTGACGACGACGGGGAATTGGGACTGCTTGATGAACTGGAGGGCCGCGCGCGCCTGGTTGAAGACGCGGTAGTTGGCCGAGGGGATGCCGTAGCGGCGGAGGAGGTTCTTGCAAAAGACCTTGCTGCCCTCGAGCTCGGCCGCCTCTTTCGAGGGGCCGAAGACCTTCAGGCCATTCTCCTGGAAGAGGTTGACGATGCCCTTGCAGAGCGGGCCCTCCGGCCCGACGACCGTCAGGTCGATGGCCTCTTTTTTCGCGAAGGCGAGGAGACCGTCGATGTTGTCGCCCGTGATGTCGACGCACTCGGCGAGCCTGGAGATGCCGGCGTTGCCGGGTGCGGCGTAGATCTTTTTGACCAGAGGCGACTGGGCGATCTTCCAGACCAGGGCGTGCTCGCGTCCCCCGCTCCCCACCACCAGGATCTTCATTCCTTGGGGTTCCTCTTCTGCAGCCAGGACCTCCACTTGGGGACGTCCTCGCCGAAGTCCTGGCCCGTCAGGGCGCGCAGCGTGGCGAGGATCGTGACCTTCTCGGTCTGTAGTTTCGCCAGATGCTCCTTGTCGCGCATGTCGGGCTTGAGCTTGACGACCTTGGGGAGCGTCACCCGGCTCCCGTCCCCCAGGATGATCTGCCGGCTGACGACCGCGGTCTGCTCTTCCCCCTGGAGCTCGTCCTGCGCCTTGATGCGGGCGAGCGCATTGGAGAGGGCCTCGACCAGGATGGCCGCGGCGCGGATGTCCTTGAACGCGGCCATGAGCTCCACGCAGCGGGTCCGCGCGGTGACGGACTCCTCTCCCAGGAAAGGCGCGAGGTAGAAGGAGGTGTCGGGATGGCCGATCTCGACCAGCGCCTTGGCGGCGAGGGGTCGGAGCGATTCGTCCTCGTCCCACAGGGCGCGTCGGCAGAGGGGCTTCGCGGCCGACGGCTCCTTCATCCGACCGAGCTCCTCGTAGACGAACTTGCGCGTGGGACGATAGGAGCTGGTGATGCCGGCGAGGTAGGGCTTCATCTTGTGCTTGTCGTCGATCTTGGCCAGCCGGTCGATCGCCTCCTGCCGCTTCTTCTCGTCGGTCGAGCGGACGCGGTCGAGGCTGTTCTGGACTTCGCGGAGGAGTTGCTGGTCGAGGTCCTTCTGCTCCTCGAGGGCGACCTCGAGATTCCGTTCCTCGGGGGTGAGCCAGCGCCCCTTGTGCTTGACGAGCCCCTTGGCCTCGTTCGCCTGGTCCTCGGTGAGCCACGCGTCGCCGACCCTGACGAATCCGGCGCCCTTGCGGGCCTCCTCGTGGTCGGGGCTGACGGCGAGGACCTTCTTGAACTCGGCGACGGCCTCCTTGGGGAGCTTCTGCTGGAGGCACCAGCGGGCGAGGGCGAGGCGGCCGTCGACGTCGGCGTCCTTGAGGGCCTTGGCCTTCTCCTCGTAGACCTCCTCGGCGGTCTTCTTGGGGGTGATCTTCCGGACCATGTGCTTCGGGTAGACGATGGAGCTCGCGCCCCGGATCACCTTGATCGAGTCGCCGAGGTCCTGGACGCGGCCCTCGATGACGGCGCCGCTCGTGAGTTCGATCTCGTCGGCGTGCGCGGCGCTCGCGACGGCGCAGAGGAGGAGGGCGGGGAGGAAGTTCTTCATCCGAAGCCTCCAATCGTAACAGGAAGGCGCAGGGTTGACAAGTCGCGTCACGGCGCCTACCCTCTTGTACGCGTGAAAGTCGAGCATGTCGGATACGATTCGCTCCGTTCCTGGTACCCGAAGCTCTTCGTCTCCTATTGTCTGGACGAGGCCCGGTCGGCGAAGTTCTTCGGCCATCGCTACCGGGACGAGAAGGGGCTGATCGAGCGGGCGAAGCGGGCTGCGGAGAAGGGGATCGAGAAGACGGTCATGGACACGTTGCGGCGCTATCACCAGGACTGCGGGGCGCCCAGGGAGTCGCTGGCGGCGTTGGAGAAGCTGGGTCGGGGGGCCGCCGTGGTGGTGACCGGACAGCAGCCCTCGGTGGGGTGGGGCCCGCTCTACAACCTGTACAAGGCGCAGGCGGCGATCAAGTTCGCGCAGGCGATCGAGGCCCGCGGGGTGCCGTGCGTGGCGCTCTTCTGGAACCATTCCGACGACACGAGGGGCGGCGACTCGGTGACGTTCCCGAACCGGGAGAACCTTCTGGCGGAGGTCCCGCTGCCGCCCTCGGAGCCGGGGACGCCGCTCTATGAGAGCGGGTCGCCGGAGTCGCTTCGGATGTTCGCGTCGGTGATGTCGGAGTCCCTCCCGCGGACGGAGTTCACGCCGTGGCTCGAGGCCTTCCTCCGGGCGAGCCACAAGGGGTCGATCGCGGAGACGTTCACCCGGACGCTGCTGGGGCTGCTGGGGCCGTTCGGGCTGCTCGTCCTGGAGCCGCGTCATCTGGAGGGGGAGCGCGCGTCGATGTTCTTCGCGCAGCACCAGGCGGACCCGTCGAGGCTATCGCGGGCGGTGGAGGCGGGCCGTCAGGCGGTGACGGCGGAAGGGTTCGAGGACCAACTGGGGAAGGACGTGGGGCTGGACCTCTTCGAGATGCGGGAGGGGAAGCGGGTGCGGGTGGAGAAGCCTGGGACGGCGAAGGGACGGCTTTCCGCGGGGGTGGCGCTCCGTCCCCTGCTCCAGGACGCGGTCCTGCCGACCTGCGCGGCGGTGGGGGGGCCGAGCGAGGTGGGCTACCAGGCGGAGCTGCTTCCCGCGTACCGCGCGTTCCAGATCGACCCTCCGCTGCTCTTCCCGCGCGTGACGGCGACGCTGCTGGAGCCCAAGATCGCCAAGGTGATGGAGAAGGCCGGGCTGAAGGCGGGGGCTCTTTTTTTGGAGGAGGGGGCCCTGGCGCCGCGCTTCGTCCATCAGGAGGAGGACGTGACCGGGGAGCTGGCGAAGCTGCCGGACCGGATGATGGCGGAGGTGGCGGAGTTGATGAAGCGGGTCTCGGCGGGTCCGTCGGTCGCGAAGGCGCAGGAGCGGACGGCGACGAAGGTGAAGGAGGCGCTGGAGGCGCTGGCCGAGCGGCTGAAGGACGAGCTGGGCCGGCAGGACACGACGGGCCGCGGCCAGCTGACGAAGCTGCTCCGTCACGTGCGTCCGGAGAGCAAGCTCCAGGAGCGGGTCTTCACGCCCTTCTACTACGCGAGCCTTTTCGGCCCCACGCTGTTCCACAAGATGGTCGCGACGCTCGACCCCTTCGTCTTCTCACATCAGCTTATTACAATACTTTAATGTAAAGCCCTCCCCCGAGGCAAGGTTTCGCGTCCCGCGAAACCTTATAGGGACATGCTCCAGTCGTGATCCCGGCCGCCGGGGGCTTTTAATATGCTTGAATTATAATTGTATAATATATATGTTTTTGCGGGGCAAAGCGCTCGATGCGGGGATACCGCCGGACTGCGGTGACCGCCGCGGGCGGGGAGGCCCGCCCTATCCGCGCAAAAACATCCCTTACGCGAGGACGAGCTCCTCTTTCCGGATGGCCGGCGGCGGAGCCGTCTTCGTCGTGTGCGCGTCGCGCTCCGAGGGGGTCCGGCCCGCTTTCGTGATCGCGCTGCGGATCGTGGCCGTCGGGATCGTCCCCCGGCCGTTCACCTCCGGCACGCGGATCTCCCAGGGATCGTAGCTCAGCGGCCCCAGGTCGTTCGCGCCCGTCGCGAGGGCGCGGAGGGCCAGGTCCATCCCTGTCTTCGTCCAGTCCACCGTGATGTTCCGGATCAGGCGGCTGAAGAAGATCCGCGCCACCGCGAACATCTGGAGCACCCGGTCGGCCGGGACCGAGTGCCGGATCTTGGCGGACCGCGCCAGGTCGGTGTTGTGCGGCACGAAGACGAGCGGCTCGAACGAGGTGAAGCCCCCCGTCTCGCGCTGGATGTTCTTGATGATCTCCATGTGCTCGCAGATGTAGATTTCGTCCTCCACGTGCCCGAAGAGGATCGTCGCGGTCGACGTCATCCCCAGGCGGTGGGCGGTCTTGATGATGTCCGCCCATTCGGCCGTCCGCAGCTTGTCGGCGCAGATCTTCTTGCGCACCTTGTCGTTGAGGATGTCGGCCGAGTCGCCCGAGAGCGAGTCCAGTCCGGCGTCGGAGAAGCGGCGGAGAACGTCGTAGGGCGTGGTCCTGGCGCGCTTGGCCACGTAATGGATCTCGGAGGGGGAGTAGCCGTGGAGGTGGACCGAGGGGAACGCGGCCCGGACCGCGCGGAGGACGTCCAGATGGTAGGTGAGGTTCAGGTCCGGGTTCAGCCCCCCCTGGACGACCACCTGCTTCACCGGGCCGCCCTCGCGGATCTGACGGACGATCTCCGCCGGCGAGTGGGTGAAGGCGTTCTTCTGGCCCTTCTTCCGGTAGAAGGAACAGAAGGAGCATTCCGCCCGGCAGATGTTCGTGTAGTAGACCTGCCGGCTGCGGACGTAGGTGACCACCCCGTGGTTGATCCGCTGGTTCAGGTCGTCTGCCACGTCGAACAGCCCCTGCAGGACCTTCCCCTCCTCCCGCATGAGCATGAGGGCTTCGATCGCCGTGATCTCTTCCCTGTTGAGCACCGTCTCAAGGATGACTTTTGGGTCCATCTACCTCTCCCGCAGAGCCTGCACTGAGAAACGGCCCAACCACCCCCACGCACAAACAGCTTAGAAAAGAACGTCGCGGGGCACGGCGAAGACAGAGGTTCCCCCGCGAGAACGGATGTTGTCTTTACACTGGAGAGCGAGTACTGACGAACGAGGGCGAATTATAGGCCGCGCGGAGATCGAGTTCAAGGGCAAATGCGAAACGCGGGGTCCGGGGTCCGGAGCCCGGAGCCCCAAGGTGAAACCCTGTTCGGCACCCCGGCTTTGTGTTACAGTCATGACTCCAATGGCCCGCCGCCTCTTCCTCATCGACGGCTCGTCCTATTTCTACCGCGCCTTCTTCGCGGTCCGCGGCCTCGTCAACTCGAAGGGGATGCCCACGAACGCGGCGTACGGGTTCACCACCCTGCTCTTGCGCGTCCTCAGGGAGGAGGACCCGGAGGCGCTGGCCGTCGTCTTCGATGCCCCGGGGAAGACCTTCCGCGACGAGATGTACCGGGACTACAAGGCGACTCGCGAGGCCATGCCCGAGGACCTCGCCCGGCAGCTCCCGTACGTCAAGGCCATCCCGCCCGCCTTCAACGTCGAGACCCTCGAAGTCCCCGGCGTCGAGGCGGACGACGTGATCGGAACGCTCGCCCGGCGCGGCCTCAAGGAGGGTTACGACGTCGTCCTCGTCACCGCGGACAAGGACTTCATGCAGCTCGTTACCAAGCAGGCCAAGGACAAGGATCCGGGCATCATCATCTGGGACGACTTCAAGAACCGCTGGGTGGGGATCGACGAAGTGGTGGAAAAGTTCGGCGTGCCCCCGGAGCGGGTCGTCGACGTCCTGGCCCTCATCGGCGACACGAGCGACAACATCCCCGGGGTGCGGGGGATAGGCCCCAAGTTCGGAGCGGAGCTCGTCCGAGAGTTCGGAGCCGTCGAAGACCTGCTCTCGCGCATCAAGGACGTCAAGCCCCGCTTCCGCGCCGCGCTCGAAATGGGACGAGACGACGCGCTGCTCTCGAAAAAACTCGCCACCATCCGATGCGACGTGCCCCTCGAGTTCGATCCGGCGCGGCTCGCCCGGAGGGAACCCGACCGCGAGAGGCTGGTGAAGCTCTTCACGGAGCTGGAATTCACCCGCTTCCTGAAGGACCTGGACGCCGGGCAGCCCAAACAGCAGACCTTCTCCTACGTGAAGTACCGGCTCGTCCTCACGCGGGAGGACCTGGGGGGCCTCGTCGCGTCGCTCGCGAAGGCGAGGACGGTGTCCGTGGATCTCGAGTCCACCTCGCCGGATCCGATGCGCGCGGCGATCGTGGGGGTGTCGGTCTGCGCGCGCGAAGGTGAGGCCGCGTACGTCCCCGTGGGCCATTCGTATCTGGGAGTGCCCGCCCAGCTGGGGCTCAAGTCCGTGCTCGACGCGCTCCGCCCCGTCCTCAGCGACCCGAAGGTCCGCAAGGTCGGGCAGAACATGACGTACGACGCGCTCCTCCTGTGGCGCCACGGCGTGGAGGTCGCGCCCCTCTCGTTCGACACGATGGTCGGCGCGTACCTCTGCGATCCCGACAAGGGGCCGTTCAATCTCGCGACCCTTGCGAAAAAGTGGATCTCCCACGACATGATCCTCTTCGAGGACGTGGTGGGGAAGGGAAAGGGCCAGCTGACCTTCGATCAAGTGACGGTCGAGCAGGCGCGCGATTATTCGGGGGAGGACGCGGACGTCGCGCTCCGGCTGGCGCCGATCCTCGAGAAGAAGGTCCGGGGCGACGGGATGGGGAAGCTCCTCGACGACGTCGAACTCCCGCTCCTGGGCGTCCTGATGGAGCTCGAGAGGAACGGCGTCGGGATCGATGCCGCGCACTTCGCCGCGCTCTCGCGCGAGTTCGGAAAGAGGATGTCGTCCGCGATGAAGGACGTCTTCCGCGCCGCCGGGGAGGAGTTCAACGTCGATTCGCCGAAACAACTCCAACGGATCCTCTTCGACAAGCTCAAGCTGAACCCCGGGAAGAGGACCAAGACGGGTTTCTCGACCGACGTCAGCGTGCTGGAGAAGCTCGCCTCCGACCACGAACTGCCCGCGAAGATCCTCGAGTACCGGACGCTGGCGAAGCTCAAGGGGACGTACATCGACGCGCTCCCGGCTCTCGTGAATCCCGAGACGGGCCGCATCCACACGTCGTACAACCAGGCGGTCGCGGCGACGGGGCGACTCTCGTCGAGCGACCCGAACCTGCAGAACATCCCCGTCCGGACCGCGGAGGGGCGGCTCATCCGGAAGGGCTTCGTCCCGGGGAAGGGGAGCGTCCTGATCGGCGCCGACTACTCCCAGATCGAACTGCGCGTCCTCGCGCACGTTTCGGGGGACGAGCGCCTCCGCCAGGCATTCCGCGAAGGGCAGGACGTCCACGCGGCCACCGCGCAGGAGATCTTCGGCTCGGCGGACGACGAGCACCGGCGGCGGGCGAAGGCGGTCAACTTCGGGATCATCTACGGGATGAGCGCCTTCGGTCTCGCCCAGCGGCTCGGCATCCACCAGAAGACCGCGCAGGAGTACATCGACCTCTATTTCTCCCGGTATCCGGGCGTGAAGCGGTATCTCGACGGGACGCTCGAGGAGGCGCGAAAGACCGGCTTCGTGATGACGATGTTCGGCCGCCGCCGCTACGTCCCCGACGTGAAATCGAACAACCGGGTCATCAGCGGCGCGGCCGAGCGCGTGGCGGTCAACGCGCCCATCCAGGGAAGCGCGGCCGATCTGATCAAGCTCGCCATGATCCGCGTCTCGCGCCGCCTCGAGGGCATGAAGACGCTCCTCATCCTCCAGGTGCACGACGAGTTGGTGCTCGAGGCGCCCCGGAAGGAGGCCGCGCGGGCGGAGAAGATCGTCCGCGAGGAGATGGAGAACGTCCACCCCATGGAGGTGCCGCTCAGGGTCGACGTGTCGACCGGCGCGAATTGGGCCGAGCTCTCCTGAGGCATTGATTCATCGAGTCCTTGAAGAGGAGCTGTGTTGGAGTCATCCGTCGGTCGGGGGCCCGGATTTCGGAGGGGCTGGGCGCTGGCGATCGGCCTCGTGTGGGCCGGCGCGGCGGTCGCCCAGGAGGATAAACCTCCGCCGGGGCGCACCGTCATCGAGGCGGGCAACGCCCTCTCCTGGCAGGAGGGGGAGCGCAGCGTCACGTTCTTCACCGGCGGGGTCACGCTTCGGCGGGCCGATCTCGAGCTCACCGCGGCGCGGGCCCTCGTCTGGACCCGGAAGGGGGGGGCCGAGACCTTCGACGAGCTGTATGCCGAGGGGAACGTCGTCTTCAAGCGGGATAAGCAGAAGCTCCACGCCGAGCGGCTCTATTTCGACCTGCGCGACGAGAAGGCCCCCAGGGCCATGATCGTCGACTTCCGCGGGGAGAGCTACAGCAAGGACCTCAAGGAGAGCTTCTACGTCCGCGCCCGCGAGGCGCGGATGGTGACCCAGGGAAAGTTTGTCGCGGACGACGTCTCGCTCTCGACGTGCTCCTACGGGGTCCCGCACTACCACGTAGCGATCGAGAGGGCCACCCTGGTGGGCCAGGGAGAGCGGCCCAAGCGCGACGTCTGGGACATCTTCCCGTACGACGACTGGACCCTGAAGGCGGAAGAGGTCTATCCGGAACTCGCGGGAGCGCCGGTCATCTTCATCCCCTTCATGGCGATCAGCCCGGCGCTCAAGACGTTCCCCCTCCGGCAGTTCCAGGGGGGGCACACCTCGCGCTTCGGCTACACCGTCTACTCCGAGTGGGGCGCGCGGCTCAAGAAGGTCGACGAGGAGGGGAAGTGGCGCCCGTGGGCGGACATCGTCCTCGAGGCCGACTGGCGGGAGCATCGGGGCGGGGCCTGGGGCTTTGACTTCCGCTACAAGTGGAAGGGGTACGAGGGCTTCCTTGACACCTACTACCTCCACGACCTTGAGCGCGACCTCTCTCTCGGGTTCAACTCGAAATTCGGTCCGCTCCTCCACCACGAGCGCGGGAAGGCCCACTTCTTCCACCGGCAGGACCTCACCGAGAATTGGCGCCTCGAGCTGGAGGCCTACTACCTCTCCGACCGGGACCTCCGCGAGGAGTTCTTCGAGAAGGAATTCAAGGAGGGACGCGAGCCCGAGAGCGCCGCCTATCTCCGCTGGATCGACGGTCCGGTGGGGGCCTATCTGTACGAGCGCCACCGCCTCAACGACTTCCAGACCCAGAACGAGTACCTGCCCCGCCTCAACGCATCGCTCTTCCAGGTCCCCGTCGTCCGCGGAAGCCTCGCCGACCTGTATCTGACCGAACGCCTCGATGCGGGGCGCCTCCGCCGCCGGTTCGACGAGGCCCTCGACCTCCCCTCCGGAGACGCGTGGCGCGTCGATTCCGTCACGGAGCTCTCGCTGCCCTGGGATCTGGGTCCCCTGCAGGTCGCTCCTTTCGCGCTTCAGAGGCTCACGTTCACGGAATACGACCTCCAGGGAGACCGGGAGCTCCGCTCGATCACCGCCGCGGGGGCGCGGGTCTCCACCCAGATCCACGCCACGTGGCCCGAGGCGTCCTGGGAACTCGTGGGCCTCCGAGGCCTCCGGCACGTCCTCGAGCTCGAGGTCCGGTACGGGTCGACCCTCCACCAGACGACCGACGCGTCCCAGTTCTTCCCGTTCGACGAGGTCGAGCTGCTCGGCGAGTTCGAGGAGGTCGAGTTGGGGATGCACCACCGGTTCAAGACCCGGGACGAGACGGGGAAGCCCTTCGAGTTCCTGAGCGTCGGCGTCGAGATCGAGTACTACCCCCACGCGCGGCGGGACACGACCTCGCTCCGCGTGGACAACTACCTCCCCCCCTTCAATTTCATCCAAGTCTCCTCGCAGTCCGACGGGAGCTTTCCGGAGCGCCACTGGTCGAACGTCCACTACGGCGCGACTTTCCAACCTCGCAAAGTCTTCCAGGCGTACGGCTCGGGCGAGTACAATCCCGTGGCCGGGGTAGAGGAGACCCGCCAGTACGGCGTGACCCTATGGCCGTGGGAAAGGGTCAGCCTGAGCGCCGGTCAGACGTACGTCCGGGGGGTCACCAACGCGTATACGGCCACGGTGACGGCCGCGCTCACGGAAAAGTGGTCGGTCTCCGCCCAGGTACAGTACGATTTCAAAGTGGACGATTTCCTGACCCAGCGCGTCGTGGTCTCGCGGGACTACCACGACTTTCTCGTGGAGGGAGTGGTGGAGCGCGACTTCGGCCGCGACGAGCGGCGCGTCTACGTGACCTTCGTCCCAAAGTTCCTCGGATCCAAGGGCGCGCGCAAGAGCCACATCATCCAGCCGCTCGCCCCCAACCCCCAGTACACGAACCCGCAACCATGATCCCATCCGGCCCTCAGTCCTCGGTCCTCGGTCTCCGGTCGTGCCCGTCCCTCCCTCCCGGGGGGGGTGGGGGGGACCCCGACCCAGGACTGCGGACCGAGGTCCGAGGACTTCCTCTATGAACGTCGCCATCATCGGTACCGGCCACGTCGGCCTGATCACGGGCGCCTGCCTCGCCGAACGGGGACACCGCGTCCTCTGCGTCGACAGCGACGAGCGGAAGATCAAGACCCTCAAGGCGCGGAAGATGCCCATCTACGAGCCTGGCCTCGAGGAGATCGTCCTCCGCAACGTGAAGGCGAAGCGCCTCGGGTTCGGCGGCTCGAACGCCGACGCGGTCGCCTTCGGAAAGGTCGTCTTCATCTCGGTCCCCACGCCGCCCACGGCGTCGGGCGGAGCGGACCTCTCCTACATCGAATCGGTCTCGCGCGACATCGCCCACGCGCTGGGCGACTACCGGCTGATCGTCGAGAAGAGCACCGTGCCCGTCCGGACCGGCGAGCACGTCAAGCGCATCATCTCGAAATACGCAAGGAAGGGGAGGGACTTCGACGTCGCCTCGAACCCCGAGTTTCTCCGCGAGGGCTCCGCGATCGAGGACACGCTGCATCCCGACCGCGTCGTCTTCGGCGTCGAGACGCGCCGGGCCGAGATGATCCTCCGCGACCTCTACAAGCCGTTCAAGGCCCCGATCGTGGTGACCGACATCAAGAGCGCGGAGCTGATCAAGCACGCGTCGAATTCATTCCTGGCGATGAAGATCTCCTACGCGAACGCCCTCGCCGCGGTCTGCGAGAAGGCGGGGGCCAGCGTGACGGAGGTGGTCCGCGGGATGGGGATGGACAAGCGGATCGGCTCCAGCTTCCTCAACGCGGGCATCGGCTACGGCGGCTCGTGCTTCCCGAAGGACGTGGCCGCGTTCGAGGCCATCTCGCGCGAACTGGGCTACGACTTCGGCCTCCTGCGCGAGGTGATGCGGATCAACGCGGAGGCGTGCGAGCGGTTCGTGAAGAAGGTGGAGGAGGAGCTCTGGATCGTGAAGGGGAAGACGATCGCCGCCTTCGGCCTTTCGTTCAAGCCCGACACGGACGATCTGCGGGAATCGGTGGCGATGGCCGTCGTCCAGCGCCTGACGGCCCTGGGCGCGAAGGTCCGCGCCTACGACCCGCAGGCCATGGGGAAGGCGAAGGCGACGCTGAAGGACGCGACCTTCTGCGGCAGCCCTCTCGAGGCGGCGACGGGGGCGGACTGCGCGCTCCTCCTGACGGAGTGGGCGGAGTTCCGTTCGCTCGACCTCGCGAAACTCCGCAAGGTCATGGCGCACCCCACCCTGATCGACGGGCGTAATCTATTCGACCCGGCGAAGATGAAGGAGCTGGGGTTCACGTACCGGAGCGTCGGAAGGCCATGAGCATCGCCGTCTACCCGGGCAGCTTCGATCCGATCACCAACGGGCACGTGGATGTGATCCGGCGGGGCACCAAGGTGTTCGACCGCCTGATCGTCGCCGTCGCCGACAACCCCGCCAAGCAGGCGCTCTTCACGAAGGACGAGCGGACGGAGATGATCCGTGACGTCACTAAGGGCTTCAAGAACGTCGAAGTGGACTCGTTCGACGGGCTGGCGGTCGATTACGTCCACCGCAAGAAGGCCGGCGTCATCCTGCGCGGCATCCGGACGATCTCCGACTTCGAGTACGAGTACCAGATGGCCCTGACCAACCGGACGTTCGCGCAGGACATCGAGACGCTGTTCGTGATGACGCACGAGGAGTACTCGTTCGTCAGCTCTCGCCTCATCAAGGAGGCGGTCTCGATGGGCGCCGACGTGAGCTCCTTCGTGCCGAAGGAGGTGGAGAAGCGGCTGAAGGCGAAGTTCAAGAAGTAGCGGCCGCTACTTCTCCTCCACCGCCTCGACGAAGTCCCCCTTCTGGATCCCGTCGAGCTTCGTCTCGCCCTCGGGCTTCGCCCACGAGCCCCACTGCTGGACGTCGGTGACGATGAGGGTCCCGATCCGCTGGCCCAGACGCCGGATCTCGAGCTTATGGCCGGGCTTGATCCCGTCCCGCTCGCGGAGGTCCGTCGCCACGCGGCCGGGAGGCTTGTCGTCGACCAGGGCCACCTTTCCGGAGACGCTCTTCTGGAGCTCGCGGATGAACGCCTGGTCGCCGATCTCGGGCTTGACGGTCCCGACGAGGGAGCCCGCGATGAGGTTGGCGACCGAGAACTCCTTCATGACGGTGTCGACCCGGAGCTTCGCCTTGAAGACGCCGTCCTTGTAGAGGAAGAGCATCGCGCTCTGCTTGGCACCGTCTGCCGAGCCGTAGTTGACCATGTAGCCGGGGTCCAGCCCCTTGCCCGCGAGCCCGGTGATCTTGTAGATCCCGTTCTTCGGGCCCTGCGGCGGCGCTTCAACAGCGGGGGGTTTCACCGCCAGGGCGCGGATCGCCACCGCCTCGTCCTCGACCTTCATGTCGGCGGTGACTCCCTCCACGACCTTGAGCTTCGAGCTCTCCTCGAGGTCCCCGATGTACTTCTCGAACTCGGCCGCGCCGATCTTCTGCAGGCGCGGGTCGGGGTTATCCTTCTCGTAGACCTTGCGGACGATGTCGAACTTGTAGCCGGGCTGGAGCTTTCGATCCCTGCCCAGGTCGATGAGGAGGAAGTTGAATTTGGCCTCGACGTGGATGACGCGGCCCTTGATGACCTCGGTGGGTCCCGGCCGGTGGACGATGCCGTCCGGGGCCTTCGGAGTCTGGACGTTGCTCGAGACGGTCTCGAGGGACTTGATCGCCCCGCGCAGGCGCTGGATCTTCTCCGCGTCCCGCACGGCGGACTCTTCAAGTTGCGCCAGGCGGTCCTGGAGGTCGCGGTTCTGGAGCTTCAGCTTCTCGATCTCCTTCTTGAGATCGTCGGCGGTCTCCTGGGACGGGAACGCGCAGAGCAGGGCGAACAGCAGCGTCATGAATGCCTCCTCGAAAGGGCCGGTATTATAGACGTGCCCGCGGGGGGCTTCAACCGCAAACAATTTGGAAGCCGTCCGGCCCGGTGTTACAGTGGTCGGGCGATGACCGAACCCTTCCAGTTCAGCGCCGAGACGAACATCGAGCAGGCCCTCGTGATGGACGACCGGGTCGTGAAGGCCCTGCAGGCGTTGGGACTCAAGTGCGTCAACACGCGCGACGAGATGTGTGTCGCGGCCTCGGTCGAGACGCTGCGGGAGGCGTCGCTCTACCACGACATCCCGCTCGAGAAGATCCTGGCGGCCCTCAACGCGCTCCAGATCGTCCCCAAGCCGCCGCCGGCCGCGGCTCCATGACCGCCGCGCCCGTGGAGGTCCTCGGGAAGCCCGTCCAGTTCCTCAAGGGCGTGGGGCCCCGCCGGGCCGCGATGCTCGGGAAGCTCGGCGTCGTCTCGGTCGGCGACCTGCTCTACCACTTTCCGGAACGCTACTACGACCGGCGGCAGATGACGCCGCTGGCGGCGATCCGTCCGAACCAGCCTGTCACGGTCCAGGGAGTCGTCACCGCCATCCAGTCCGGTCGCAGCGCGCGACAGAAGATCCCGATTCTCGAGGTGACGATCGAGGACGGCGAGGGACGCGCGGTCCTCGTGTGGTTCCGTCAGGCGTTCCGGGAGAAGGAGTTCCGGATCGGCGACTCGGTCGTCGCGGCGGGAAAGGCGTCGTTCACCCGCGGCCAGGTCATCGTCGCGGATTTCGAGATCATCGGAGAGGGCCAGGAGTCGATCCACGCGTCGGGCCTCGTTCCTTCGTATCCCGCGACGGAGGGGATCAGCAAGCGTCAGGTGCGCGCCCTGGTACGGGCGGCCGTGGAGGAGCTCGCCGGGGGGGTGCGCGAGGCGCTTCCGGATACGATCCGCGGGCGCCGGGGGCTCGTCGGCGTCGAGGCCGCGCTCCGGCACATGCACGCGCCGGGCAGCCCGGCGGAGGCGGAGGCGGCGCGGCGCCGCTTTGCGTACGAGGAATTCTTCCTGGTGCAGGCGCAGCTCGCGCGGAAGCGGAAGGCGAGGGTCCGCGAGCCGGCGGGGAAGCGGATCGTGGTGAGCGACGCCCTCGACTTCCGGATCCGCTCCCTCTTTCCGTTCAAGCTGACCGGTGCGCAGGACCGGGCGATCGCGCAGATCCGCTCCGACCTCGCCGCCGGGCCTCCGATGAACAGGCTCTTGCAGGGGGACGTGGGAGCGGGGAAGACGATCGTGGCCGCCTACGCGCTCCTGGCGGCCGTGGGGCGGCACGGGCAGGCGGCGCTCATGGCCCCGACCGAGATCCTGGCCGAGCAGCACGCGCGGACGTTTGGGCGGCTGCTCGGCGGCTCCCGCGTCCGGATGGGATTCCTGGCGGGAGGGGTGAAGGGGAAGAAGCGCGAGGCGCTGATCCGGGCGGCGTCCGCGGGAGAGATCGACCTCCTGATCGGGACCCACGCGGTGATCGAGGAGGACGTGACCTTCAAGGACCTCGCGCTGGTGGTGATCGACGAGCAGCAGAAGTTCGGCGTCCTTCAAAGGGCCGCCCTCGCCCGGAAGGGCCCGCGACCGCACTCGCTGGTCATGACGGCCACGCCGATCCCGCGGACGCTGGCGCTGACGCTCTACGGGGACCTGGACGTGACGGTGATCGACGAGCTCCCGCCCGGCCGGCGGGAGGTCTGCACGCTGTACGTGCCCCAGGGGGGGCGGCGCGAGAAGCTGGCGTTCATCCGCCAGAAGCTCCGCGAGGGCCGGCAGGCCTACTTCGTGTACCCGCTGGTGGACGACTCCGACAAGGTCGCCCTCAAGTCGGCCGTGAAGATGTTCGAGGAGCTCCGGGAGGTGTACAAGGAGTTCAGCGTGGCGCTGCTGCACGGCCGGATGAAGCAGGAGGAGAAGGACTCGGTCATGACGGAGTTCCGGGCGGGTCGCGCGCACGTGCTGGTCTCGACGATCGTGATCGAGGTCGGCATCGACGTGCCCAACGCGAGCCTCATGGTGATCGACCACTGCGAACGGTACGGCCTCTCGCAGCTCCACCAGCTGCGCGGCAGGATCGGCCGCGGCCCCCACGAGTCGTCCTGCATCCTCTTCGGCGAGCGGAGCGAGCGGATCGACACGTTCGTCTCGACGAACGACGGCTTCAAGATCTCGGAGGCGGACCTGCGGCTCCGCGGCCCCGGCGAGCTGCGCGGGACGCGCCAGAGCGGCCTCCCGGAATTCAAGTGCGCCCGGCTCCTGGAGGACGCGAAGCTCCTGGAGCAGGCGCGGGAGGACGCGTTCGAGCTGGTGGAGAAGGACCCGCGGCTCGCGAGCGCCCCGCTGCTGCGGTCTGCGCTGGAGCAGGGGGGGCGGTCGGGCTCGCTCCTGCACGTGGGGTGAATCGGCGGAAGGGTCGAGGGGGGCCTGGGCCTTTCACTGAATCGACTCCGGCAGGCACAAGGAGTGGAACGGAGGCAGTCCGTCGTGTATCGTATGCCGACCTTGACTGAACTCCTTGCCGCTTCCGGGGCCCATGAAGAGAGCCCGGCCCGTACACCCGGGGCCCGGCGGCTCGGCTGACCCATGCCGCTCCTCCACGTCCAGGGCGTCACGAAGATCTACGGGAAGCGCAAGGTCGTGGACGGCGTCTCGGTCCAGGTCGAGCCGGGCGAAGTGGTGGGGCTCCTCGGCCGCAATGGCGCCGGAAAGACGACCACGTTCGGCATGGTGATCGGGCTCGTCCGGCCGGACGGCGGTCGGATCGACTTCAAGGGCGAGGAGATCACGCGGCTCCCGATCTTCAAACGGGCGCGGCTCGGGATGGGCTTCCTGCCGCAGGAGCCGTCGGTCTTCCAGCGGCTCTCGGTCGAGGAGAATCTTCTCGCGATCCTGGAGACGATGGGGCTCAAGCGCTCGGAACGGCGCGCCCGGGCGGCGGGCCTGCTTCAGGAGTACGGCCTCTCGAAGCTGGCGCCCCAGAAGGCCTACACGCTCTCGGGAGGGGAGACGCGGCGGCTCGAGATCTGCCGCGCCATGATCACGAACCCGTCTATCATCCTGCTCGACGAGCCGTTCTCGGGCGTGGACCCGATCGCGGTGGCGGAGTTGCAGGGGTTCATCCGGCAGCTCCGCGGTCGGGGGATCGGCGTCCTCCTGACCGACCACGCCGTCCGGGAAACGCTTATCATTTGCAACCGGGCGTATATAATCGACGAGGGCCGGGTCCTCAAGGCCGGTACGCCCGCGGAGATCGTGGCCGATCCCGACGTGCGCCGGAAGTACCTCGGAACCGATTTCAAGATGCCCGAATGAACCCGCGGCTGGAGTGGAAGCTCGTCGTCCTGGGCGTGGCCCTGCTGGGCCTGATCGTCAACCTCATCCTCACGCGGGGCGAGCGCAGGCGGGGGATCGCCTTCGTCCTGGCGTGGCTCGTCCCGGGCGCGGGGCACGTCCTCCTGGGCCGCTGGAAGAAGGGGCTATCCCTCTTCGCGATGTTGGCCGCCACCTACGTGTTCGGCCTCTGGATCGTCGGATTCCGCACGGTCTCGTTCGACGACAATCCGTTCTACTACGTCGGCCAGTACGGCTCGGGCGCGACCTTCCTCCTGGCGCGCCTGCTGGGCGAGAAGAAGGCCTATCCGCTCCCCGACATGCAGCCGAGCTGGTTCGATCCGGGCCTGCTCTACGCCTGCG
>CAZSCC010000630.1:0-6138 GCA_964604905.1 uncultured Planctomycetales bacterium
GCACTTTTCCCGATTCGTTTGGCTCGGGCCGCAACGTCTTCATCATCAACGAGGCTGCTACGGTATTCAAGCGGCAGATTATTTCGACCGTCCGTTCGGGAGCGAACAATCCGCCCTCCGACCCCTATCCCCAGACGGGCGGCTTCGTTTCCGGCAGCGGCACCGCGGCCAACTGGCCCAGTGTCACGAGCCTGCTGGCGGACTACGGGAAGATGGACTAGCCGCCCATCATCGCGCACCTTCACCGAGGACGGCACTTTGCTTCGGTGGGGCGGACCCGCCGTTGAAATCGTCCCCTGGAATGCTCCAGGGAGCGTGCACAGGGCGACCTACGGCTCCCGCCCGATCAGCTCGCAGACGCTCCGAGCCACGATCTCCATCCCTGAGAGGGCGTGCCCCTGCGCGGGAGTCGGGCTTACCAGGCACTCCCGCGCCAGGGTGTAGTGGGCGAGCGCCATGAGATACGACTGAAGGGCGCGCCCCGCGTCGCCCCGCCCCGCCTTCTCCGCGGTCCCGCGATCCGCCGCCCGCGTCGCCTCGTCCAGGTGGCGCCCCAGGGCGATCTCGCAGAACTTCCGGGCCTCGGGGGTCACGGCGTCCTGCTCCTCCGACCCGCGCAGGTCGTCCGCCCGGAGCGCGTAGGTCTTCGCCCGCAGGTGCCAGTCCTTCGTGATCTCGGGCCGCAATTCCTCCATTCCCGCCAGCTCGCCCGCCGTCTCGGAGAGGCCGTCCAAGGCATCGGCATGGACCTCCCGCGAGGCGTACTCCCCGAAGTAGGCGGCCACGGTCAGCAGCACGAAGCGGTGCAGCGCCTTCGCCGGCGCCCCCCGGAAGGGCGATCCGGTCCCGCCCCCCGACTTCGCGCGTTCCAGGAAGTGGCGCGCCAGACGCCCCGCCGACTCCCCCTTCAGGTCCTCCCCCGCCGCTTGCGATAGGACGTCGATGTCCGCCGCGTCCCCTTTCGTGCGCAGGATGGGCGCGTCCGCGCCGTCGAGCTCGCGGAGCCGCGCGTAGATGCGCGCGCGGGCCAGACACGCCTCGGCATCCGTCCGCCCGGCGATCGACTCCAGGAGGCCGGAAAGGTCCTCGGGCGTGCGGGCTCCCTGCACGGGAATCGGCTCCACGCGGCCCCCCGAGGTCATGCAAGAGGCCCCCAGCGCGAGCCACGCCGCTGTCGCGAAGGACGTCAGGGCACGGGGCATGGCCTTCCTCATCCTACCCCCCGCCCTATTGGGAGTTCCGACCCGCCGAGCCCTATCACCTTATTTCCACCCGCTCCCTGCATAAGGTCGGCCTACCACCCCTCGGCGCCGACCAGTTTCACGAAGACGCACGAGCAGACCCTCTTCTTCTTCACCAGGCCGCCTTCCCGCCAGAGGAGCAGCAGCTCCTGCTCCTTCTCGTCCCCCACCGGGATCGCCATCGAGCCCCCCTCCCGGAGCTGCCGGACCAGCGAGACGGGCATCGACGGCGCCCCGGCCGTCACGATCACTCGGTCGAACGGCGCCTCCTCGGGCCATCCGAGCGAACCGTCCCCCACCTTGAAATGAGCGCCCGGGAATCCCGAGAGTTCGAGCGTCTCCTTAGCCCGCGCGGAAAGCTCCGGCAGCCGTTCGATCGTGTACACCTCCGCCCCCAAGCTCAGCAGGATCGCCGTCTGGTACCCCGAACCCGTGCCCACCTCGAGCACCCGCTCGCCCCCCCGGAGCGCCAGGGCTTCCGTCATCGTCGCGACCATGTAGGGCTGCGAGATCGTCTGGCCCGCCCCGATGTCGATCGGGTGATCCTCGTAGGCCTGGGATCGGTATTCTTCCGGAACGAACAAGTGGCGCGGGACCCGCCGGAACGCCTCCAGCACTCGTCCGTCCTGGATCTCCCGCCCCGCCAACTGGCCCTCCACCATCCTCAATCGCGGGTCCAGATAGAGGTGCTCGTCGGACCTCATGGGGCCTTGGTCTGCTCCGCCTGTTCCTCGAGACGCTTGACCTTGAGCTTGAGCACCTTCCTCGTGGCGTCGGTGATCTTCACCTCGGCGCCGATCCGGTAGCCCACCACCCAGACGATCCGGGAATCGTCGGTCATGATCGGCACGCGGTCCCGGACGGTCTTGGGCACCTTGTTGTCGATGAAGAACTTCTTGAGCTTCGTGCTCCCGCGCGAGCCGAGCGGGACGAAGTGGTCTCCGCCCTTCCGCAGCCGCAGCAGGAGCGGCCCCTGGAGTTTCTCGAAGTCGATGATCTCCTCGGTGTAGTCCTTGTTCTTGATGTATTCCTTGAGCCCCACGATCTTTCCTTCCTGGATCTCCGCCTGGATCTCCAGATTGAGCTTCTTGATGGTGGTCTTCCCCGGGATCTTGATCACCCGCTGGGCGAACTTGATCGGCAGCGGCGGGGCCTTGGGATACGCGATCTTGAGGATGTAGCCCTCGCGGCGCGCCTCGAGCCCCCGGGGCAGCCGGATCGCCTTCTGGTAGGCGTGCTCGCCGCAGAGGGAGATGATCTCCAGGTAATGCTCGAAGTTGAGCTGCGGCACCCGCCCCAGCACCGTCTTCACCGCCCGATCGATGATCAGGGTCTGTATCGCCGGCGGGAGCTTCGAGAACTCCTCGACCGAGAGGCAGACCTCGCCCTCGCCCGAGATCATCTTGGTGTTCTCGTAGACCTCGTTGGCGATCTCGCGGAGGAGCAGGTAGAACGAGCCCGCCGTCTGCCCGAGCTTCACGAGCGCCATCTTCACGCGCGGGTTGAACTCGCCCTCCAGCATCGGGAAGAGCTTGTGCCGGATCTTGTTCCTCGTGAGCGAGGTGTCGAAATTCGAGAGGTCGGTCTTGTAGGCGATCCCTTTCTCGCGGAGGTAGGTCTCGATCTCGTACCGCTCGATCTCGATCAGGGGGCGCACGACGAACAGGTCGGCCTTGCGCGAGATCACCCGGATCGGGGCCATGCCCTTGAGGCCGCGCAGCCCGGTGCCCCGGAGGATGCGGTGCAGGATCGTCTCCGCCTGGTCGTCCAGATTGTGCGCGAGGGCGATCTTCTGGGCTCCGATCTCGACGGACACCTTTTCCAGATACTGATAGCGGAGCTCGCGGCCCGCCTCCTCGATCGTCTTCTTCTCCTTCTCGTGCAACCCCTTGACGTCGACCTTCGCGGCATGAAAGGGCAGCTTGAGCCGGCCGGCCAGTTCCTTCACGAACTCCTCGTCCTCGTCCGAGGCCTTTCCGCGCAGGCCGTGGTTCACGTGGCCCACGTGGATCTTCCACTTGAGCTGCTGGACCTCGTTGAGATCCCGGAGGATGTGGAGCATGGCGACCGAGTCGCCGCCACCGCTCACCGCGCAGAGGACCGTCTCCTCCTGCCGGACAAGGTCGTACCCCTCGATCGTCAGGTACACCTTCTTGAGAATGTTCACCGTGGGTAGGCCCCGGGGGTATTATACCGCGTTCGCGGTGGATTATAGGCGGCTGGGGAGCCCCCGCAAGCAATTGCGCGAAGAGGGAATTCAAACTCGCTGGAATCTCTGGTATCCTCCTCCCCATGCGCAGGTTCCTTCCGGCGGGGCTCTTCGTCCTCCTCCTGGGGGTCTATCACCTCAACGGCGACTTCCTCCCGATCCGCGACGCCGCTGCGAACCTCCACTCCGCCGTCACCCTCGTGACCCAGGGGACCTTCTCCTTCAGCCCCGCCTCGACGCCCCAGGTCTACGATTGGAAGCTGAAGGGATCCAAGGACGGCGAGATCGTCTCGGTCCCCCACTGGGACGCGATGATCCGGGGCCGCCGAGCCTGGGAGCTATGGGAGCAAGGGGAACTCGCCCTCGATCTCCCGCCCTACTACCTCGCATCGACCCGCCACCCCGGCATCACCGTGAGCATCTACGGGCCCGGTACGCCATTGATCGCAGCCCCGCTCTTCGGGTTGATCCGGAACGCCGATGTCGACCTCCAGCGGCGGCCGTGGATCGTCTGGTACGGCGGGAAGTTCGTGGCCGCCTGCCTTGTGGCCGCCTCCGCGGTCTTCATCTTCTGGACCTGCGCGGGCTTCATCACGCCGGAGCGGTCCGCGATCGTCGCGCTGGCCTACGGCCTGGGGACCTGCGTCTGGAGCGCGAGCAGCCAGGCCCTCTGGCAGCAGGCGCCGACCGTCTTCTTCACCTCCCTCGGAATCCTCCTCCTCTCCCGGCGCGAACGGGACCGCGTCTGGCTGGCCGGCGCGGGGGCGGCCCTCGGCGCTGCCGTCGTCTGCCGGCCCACCGCGGGCCTCCTGCTCGTCGCCCTGGGGGTCTACCTGGCCAGGATCGACCGGAAGACCCTGATCCCCTTCGCCCTTGGAGCGCTCGGCCCGGGGATCTTCCTGGCCGCCTATAACGGCTGGTACTTCGGCAGCCCCTTCAGCTTCGGCCAAGGAGAGACCGCCGCCGTGGCCATGGTCAAGACCGGATCCCCTGAACTGTGGCAGACCCCGCCCTGGATCGGCCTTCCGGGCCTCCTCCTCAGCCCCTCCCGCGGCCTGCTCGTCTTCTCCCCCTTCCTCGCCTTCGCGCTCTGGGGGGCTTTCATGGCCTGGAAGTCCCCGGCCCACGCGCTCCTCCGGCCCGTCAGCGCCGCATTCTTCGCCCTCCTCCTGCTCTCCTCGTTCTGGTTCGACTGGTGGGGCGGCTACTCCTTCGGGTACCGCCTGATCGCCGACCTGATGCCGCTCCTCATCCTCCTGCTCCTGCCGGTGTTGGATCGGATCTTCTCCGACAAGCGGCTCCTCGCCGTGGGCGCGGCCCTCCTGGCGCTTTCCATCGCGATCCAGTTCGTGGGCGCCTTCGCTTACGATATCGGGGGATGGGATGGAATGACGGTCTACGAGGTCAGGGTCCCGGGCCGCGCCCCGGTCCGATTGGAGAATCGGGCGGACGCTCAGGCGCTCGGTGGGGCGAATCCAGGGAGCACGGGCCGTGCAGTCGTTCTGGACATCGACACCCCGGAGTTCCGCGACCGCCTATGGTCGATCACGGACAGCCCCATCCCGTACTACCTCGGCCATTTCGGGGAGGCGCGGCGAGCGAAGAAGGCGATGATGGCCTCTACCCTGGAGTGATCACTTCTTCGGCTTGAGGTGTGAGAAGTACGGCGACTTCGCCTTGTCGTAGAGCAGCTTCCCATTCACGAACGTCAGGTCCACGAAGGTCCGGTAGTCGAAGGGGTCGCCGTCCAGCACGATCACGTCCGCGTCCTTCCCTTCCTCGATCGAGCCCACCCGCGTGTCCACCCCGCAGATCTCGGCTGCCGTGATCGTGATCGATTCCAGCGCCGTCTGCTCGTCCAGGCCTCCCCGGATCGCGAACGCCGCCTCGATCGGCAGGTTGATCAGGTCGCGGCCCGCGATGCCGCCCGTCGAGACCCCCTGCGTGATCGAGATGATGCCGAACTTCACGCCCGCCTTCCGGAGGATCGCCGCCTGCTCGATCGACGAACCGGTGAGCCGGCCCGTGTTGCGCTCCGGGTGCTGCTTCGTCCGGGGCGTCAGGATGCAGTACGCCCGCGCGCGACCGATCTCCTCGGGGATCGTCCACCCTTCGACCACGTTGGTCAGCACGGCCTTGAACTTGTAGTCGTTCACGAGTTCGAGCGCCTTCTTCACCTGGTCGGCGTCGCCGGACGGGAACCGCGCGATCAGCTCCCCCTTCAGGTACTTCACGAACGGTTCGACGGCGGGCAGCGCGCGGGGGGCCTGCTCGTTGGGCTTGAGCTTGTTCTCGGCGCGACGGCGCTCGAAGTCCCGCTCCCTTTCGACATGGTCGCGCGCCTTCTGGAAGCTCTCGCGGATCTCGTACCGCTCCGAGGGACCGCCCGTCAGCCAGCCCCCCAGCCATCCGCTCGCCGGCTCGAGGAGCAGCATCCCGTCCAGCGTCCCATACGTCATCTTGACCACGGCGGTCGCGCCGGCCGAGGAGGCTCCGCCGAACATCCCGCCCCCGCCGCCCAACTCGACGTGGGCGCTCGTGATGCCCCCGGCCAGGGCGAGCTTGATCGACTCGCTGTAGGGGTCGACCGCGTCGGAGACCTTTCCCCCGCTCCCCCCCTGCACGGCGAGCCCACGCGAGCTTACGGCCACGAGGCCCGGGAGCACGCGCCGCCCGGTCGTGTCGATC
>CAZSCC010000631.1:0-3571 GCA_964604905.1 uncultured Planctomycetales bacterium
TCCGCCTGCCGCAAGAACATCTCCACCCCGTCCACCGTCTCCGCCCCCGCCGCCCGGGCGTCCCGCAGGAACTTCGTGTTCCGCGGCGTGTAGACCGTGTCGAGCGCCACCATGTCCTTCTTGAAGAACCCCGGCTCGACCGGCGACTCCCCGTCCTTCGGCGCCATCCCGACCGACGTCCCGTTCACCACGAGCTGCGCGCGCGCCGAAAGCAGGTCGTCCCACCGGACGCACTCGACCCCGAGTTCCTCGGCCAGCGCCTTCCCCCGCTCGAAGGTCCGGTTCGCGATCGAGACCCGCGCCGCCTCGCGTTTCAGGCCCCACGCGATCGCCCGCGCCACGCCCCCCGCGCCCAGCACGAGCGCCCGCATCCCGTACACCCCGTGCGCCCACTTCCGCACCGCCGCGTCCTTCAGCGCCTCCATCGCGGCCGGGAGGTCCGTGTTCGCCCCGTGCAGCCTCCCGTCCCGCACCGTCACCGTATTGGCCGCGCCGATCCCGCGGGCGATCTCGTCCGCCTCGTCGAACGACGCCATCACCGCCTGCTTGTGCGGGATCGTCACCGAGAGCCCGCGGAAACCGAAGGCGCGCACGAGGTCCCTCAGGAGCCCCGCGTCGTCCACTTTCACCCGCACGTACCGCGCGTTCATCCCGAGCTGCTTGAAGAGATCGTTGAAGAGGACCGGGCCCTTCGAGTGGGCCACGGGGTCTCCGATCACGCCGTACACCTCGGTCGCGTCGTCGATCGTCTTGGCCTGGTACGTGCGGACCAGCTCCTCGATCGTGAGCTGTCCCGGCGCCGTCTCCGCCCCCGCCCGCACCGAGGCGTAGGTCAGCCACCCGCCGTACTTCGCGTGCAGGATCCGGAGCGGCTCGCCGACCTCGCCCATGGCGATCACCGCGATCGGCGAGGGGAACGACGTCTGGAGTTCCGCCAGCCGGATCAGGTCGGCCGCCCCGCGCGCGTGGCAGGCCACCTTGACGAGGAAGGGCTCCAGCAGCGCCATCTTCCGCGCCGTCTTCTCGAGATCGTCGGGCGTCTTCTCGAAGTCGTGGTAGGAGACGACGAGCTTCGCCTCGCGGCGGTTGAAGTCCTTGTAGGCGCGGAACTCGACATCGACGTAGTCCGCCCCGTGGAGGCACGCGTCTTCGAGCATCCCCAGGCGCAACGACTCGTCTCCCTCGTAGCGCCCCCCCTCCCACTTCGGACGCACCGTCACGAGCGCCGGGAGGGGCTTCGCCTTCAGGATCCCGGCCAGGTCGGGGTCCTTCAGGTAGTCCGCCCGCAGTTCGCAGAGGTCGGCCCCGAGCCGGCGGGCCTCCTGCATCTCGGCGATCGCCTGCTCGCTCGTCTCCGACCGGATCACGGCGCAGATCATGGCGGGGGATTCTGAAGGATTTGGGAGGCTCTTTCAAGGGTCGAATGGCCGGCGGCCTCTCGACCCGCCACGGGATACGGAGTGGCCGCTCCGTGATTCCTGATCCGCGATTCGTGATTCGCCGGGATTATTCTTCCCACACCCGGTTGTACTTCTTCGCCCACCACGCCCGCAGCTTCGCCGTCGCCTCGCGGTTCTCCTCTGCCGCCCCGCGCGGATCGATCCCCGTGGGCGCGCCCGTCGCCTCCTCGAGCACCCCGGAGGCGGCCTGCCGCAGGTAGGGGTCGTCCGAACGGAGGGCCTCGATCACCGCGCGGAGCGCCGCCGCGTCGCCGGTCTGGCCGAGCGCCGCGAGGCACGCGCGCTTGAGATGCAGGTTCTTCTCGCTCCGGTCCGCCAGCAGGGCCGACAGCGGCCGGACGCACGAGGGCGCCCGGAGCCGGCCGAGCACCCGGATCAGGAGCCCCTTCTGGAGCGGCGAGGCCGCCCTCTCGAGCATCGCCAGCACCTGGTCGGCCGCGAGCTCCGCCTGTCGCGGCTGGAGCCGCTCGGCCAGCTTCCCCAGCGCGTCCGCTGCGCGCAGCTTGAGCTCCAGCTTCGCGTCGGCCGCCCCCGCGTCCAGGATCCGGAGGAGCGGCGCCACCGCCCCCGCGTCCCCCGCCTCGCCCAGGAACTCGCAGAGCGCGGCGTTACGGAGGTCCTCCAGAAGGTCCTCCCGCCCCGCGCGCTCGGCGATCTCCCCCAGCGCCGACCGCACGCGCCAGGCCACCTCGGGGTCCGCGTCCGCGGGGAGCGCCTCGAGCGCCGGCTTCGCCGGCCGGCCCAGGCGCACCAGCGACTGCATCGCCTCGTCGCGCTCCTTCCACTTCCGCGACGCCAGCTGCTTGAGGAGCGCCGCGACCCGCTCCGAGGGCGCCGGCACGGGCCCCCCCAGCACCCGGATCGCCGCCGCCACCCCGGTCGCACCGCGCCGGTGCAGCTCCTCGAGCGCCGCGCGCCTCGGGCCGGCCTCTTCGGTCTTCAGGCCTTCCAGGACCTTCTCGACGTCGTCCTGCGCGGAACCGGGAGGGAAGGAGAGCAAGGAGAGGAAGGGGAAAACGAAGAGGAGGGCCGCGGTCATGGCGCTACCGCTGGCCGAGGATGTAGGCGACGAACCGGTCTTCGAGCTGGGGAACGTCGATCTGCAGGTGCTCCCGGACCAGTTCTTCGAAGGCCTGCTTCCCGCCCTGCCCGGAGGTCTCCAGGCGGAGGTACTCCTCGAACACCTTCCGCGTGTTGCCCCCCGACTGACGGAGGAAGTGGGTGAACGCCCAGGACTCGGCGTAGTAGACCTGCGCCTTCCGCGTGGTGTCCTCGGGATCGGTCGCCTGCCCCTTCTGGAACCAGTCCCAGAACTCGTCCACCGTCATCCCCACCAGGATGTTGAGCGGGATGAAGTCCTTCCGCCCCGGCTGGCCGAGGACCTGCTTGAGCGTGGGCAGCCGGCCGTGGCTCACCGCGGGGTCGAACTGGAGCTCGCCGCCGATCCGCCGGAAGCCCTCGAAGTACGTGCCCACCCCCTCCTGGAACCAGTAGCAGGCAGGCCGCTTCTCCAGCACCTCGCGGAGCTTCGTGTAGTAGTCCACCAGCTGGTGCGCCCCCTCGTGGAGCAGCACCTCGTACGGCACGTTCGCGTCCTGGTAGACCACGATCCGCCGGCGGTCGTACTCGTAGATCCCCTTGATCGAGTCGGCCATCCGGCGCTTGTCCCGTTCGAGGAAGTAGCGGTCGAAGCTCCCGCGCGAGTTGAAGACGATCACCGTAAGCGCCTCCGTGACGTCCGGAAGCTGGAGCTGCCCGCCGAACTCGCGGCGGAAGGCGCCCAGGACTCCCTGCAGCCGCTGCGCGTACTCCTCCATCAGGCTCGAGGCGTGGAACTGCTCCGACGGTTCCAGCGCGATCAGGTACGGGCGCGACTCGCGACGGAAGACGAAACGGATCCCGAACTCGCGGGTGATCGACTCGATCGCGCGACCGTAAGGATCGGTCATGGACGAGGGACCGAACGCCGTCGGCTCGGGGTTCTCCGCAGGCTTGGAAGGCTTGGCGACCGCGACCGATTCGCCCTTCGGAGCCGGCCGCGACACGGGTCGCAGGAACAGGAAGAGCCCCGCGGCGGCCACCAGGCCCGCCGCGATGCCGCCCGACACCTG
>CAZSCC010000632.1:0-7659 GCA_964604905.1 uncultured Planctomycetales bacterium
CCGACCGCACCGAAGCCGGCGCGTATTTCGCCCCCGCGGAAGTCATCAGGAAGGCGACCACCATCCCGCACCCGAGCACGACCACGACGCCGAACAGGAGCGAGACAGGCTTGGGCTGCCGAAGCGCCCAGACGAACCCGCGGACGATTCCGCCGATCACTCCGAACACCACAAGGATGAACAAGGCAACCCCGGCCCGCTCGTTGAACGCCTCCGCCACGTTGCGGAAGTCTTCGATCTTCGTCGCGAAGAGGGTCACCTCCAGCGGGGAAATCTCCGGCGGCGCGACCGCCGCCATCCGCGCCGGCGACGCGGCCACGAGCGACGCCAACTCCTTCAGCTGATAGCGCGGCTTGAGGAGCTCCTCCTCGATCTGGAAGTAGACCTTCTCGAGCCCCGGCCGCGCGTCGCTCAGCGCGAAGAGCGCCTCGTCCACCACCGCGAGCCCGAGCGCCGCTTGCACCGGCTTCCCGTCCGCGCCCAGGACCTCGAAGTCCACCTCGATCTCCTCGCCCGGTTTGAACGCCTCCTTCTTCACCGTCGGCCGGATCTGGAGGTCGCCCGGAAGGTCGACCACGATCGGCCGCGAGTCGCGCGTGATCTGGCCGTCGCTCCCGATGCGATAGCCGGTCAGCCGGACCGTCCCGAAGAGCTCGGCGGGCAGGTCGATCGCCCGCCCCGCACGGCCCTGGCGGACCTCGAGCGACGCCGTCAGCAGCGTCTGACCGCCCTTCACGAGGTCCACGTAGACGACCCCGTCCCTCGCCGCCAGGACCTCGAGCTGCAGCGTCTCGCCCGCCCGGTAACTCGTGCGGTCCGTCCGGAGCACGAAGTCCTGCCGCGCCGGGAACTCCGCGAGCGAGACCGCCTGCTCGGTCCGGTGACCCTTCGCGTCCCGGACCGTCACGGTGAAGGACGGCCGCCGGATGGGGGCCCGCAGCACTCCCATGGGATCGGTCTCGAGCGGCGTATCTCGATCGTCGAAGCTCACCGTCGTCTGCGCGGGCCGGCCATCGGGATACGTCGTCACCACGAACATCTCTCCCGGCACTCCCGCCACGAATTCGCCCGTCTCCGGAAAGACGCGCACGCGGATCGGCCGGGAGGTGACCGTCGACGCCAGCGCCTTCGTTTCCGACTGCGCCGCTCCATCCGTCACCGTGGCTTCCACCCGGATCGTCGCATCGCCGCCGGCCAGCTCCGTCCCGAAGAATCGATCCGGCAGCTTCGTCTCGACCGACGCCTTCCCGGCCCCGTCCGTCCTCGTCGAGAGCTTCGCGAAGGGCTCGAACTTCCCGCCCAGCCAGCTCGAGAGCTCGACCCGCACGTCGGCGTTCGCCACCGGCTTCCCGAACGTGTACTGCGCGTCGAGGTCGGCCTTCAGCCGCTGCCCGGGCGCGTAGAACGCCGAGTCGGGCTTGAGCTCGATCTTGAACTTCGGGAGGACGTAGCGCTTCACCTCGACGGTCCGCTCGGAGACCGCCTTCCCCGCCGTCGCGCGGACCCGCCAGGTCCCGAGGTTCACCTCGTCGGCCAGGTCGAGGTCGGCGGAGACGATCCCGTAGGCGCTCGCCGTAAGCTCCTTCTTGAACACGCGGTTGCCGTTCGCGTCCTCCACCTCGAGCGTCACCGGCCCCGCATGGGGCTTCATCGTCAGGTTGTTCAACGCCAGCGCGCGGAGGTGGATCGTCTGCGAAGGCTGGTACAGCGGCTTGTCCGTCGAGAGGAGCACACGCACGGGACGCTCGACCGCCACTTCCCGGCGGATCGTGTCGGAGCCCGCCGACGAATCGACCGAGATCTCGATGATCGCCTGATCCGCGTCGGGCGGCTCGAGGCGCACGGAGGCCGAGCCATCCGCTCCGGAGACCCCCTCCGCCGTCGACTTCGCCATCCGCGCCAAGACCTTGGCGCCCTCGATGGGCCGCTTCGTCCGACCGTCCAGCACGACCACCCGGTAGACGCCGCCGCTCCCGCCGAAGACGTAGAGCTCCTGCGGGTCGGGCGTGCGGACGTTGACCCAGGTCCACGAACCAAAGAAGGCCGCCAGGAGAAGCGCTGCTACCCGCACGATCCACTTCCACGGGAACGGCCGGCGTATGCGTACGCTCACCGGCGGCGCGAAGCGCTCGGCCGCCTGGGCGAGCAGCGCGTCGGCCTTCCGCATCCGCTCGAGCTCCGCGCGGCACGCGTCGCACCCCGCGAGGTGAGCCTCCGCCTCGGGCGCCTCGCCGTCGAGGACCCACGAGAGCCGCGACCGGACTTCTTCGCACGTCATAGGCCGAACCTTTCCATCACCATCTTGCGAACCCGGTGGAGCTTCTCGCCCACCGCGGTCGACGTCATCCCGAGCGCCTCCCCGATCTCCGCGTACGAGAGCTTCTCCACGTACCGGAGGAGCAGGATCTGGCGGTGGTCCTCGCGCAGGCGGTCCACCAGCCGCATGACCTGCTCCACCGGCTCGCTCGCCTGCCGCCTCGGCGCTTCCACGTCCACCGTCAACTCCTCCGTCTTCCGGCGCTCGCGCCCGCGGATGTGGTCGATCGCCGCGTGCCGCGCCATCGCGTAGAGCCAGGTCTTCACCTTCGACGGGTCGCGCAGGCCGTCGAGCGACCGCCAGGCCCGGACGAACGTCTCCTGTACGACGTCGTCCGCCGCGCTCTCGTCGCGGCAGTACGCCACCGCCAGGGCGCGCACCATGCGCTCGTGCTCGCGCACGAACCGCTCGAACGGGGGGCCCGTCATGTCCATAGGAGGGGCGAAGGGGGCGGCGGGATTATTAGAGGAATCGTCGAAGTCACCGGATGGGGACGTCCGAGAATTCGAAGGGGATGAGGCGCTCGACGGTCGCCCGGTGGATGCGGATCCGGAGGCTCTTGTACTCCGCGGGGGTGTCGGCCGGGAGGCCGGAAGCGATCAGCCGGTACTCCACGGCCCCGTCCACGACGCGGCCCTGGGCGTAGACCGGCACCTCGGCGCGGTCCCGCACGGTGGCGGTGGCTCCCTCCCCCACCGGGGCCTCCAGCAGGGCCTCCCCCGATCCGAAGACCTCCACCGGCGTCTTCAGGAACTCCTCGAGCGACCCCTTCGGCTTCATCCGCAGCAGGATCCCGCCCGGGCCGAATTCCTTCTTCCGGGTCGCCTGGACTTCGTAGTGGTCGTCGGACTTTGCGGGCCCCTTCTCGAGGTCCCCCAGTTCGAAGTTGCTCGAGACCTGCGACACATGGACCTCGTAGAAGCCGCGCACTCGCGAGAGCTTCGGGGCGTCGGGGACCTGCAGCGCCAGCGGCTGTTGGCTCCACCGGTTGATCCAGTGGACCACGGGGTCGCCCTCCTTCCGCTCCGGCGGGGCCGGGGCGGGCTCCTCGGGCTGAGCCGCGACCGGCCGCCCCTGGTCGTCGATCGCCTCGGCCAGCCGAACCTTCCCGACCCGGACGACCCCGCCATCGGCGTCCCAGAAGAGATTGAGGGCGAGCACGACGCTCCGCGTCTCGCCCGCGCCGAACTCGATCTTCCGGCTCCGGGTCGCGGTGGAGAGGACCACCAGGTGGTTCCGGTAGGGCGAGGAGGCGAGGTTCTCCTGCCAGGGATTGAGGGCAAGCTGGAGGCCGTTGGTGAAGACCCCCACCTTCGCCTGGCGGCAGGCCGCGTCGAGGGCCTCCATGAAGGAGGCGTTCTCGAGCTTGAGCGCGACCGTCGCCTGGGCGCCTCCGCCGGGGCCGCCCCGCTGGAAGTGTTGAAGGTTGATTTTTTCGCCGAACTTCGAGGCGATCTCGTTGAAGACCCCGGTCGCGGCCTGCTCCTTCAGATCGAACGAGACCCGCTTCAGGGTCGTCGGGCGCGACTTGAGTTCCTCTTGAAGGACCGTCCGGTGGAATCCGGCCGGCATCCGGGCGGCCGCCGCCTCGACCTCGCCGCGGGCGGTCGCGGCCCGGTCGACCAGGCGAGAGACCGCGCCGAGCGACCCCGCCTCCTGCGCCAGCGCCGCCAGGACGATCGCGATCGCGGCCGTCACTTGAGCGGTAGGTCCTTGAAGTCGAACGGGATCACGACCTCCTCGAGGTCCGTGGGGATCGTCACTTCGAGGGCGACGATCACGGTCCCCTCCGGGAAGCTGAACTCCAGGTCGCAGTCGTACTCGATCTTGCCCGTGTCCTCGTCGGGCTCCTCGTCGATCCATCCCGAGGCCTCGTAGACCGCGCCCTTCGAGTCGATCAGGTGGAAGCCGCGCGCCCGCAGGAGCAGCTTGTCCCGCAGGGTCGCGGTCTCGATCTTGATGTTCACGTCGGCATCGTCGTCGTTGACGGAGTATTTCTTGAGCGTCACCGTGATCCCTCCGACCTTCTCCGGCTTCCCGACCCTCCCGGCGGGCTTCTCGAAGGTCGCGAGCTTCCGGCTCTCGATCACGTACTCGAGGCGGACCGATCCCTTGAGCCGCGAGATCTTCGCGGCCTGGTCGTGGAGCAGGGTGTTCTCGGTGAAGTCCAGGGCCTTCACCAGGTGCCCGGGCTCGGGAGGGTACTCCTCGGACAGCGTGAACGTCACGCCGGCGCCGGCGGCCTTCGCGCGCAGGTCGGTCCCCCGATCGTCGCTGAACTCCTCGATGTCGAGGATGTCCCGGGGGACGACCGACCCCTGCGTCCAGGCGAAGCCCCCCTCGAGCTGGAGGGACAGGTCCGTGCGCCCTCCCGTCAGGCGGGTGTCCGAGGAGAGGCGCTCGAAGTAGACGATGTGGTTGCCGCGGAAGACCTTGGGGAGGTCGCGGTAGGGGCGCTTGGAGACGACGATCACCTTCTCCTTCACCTCCCACATGACGCCTCCGTGGGCCTTGCACAGGCGGTCGAGCGCCTCCCAGAAGCCGAGCTTCTCGAACGCCACCGTCACGGGCTCGGCGGGGAGGTCCTTGAAGACGATCGGCTGCGCGGTCGACGTGCGGATCTCCTCGAGGGCGTCGGAGAGGAGCTTGCCTTTCGCGTCGAGGGTCACGAGGATCGGCGTCCCCATCGCGCGGGCGCGCTTGACGTTGCGCTCGATCGACCGCACGGCCTCCTCGAGGCGGAGCTTCGCATCGCCGCCGGCCTTCTTGAGCTCGGCCCGGATCGGATCGAGTGCGGGCGCGCCGAGGGCGATCAGGGCGGCCACCGCGTCGTCGACGGTCTGGATCTCGTCGGCCTGGAGCTGCTCGACGAGCGCGCGGACGCGCTTCGGGAGGTCGCCCTCCTGGGCGCGCGCCGGGAGGAGCAGGAGCAGCGGAAGGAGGAGCCTCATCATGTATTAGGACGCTCGGCAGTCGCGCCCCCGAACAATATCACGGAAATCAGGCGCCGGGGGCCCGGTCCATGAGGAATGCGCGGGCGGGGGCGCCCTCGGCCCCTTCGAGCCGGAGCGGGCCGCAGAAGAGGAAGTAGTCGCCGGGGGGCGCGTCGGCGAGGTAGAGCCCCTCGAGGATCGTGATCCCCTTCTGGAGGAGCGCGTGGTGGGCAGGGTGCTCCTTGTTCCCGAACTGCTCGATGCCCAGGCCGTCGGTGCCGACCAGGAGGATCGTGCGGTCGGCAAGGAAGCGGGCGGCGGGGCCGGTCAGGTAGACGTAGGCGGGGTCGAACGCGGCCGAGGTCTTCCAGTGGTCGGAATTGCGGGTGCGGAAGAGGACGCGTTGGATCCCGGTCCAGTCGAGCGGTTCGAGGTCGGCGAGGTCGATGCGGTCGTGCTTCGGGAAGTGGAGGAGCCGGGCGGGGCCGACGAGGTTCTCGAGGGGGATGGCGTCGATCGTGAACCCGTCTTTTTCGAAGTGGGCGGGCGCGTCGAGGTGGGTGCCGCAATGGGCGCCCATCTCGAGGCGCGACTGGTTGCAGGAGGCGCCCTTCGCGAGCTCGTGGGTGATCGGCCGCCGGAACGGCGGGTTGCCCGCATAGACGGGCATCCCCTCGCGGAGCGGCATGGAGATGTCGCGGAGGCTCATGGCGCAAATCCTGGCGTAAATCTGCGAGGCAGCTTTGCGCCACGTCTTGGCGCAAAGCTGCGAGGCGGTTTTGCGCCACCGGTTGGCGCAAAACAACGAGGCAGCTTTACGCCGCTCATGGGGTGAGCACGGCCTTGATGAGGCCGCCTTCGTGCATGCCGTCGAAGCAGGGCTTCCAGTCCCCGATCTTGGCGACCTTGCTCAGGAAGGGGCGGGGGTCGAGCTGGCCGGTGCCGAGCATGGAGAGGACGCGTTCCCAGACCGCCCACGTGTGGCTGAAGCTGCCCTGGAGCGTGACGGCCTTCTTGACGAGGGGGTCCATCGAGAAGTCCATGGGCTGGGGGCCCCAGCCGACCTTCGAGATGTGGCCCGCGGGGCGCACCCAGTCGAGCGCGTTCTTGAGGGAGGCGGAGGCGCCCGTCGAGTCGATGATGACGTCGGCGCCCAGGCCGTCGCCCAGGCCGGCGAGCAGCGCCTTCATGTCCTGGGTCTGGACGTCGACCGCGTGTGTGGCGCCCGCCTTGAGGCCGGTCTCCATGCGGCCCTTGTCGCGGGTGGTGCCGGCCAAGATGACGCGGCCCGCGCCGGAGAGGCGGGCCATGGTGGCGCAGAGGAGGCCGATCGGGCCGGGGCCGATGACGATCGCGGTGTCGCCCGGCTTGAGGCGCGCGTTGACCACCGTCGCCTGGTAGGCCACGCAGCACGGCTCGGTCATAGCCGCGACCTCGAAGGAGACGTTCTTCGGGATGCGGTGGAGGAGGCGGGCGGGAACTTTCACGTACTCGGCCATCGCGCCGTGGATGTCGTAGCCGAAGCCGCGGCGAGAGGGGTCGAGGTTGTACATCCCCTGCCGGGTGAGGGGGCAGTCGGCGTCGATCTCGGCGGCGGTCTCGCTGGCGACCCGGTCGCCTTCCTGGTAGCCCTTGACGGCCTTGCCGAGGGCGGCGATCTCGCCGCAGAACTCGTGGCCGAGGATGACGGGGACGCGGACGCTCCACGACTGGGTGTTGTGGTACTGGTGGACGTCGCTCCCGCAGACGCCGACCCCCCGGACGCGGAGGAGGACCTCGTTGTCGGCGAACTCAGGGAGGGGCATGTCGCGGAGCTCGACGGACCCCTTCTTCATCTCGAACTGGACGACAGCGGGCATGGTCGTTGCCATAACGCTAGTTCCTCCCCTGCGCAACAAAACAAACGGTTTTTTTTGTTACGCGGCTACCTTCCCTTCACCCGGTCCACGAAGCTCTTGATCGTCAGGAACAGCTTGTCGGCGTCGGCGCCGGGCTTCAGCTCGTAGTCGGCCACCGCGAGCGGAGCGCCGATCACCACGAGCGACGCCCCGAGCCCGGGGCACTGCGCCGCCTGGTCGATCGAGAGCCCCCCCACCGCCTGCAGCGGGATCTTCACGGCGTCGCGGATCTGCTTCAGCTCGTCCAGCGGGGACTTGCCCTTCTCCCAGTGCCGCTCATCCAGTCCCGTATGGTGGATGATGACATCGACGCCCATCTGCTCCATCTTCTTCGCCATCGCGATCTTGTCGGGGCAGAGCATGATGTCGCCCATCACGTAGCGGTCGAACTCCTTCGCCGCGCGCACCGCCTCGCGGATCGTGTGCTCGTGGGCCTGGCCCATGACGACGACGAACGACGCGCCGTTCCGGTACATCATCTCCGCCTCGAGATAGCCGGCGTCCATCGTCT
>CAZSCC010000633.1:0-8745 GCA_964604905.1 uncultured Planctomycetales bacterium
ACACCTTCTACGGCTTCTACACACCCGGCACGCGCGCGAAGAAAGTGGTGGGCGGCATCCCGGACGAGGTCGTCGACGCCCTCCGGCGCCACGGCGCCTGCTTCGAGCGGCCCAATACCTACGGCGCCGGCACCGGCATCACCTACCACCCCGAGGTCCTGAAGGTCGTCTGGGAAAGGCTCGTCCAGGCCACCGGGGTCCGCGTCCTCCTCCACGCGTGGGTCCAGGACGTCGAGAAGAGCGGCGACCGCGTGACCGGCGTCGTCGTCGCGACCCGGAAGGGCCTCCACCGGATCGCCGCGAAGATGGTCGTCGACGCCTCGGGCGACGCCGACGTCTGCCACTACGCCGGCGTCCCTTACGAGCTTGCCGGGGACGAAGAACCCGCCCAGACGCTCACCACCACCTTCCGCATGGTCAACGTCGACCTGGAGAAACGGAAGACGCTCCCCAAGGGGGAGCTTCAGAGGCTCATGGCCGCCGCGACCGGCTACGAACTCCCCCGCCGCGAGGGGAGCGACCACCCCATGCCCGTCCCCGGGATGACGTCCACCATCATGACCCGCGTCGACGCCCGCGCCACCGATCCCGACGACCTCACGCGCGCCGAGATCGAGGGGCGCCGCCAGGCCCTCGAGTACGCCCGCTTCCTCCGCGACCGCGTGCCCGGCTACGAGAACGCCTCGCTCGCCGGCTTCGGCACCCAGATCGGGATCCGCGAGACCCGCCGGGTCCGGGGCGAGTACCGCCTCACTCGAGAAGACGTCCTCGGCGCCCGCCGCTTCGATGACGCGATCGGCCTCTGCGGCGCGCCGATCGAGGACCACCGCGCCGGCCCTGGCACGACGTGGCAGTACCTCCCCGACGGGCAGTGCGTCGGGATCCCCTACCGGACGCTGCTGCCGCAGAACGTCTCCAACGTCCTCGTCGCCGGCCGCTGCTTCTCCGCCACCCACGACGCCCACGCGAGCGTGCGGTCCATGGCCCAGTGCATGGCGATGGGCCAGGCGGCCGGCACGGCCGCGGCCCTCGCGCTCGCCGCCGGGACGTCGCCGAAAGAGGTGCCCTACCGCGAACTCCGCGATAGACTGCTCGGGCTGGGAGCGATCCTGGAATGAGCGACCCGCCCGGGGGCGGCCCGCCGAGAGCTGACCGCTGAAGGAGGAAGGCTTCTTCATGAAGGACTACGTCGTCGGCTTCGACATCGGCGGGACGCGCCTGAAATCGGGCGCCGTGACCCGCGACGGGCGGCTCCTCACCGAGGGGATCGCCCCTTCCGACGCCCACCTCGGCCCCCAGGCCCTCCTCCAGAAGCTCGCCGAGCAGGTGGGCGCGATCGCGCGAAAGCTCAGGGCCGCGCCGAAGGCGATCGGCCTGGGGATGCCCGGCGCGGTCAAGCCCGACCAGGGGATCGTCCTCCTCCCCGGGCGCCTCAAAGGCCTCGAGCACTTCCCGCTCGTCCCGAAACTCCGCGCCGCGACGCGCCTCCCCGTCGTCGCCGACAACGACGCGCGCCTGGCCATGATCGCCGAGTGGAAGCACGGCCTCGCCCGCCGGAAGCAGTGGGCGGTCACGATCACCCTCGGCACCGGCGTCGGCTCGGGCGTCCTCCTGGACGGCAGGATCCTGCGCGACCCGCACCTCCAGTTCGGGACCCAGCTCTCCCACATGGTGCTCCAGGCCGGCGGCCGCCTCTGCCTGACCGGCGCGCGCGGGACGGCGGAGATGCTATGCTCCGCGACCGCGCTGGCGATGCAGGTCCGGGACGGCCTCCAGCGCGGCATCCCCTCCCTCCTCTCGGACCGCTACGTGAAGAACCCCGCGTCGATCGACTTCGCGGCCGTGATGGAGGCCGTCGCGCGGAAGGACCGCCTCTGCCGGGACGAGCTGGGCGTCTGGACGTCGAACCTCGCCGGGTTCCTCGTCTCCGCGATCCACGTCTGCGCCCCCGAGGTCGTCATCCTGGGGGGCGGCGCCACCCACGGAGCGGCCCATTTCCTGAAGGACCTGAAGAAGCGCGTGAACCGCCACCTCTTCCGCTGGCCCCCCGGCCAGCCCGTGCCGATCCTGGTCTCGAAGATGCAGGATCACGCGGGCGTTCTCGGGGCGGCGGTGATCGCCTGGGAGCAGACCTCATGAGCCTCATCCGCACCGTGCTGGGCGATATCCGCCCCTCCGACCTCGGGCGCACCTACGCGCACGAGCACCTGATCATCGACCGGAGCTACACGACCCAGCTCTTCCCCGACATCCACCTGCCGTCGGTCGAGAACGCCGTCGCGGAGCTGGCCGACTTCCGGAAGGCGGGCGGGGGGGCGATGGTCGACTGCATGCCCTGCGACGCAGGACGGAACGTTGAGAAGCTGGCCGAGATCTCCCGCCGGACGGGCGTCCACGTGATCGCCCCCACCGGCCTCCACCGGAACCGCTTCTACCCCGAGGGCCACTGGCGCTTCCGGCTCGGGGTCGAGCGGCTGGCCGACCTCTTCGTCGCGGAGATCGAGACCGGCATCGACGCGAACGACGGCGCGGGGCCGGACGTCCGCCGCACGCCCCACCGAGCGGGCGTGCTGAAACTGGCCAGCGACGGCCCCGTGCTGGACGACGCCGAGCGACTCGCCTTCGAGGCGGTCGCGTCCGCCCACCGTCGCACCGGCTGCCCCGTCATCACCCACTGCGAGCCGGGCCGCGGCCCGGAGCAGGTCGCGTTCCTCGCCGCCCGCGGGGTCGACCCGCGCCACGTCGTCCTCTCCCACACCGACCGCCACCCCGAGCCCGACTACCACCGCGAGCTCTTCCGGACCGGGGCCTTCGTCGAGTACGACCGGACGTTCCGCGCGAAGCTGGACGACCAGAACCCCACCCTCCGGCTCTTCGTCGCGATGGCCCGCGAGTTTCCCGACCAGCTGATGCTGGGCACCGACGGCGCCCGGCCCACCTACTGGCGCAGCTACGGCGGGGCCCCCGGCCTGGACTACATGCTCCTCGAGTTCAGCGACCGGGCGCGGAATCTGGGGGTGTCGGCTGAGGTGCTGGAGAAGGTCTTCGTCGCCAACCCGGCGCGCGCCTGCGCCTTCGCCCGGTCGTAACAAGACAAACGGTTTGTCTTGTTACGCGGTGGCGCGGAGGGCGTGGAGGTACTTCTGGGCGCGGCCGATGACGCCTTCCACGCGGATCGCCGCCTCGCGGCGGAACTGGTCGGGGGCCTCCATCCACTGCTCGGCGCGGCGGCAGCCCTCGGAAGAGGCGAGGATGAACGCGAACGCCAGCTCCATCGTGTCCGAGGCGTACTTCCCGATCGGGAGCCCCGCCACGTAGCGCCGGAGCTCCTTCGCCCGGGGAGAGCCCTTGGCCCGGACCTCCACCAGCCCTTCATAGAGCCGGATCACCTCGGCGTTCAGGTCGTCGGGGGCGCGCATCCGCTCGACCGCCTGCCGGGCCGACCGCCGGTCGCGGACGGCCAGCGAGAACGCCTCCCACACCTCGACCTTCGGGCGGACCGGGGAGAGCGCCCCGAGGAACGACTCGACGTGCCGCAGGTCCTCCAGGAGATCGGCATCGACCCCCTGCGGGAGCGTCTCCGTCTCCGCGGCCGAACCCCGCTCGGGCGCCGCGAGGTACGACTGCACCTCGGCCAGACGGCGGCCCACCTCGACCTCCGACGGATTGGCCGCACCGTCCCGGAGGAGGACGGCGTGGACGAACTCGAGATGGACGGGGTCGAGGGTGACGGGCGAGGCGGCCAGGGCGTCGCGCAGCTCGCGCGCCCGGCGGCAGAGGATGCGGCCGATGCGCTCCACCGAGTCCGCCAGAAGGCCGCCGATCGAGACCGCCCGGCCCGACTGCCGGAGGCGCTCGAGACGCTCGACCTCGCGGCGAAGGAAGTCCCCCTCCGTGCGCGCCAGGCGGAGCGCGACCCAGGGCTCCAGCGGCCAGTTCAGGCCGCCCAGGAGCTTGCGCGCCGTCTCGGCGAGACGGAACTCCTCGAGCAGGCGCGGATCGGGATTGCCTCTCTCTCCCATCTCACGAACATTATCGGCCGTTGCGGCGGGAAACTTGAGCCTTTATAATCCCCCGCCATGCGCGACCTCCGCCCTTTCGGAACGACCGGCCGGAACGTCCCCGCGATCGGGTTCGGCGCCTGGGCGATCGGCGGCTCCTGGGGCCGGGTCGACGACGACGCCTCCCGGGCCGCGATCGCGCGCGCCCTCGAGCGGGGCGTCACCTTCTTCGACACCGCCGACGTCTACGGCGACGGCCACAGCGAGGAACTCCTCCGCTCCCTCGACCCGGGCCTCTTCATCGCCACGAAGGCCGGCCGCCGGCTCCCGAGGCAGACCGTCGACGGCTACACGAAGGAGAACCTCGCCGCCTGGATCGACCGCAGCCGCGCGAAGCTGGGGCGCGAGACCCTCGACCTCCTCCAGCTCCACTGCCCCCCCACCGAACTCTACCGGAGCGACGCCGTCTTCCGGATCCTCGACGGCTTCGTCCAGGACGGCCGCCTCCGCCACTACGGCGTCTCGGTCGAGACGATCGAGGAGGCGACCCTCGCCCTCCGCCACCCCGGCGTCCGGTCGATCCAGATCGTCTTCAACCTCCTCCGCCAGAGGCCGGCGGAGGAGCTCTTCGGTCTCGCCCGGAAGCGGCAGATCGCGATCATCGCCCGCGTCCCCCTCGCGAGCGGCCTCCTCTCGGGAAGGATCACCCGCGAGACCGCCTTCCCCGCCGACGATCACCGGAACTTCAACCGCCGGGGCGAGGCGTTCGACGTGGGCGAGACCTTCTCCGGCGTGCCCCTCGAGGCGGGCCTGGCGGCCGTGGAGGAATTCCGCGCGCTCGTCCCCGCCGGCTGGACCCTCTCCCAGTTCGCGCTCCGGTGGATCCTGATGCACGACGCGGTGACGACCGTCATCCCGGGTTGCCGCAGCGCCCGACAGGTGGACGACAACGCGGCGGCGGCCGAGCTCCCGCCGCTCGACGCGGGGACGATGAGGCGCGCGCGGGAGATCTACGACCGCCACGTCCGGCCGCAGGTCCACGCGCGGTGGTGATTCAGGAGAGGTCGACCCAGACGGTCTTGACCTGCGTGTAGAGGTCCAGCGCCCCCATCCCCAGTTCGCGACCGAAGCCGCTCTGCTTGTACCCGCCGAACGGCGCCGTCGCGTCGAACACGTTGTAGGTGTTCACCCAGACGGTCCCGGCCTTGAGCGCCCGCGCCGCCCGGTGGGCCTTCTTCAGATCCTTCGTCCAGACCGCCGCCGAGAGCCCGTACGGCGTGTCGTTCCCCTTCGCGACCGCCTCCTCGACCGTCTTGAACGGGATCGTCGCCAGCACCGGGCCGAAGATCTCCTCCCGGGCCAGCGTCATGTCGTTCGAGACGCCGTCGAAGAGCGTCGGGTTGAGATAGTAGCCTTTCGGGAAGGCCGGGCGGTCGCCGCCCATCACGAGCTTCGCCCCCTCTTTTTTCCCCGATTCGATCGCCGCCTGCACCTTCTCGAGCTGGGACTTCGAGACCACCGGGCCCATCCGGGTCTTCGGGTCCATCGGATCGCCGACCGTGAACTTCTTCATGCGGCCCTGGATCTTCTCGAGGAGCGCGTCGTGGACGCCCTCCTCCACGAAGAGCCGCGACCCGGCGCAGCAGACCTCGCCCTTGTTGTAGAAGATCCCGTTCACCGCCCCGCGCGCGGCGGCGTCGAGGTCGGCGTCGGCGAACACGATGTTGGGCGACTTCCCGCCGAGCTCGAGTGACACGCGTTTCAGCGTCCCCGCCGCGCCTCGCATGATCGACTTCCCCGTCGACGTCTCACCCGTGAAGGCGATCTTGTCGACGCCCGGGTGGTCGACCAGCGCCTGCCCGGCGGTCGACCCCGGGCCGGTCACGACGTTGAGGACGCCATCGGGCAGCCCCGCCTCCTGGCAGAGCCGCCCGAATCGGAGCGCCGTCAGCGGCGTCCAGCTGGCCGGCTTGTGGACCACCGTGTTCCCCGCCGCGAGCGCCGGGGCGATCTTCCAGATCGAGAGCAGCAGAGGAAAGTTCCACGGCGTGATGGCGCCGATGACGCCGACGGGCTCCCGAAGCGTGTAGACGAACGACGCCCCCGCCGCGGGAAGCGTCTCTCCCGTGATCTTGGTCGCGGCCCCCGCGTAGTAGCGGAGCACCTCGATGCACTCGTGGAGGTCCACCGCCTTCGATTCCGCGAGCGGCTTCCCCGCGTCCATCGTCTCCAGGAGCGCGAACTCGTCGACGTTCTTCTCGAGCAGGTCGGCAATCCGCCAGAGCAGCGTCCCGCGCGCGGAGGCCGACATCTTCGGCCACGCCCCCTCCTCGAACGCCTTACGCGCCGCGGCGACCGCGAGGCCGACGTCGCGCGCGTCGCCCTCCGCGATCTCGCAGATCGCCTCTTCCGTCGCGGGGTTGATCGTCGGGAACGATCGGCCCGTCGAGGGCTCGACCCACCGGCCGCCGATCAGGAGCTTCTGGGCCGGGAGCGTCAGAGTTGTTGGCATCGAGCTTGATTCTAGCAATTCCCGCGATCGGGGAGGTAGAGTTCAAACAACCGACGGAGGTGCCTCCATGATCGCTTGGGCAGGACGACATCCGCGAATGCTTTTCGGAATTCTCTCGACGGTGCTCATCCTCGCGGCGCTCGGAGTGCAGATCCTGGGCGCCTCTGCACTCCTCCCCCAATACGCGAGAATGGGAATGGATGACCTTCCCGCTCCCACGAACCTCCTTGTTGTGTCAGGGGCGCCGGGAATGTGGGCCGCCGCCGTGTTTTTTCTCCTGGGAATAGCCGCCAGCTTGAAGGCGAAGGAGGGCCGCCTTTTCCCCTTGGTGCCGTACCTGGTCTTCGGACTGGGAATGCTGTTCTTCCTGGCCTGCTCGCTTTGCCTCGTCCTCCCGCTCTTTCTTATCCACGGACACTAGAAAAAAAGCCCCCTCGATCGCCCGAGGGGGCCTTCTCTAATCTTGCTTGCCCGGCTGAGGCCTACGCCTGCTTCGCGAAATTGACCCACGTGTGGACGTGGGGCGCGCCGCGGAAGTACCACGCCATGGTCGGGCCGCGCAGCGACCAGTTGTCCCACACCTCGTCGCTGCCGAGATTGCCCTCCTTGTAGAAGGCGAGGGTCAGCCGGTCGAGGCCACCCGAGTCGGCGATGAACTTCATCGCCTCCTCGACGTCGCACGCCCGGTAGGGCGCGACCAGCAGCTTCATCGTCTTCTCGATCAGCCCCCTCTGGTCCTTCGAGAGCTCGGACACCGGGATGCCCTCGTACTGGCCCTTCGGATCGATCACGATGCACTTCTCCGTGTCGGGCGGCGCCTTCTGGAGCAGCGCCTTCCCGCGCTGCTTGCCGTCCATCGCCTTGAAGACCTCGTTCGCCGCGAGCGCCTGCGGCCAGAAGACGTTGCCCGGGTGGTCGGGCTTCTCGTTGAACCCCTCGGCCGCGTGGCCGTAGAAGATCGGGCCGCCGAAGGCGACGTTCTCGGTCGTGTCGCCGTCGCAGCGGATCGTCGTGTGCCGGCCGGTCATGACCCACTCGAACTTCCCCTTGCCGGGCTCGCCGAAGACCGCCACGTGGTGATTCTCCACGCCCCCGGCCCCTTCGTAGTCGTCCTTCATCTTCTTGAGCCAGTTTCCGTGCCACTCGGGGCTGACCAGGCCCTTGAAGATGTCCTTCACCAGCTGCTGCTGGTCGCCGGTGTAGAAAGTTGAGATCTCCTGCTCGACGATCTTCCAGTTGTTCGAGACCTTGGTCCGGAGCTTGTGGTCCCAGGGGAAGGCCATCTTCTCCTTCTGCTGGGGCGTGAGCGACTCGTAGAACTTTTTGACCAGGTCTTCGGACTTCGCCTCGCGCCACGTGCTCGCCCACACGGGCGCCTTGGCCACCGCGCCGGCCGCCACGGCCGCCGCGGCCGCCGTCATGAACCCGCGGCGCGTGACATGATCGCCGCAGTCCGGACAGAACTTTTTCGTCTCGCCCATGGCTATTCTCCTATCCCGCTGCGGGAGTCCATGAAACAGTACGCTCGACCGGGGCACGAACGTATAACCAACGGATGATTCAGGCCCTCCTCTTGCTCCTGGCCGCGCAGGACCCCCGGGTCGTCGAGGGATTCTCGATCGGAAAGGCCGCCGACTCGAGCTTCCCCATGTTCGCCTGCTTCGACGACAAGGGCCGCCTCTACGTCACCGAGTCCTCCGGCGGCGACCTCTACGTCGAGCTCCAGAAGCTGACCCGCGGCTGCAAGGTCCGCCGGTTCGAGGACAAGGACGGCGACGGGAGTTACGAGACGTCGACCGTCTTCGCGGAGAACCTGACGCCCTCCATGGGCCTCGCCTGGCGGGACGGGAAGCTCTACGTCGCCGATCCCCCCGACCTCGCCGTCCTCGAGGACAGCGACGGCGACGGCAGGGCCGACCGGCGCACCGTGATCCTGACGGACTTCGGCCACAAGGACAACGGCTCTCTGCACGGCCTGACGTTCGGCCCCGACGGTCTCCTGTACGGCACGATGGGCCAGCCCGACGGCTACAGACTCAAGGCCGCCGACGGCACGCTCCTGACCGGAGTGAGCGGGATGCTCTTCCGCTGCCGGCCCGACGGGAGCCACCCCGAGGTCCTGTGCCGCGGCTTCGAGAACCTGGTCGAGGTCGTCTTCCTCCCGGGCGGCGACATCCTGGGCACGACCAACTGGTACCAGAAGCCGGTGGGCGGCATACGGGACGCGATCGT
>CAZSCC010000634.1:0-4449 GCA_964604905.1 uncultured Planctomycetales bacterium
AGACATCCACGATGCCCGACACGCCCGATACGAACTGTTCCGTGGACGTGATCGTGTCGCCGGCATCATTCACGTCTGCGCGCCACAGTTCGCCCCGGACATATTCGCAGAAGTAGAGGTCGTTCCGGTAGGCTAGAGGAAATTGGGTTCCGTTGTAGAACGCGCCTCGGGTGATGCAGCCCCGAGCGCCGCTGGTAGGGTGCACCGTGGCATAGGCGTGCTTGCGAACCAGTCTACCGTTCGTCGCGTCCGTATTATTCTCCGTAGGATACCCCTGAGTGCTTCCCGAGGTCACCAGGAAGATCTGCTCCCAGCTGTCTCCGACCTCCGTCATCCAGAGTCCTCCCGTTGTGGGATGGAAGGCGAGTCCGAACGGATTGCGGAATCCCTTCGCATACATGTAGCTTCGAACGGTGTTGCCCGCGCCGAAGGGCCCCCCCGGAATGGGGCTTCCCGTGAAGCGGTCCATCCGGCAGACCTTCGAGGCATACGAGGTGTACTCGGTACCGCTGCCGTCCTGGCCTGCGTTATTCCCCAGGTTCCCCACGCCCCAATAGAGGTAGCCATCCGGTCCGATCGCCATGCCGCCGCCGTCGTGATTGTTGCCCACCGTCGGCAGGTCCGGACCGATCTGAGTCTTGTCCATCCCGATCAGGTTGCTCCCGCTTACGGTAGCCGTGTACCGGAAGATCCGCTGCACGGTGGTCGAGACGGTGGCGAACACATACACGTACTGGTTGGAAGCATACGAGGGATCGACGACCACGTTGTCCAGCCCGCATTCGCTGTTCGTTTCGATGGGTAGCACCGTGGCGAAGTCCGTGGCCTGAAGGACTCCATTGCGGACCACTCTCAAGTGGCCTCCGCCGGCGTTGCTCCCTTTCTGCGTGATAAAGAGAGTGTCCGAACCATCGGTCGCCCACGCCATCCCCGTGGAGTCATTGAGGCCCGCGCCGCTGACATAGATGGTCTCGCTGAAATTGACATTCTGCGGAGTTCCCGCGAACGTGTTCGGCGCCAGGGCCACCATGGCGGCCACGAACCCAACTACGATGCTTCGTCGCATACAATCCCCTCCAACTATTCGGCTCGCCCCACCACCCCGGTTCGCGGTTAGTCCCTACCTCTCCGACGGCCGATTCATCGGCGGCGGAGCGTTCGGGTCGAAGTACTTCGAGTTAAGGTACGCGTCGATATACGGCCGCTCGGCGTCGCCGATCGCGCGGTTGTACAGGAGGATCTCGAAGAAGTCCCCCTTGAAGTACGGGTCTCCGCTGCTGCTCTTCCCGATCCCGTTGGGCTTACGGACCACACCCGTGGGCACCGAGGTCTGTCCCGCCGCGACGGGCGCGCCGTTCCGGAAGAGCGTCGCCCGCCCGCTCTGCGCGAGCACCACGCCCAAAGACTGCACCTGATCCGCCACCACGGCGCCGGGCGCCTCGACCTTGCCCCGCGTCTGGTCGTTCGCGTAGACCCAGAAACCGAGTTTGTCCGGCGCGTCCCTCCGTCCGAAGACGATGTTGTCGCATGCGGGGCCGGCGTCCAGGTCGAGGAACCGGCTCCAGGCGCCGCCCGGCGCGGGCCGCGTCACCACGAACGCGCTCAGGCCCGCTCGGAAGTCGGAGAAGCCGTCAGGGAGCGCGTAAAAGTCGTCCTTCCCGTCGAAGCGGAGCGCCGCGCGGGCTCCGGCCGCGTTCGGAATCAAAGACGGCTGGCTACCCGCCACGGGCTGGGCTCCATGGTTCCCCATCGGGGAGGCGTCGGTCCACTGGGCCGCGTTCGTCATACCGTCCGCGCGGAGCCACAGGATCAGTCCGGCGGCCGGCGCCTTCCACATCGAAACCCCGGGCTTGGCCGCCAACTCGTAGCCCTGCCCCGCAATGGCGAAGTAGCCCGCTCCCACCACCAGGGACGTCGCGCCGCCGGGACGCGCGAACTTGACCCGGCCCTCCTTCACGTCGAGCCGCGAGAAGGATCCCGTGGTCCACACCGTGAATTCCGTCCCCAGGACCGTCGCCTCCGCGAAGGGCGACGCGACGACGAGGGTCTTCCCCGCCGCCTGCTTAGCCGCGTCGACGGACACCAGGCCACGCTCGACCTGGACCCACTTCCCGGAGGCGATTTCGGCCACGCGGCCGACGATCGTGTCGCCGCCCAGTTCCAGCCGCGTCCCGTCGAGGAACTTCACCGAGAGATAGCGCCCCGCGCCCGTGGAGAGCCTCTGCCCGGAGACGATCCCTTTGCCCGTCTCGGCCGGATCGCTCGAACGCTCGATCTGCGCGATGAACGCCACCGACTCGCGGGGCGCCTCGGGCTCCGGCCTCGGCTTCTCGACCGGCATCGACCCCTTGGGGGCGACCGTCGGTTCGGACTTTACAGAGGGGACGACGAGCGGCAGAGGTGTGCGCGATTCCCGTGGCGTCTCGATCGGAGGAGGCGGCGGATCCAGGGGAGCCCGGACAGCCTTCACGACCTGTTTCGGCGGCACGATCGGATCGACTTCCTGCGGCCTGGGCGCGGGGGTCTGCTCCGCCACCGGAGGGGCCGGACGCCTTGCCGGCTCGCCGCCGCGCGACGCGGTCGCGAAGAAGACGATGATCCCGACCAGCACGGCCGCCGCGACGCCGATCCCGATCTGCCATCCCGCGACTGGCGGCCTCGAAGGCGTCCTGCGCGCCCGCACCACGGGGATGCGACCGGTGGAGCGACGCCCGACGGCCGGATTCTTCCTCGAGCTCGCTTTCTTCTCCTCCTGCGGAAGGAGCGCGGGTTCGGCCAGGGTGAGCTCCTCGCCGAGAGCCGCTTCGTAGACCGCCAGCTCGACAAAGCGGGCGCGATGGGCCGGGTCCTCCAACATCGCGAGGAACTCGGCGCGCCCCGCCGGATCGAGAGTCCCGTCGACGTAGCGCTCGTAGAGTTCCTCGAACCGCTCGGCGCTCATGCGTTCGCCTCCGCACCCGAACGCTTCTGGACGCAGTCGCTGAGCCACTTGCGCACCCGGGAGAGCGCAACCTGCACGGCCGCCTCGGTCCGCTTCAGGCGCTCGGAGGCGTCACGCAGGCTCAATCCCGACCCGTAGCGGAGATCGAGAAGTTCGCGGGACGGGGCCGCCAGGAGGTCCAGGCACTGCCGCAGCAGCGAGCGGCGCGAGTCGATCAGCTCGCGGCCGGCGCTCTCCGCGAACGCCGCGTCCACGAGCTCGATCAGGCGGTCGTCCGAGAACGTCCTGAGGCGGCGGGCGCTCTCGCGTTCGCGGAGGACGATATTCCGGGCGATCCCCCGGCACCACGCCTGGAGATCGCGGCCGGGAATGAACTCGCCGGCCTTTTGGAGGACGACGACCGAGACCTCCTGGAAGATGTCCTCCGTGAGATCGGGGTCGCCCGCGAGCGACCGGATGAAGGCGATCAGCCGGGCACGGTCCCGCTGGAACTCCCGGATCACCTGATCCCGGTCAGGCCCCATGATAGAACTCCATATGGGCTATTCCGACGGCGTCGCGAAACCATACACCCAAACGATCGGTACGACTGGAATTCTCCGACCTTCTTTGGACCTTCTTTCTGTTGCATTCCCCCCGCCTGCCGGTTATCCATGGGTGAATCTTACCCATACGGAGGACCGCATGAAAGCCGCACTCATCCTTTCCGCGCTCGCCGGGCTCGCCTTCTCCCCCAGGCAGGACACCCACAAGACCGACGATGAGGGCTTCGTCCGCAACTGGCTCGTCCTCGCCCCCATCTCCATCGAGGAGGGTTCCGCCGCCACCGAACTCGACAAACAGCAGGTCAAGGACGAGGCCAAGAGCAAGCCCAAGGCCGGCGAAAAGGTCAAGACCGGCGCCAAGGAAGTCGCCTGGACCGCCCACAAGACCGCCGACTTCTTCATCGACTTCAAGGAGTCCTTCGACAAGGCCAACGGCGAGGACGTCGTGGGCTACGCCGTCGCGTACGTCTGGGCCGAGGCCGAGATGAAGGACGTCAAGCTCAAGATCGGCTCCAACGACCAGGCCAAGGCCTTCCTCAACGGCAAGGAGGTCATCAAGTTCGAGGAGACCCGCACGCTCGAGAAGGACCAGAACGACGCGACCGTCACGCTCAACAAGGGCGAGAACGTCCTCATCCTCAAGGTCCTCAACGAGAAGAACAACTGGCAGGGCTGCGCCCGGTTCACCGACAAGGCCGGCGGCGCGATCAAAAACCTAAAAATCGCGCTCGCCCCGCAGTAGAATCATCCCCGACCGCGGGCCGGCCCAGATCGGGCCGGCCTGCGGCCCGGAGACTCCCCCCATGAAGATTCTCGCCGCCCTGCTCCTCTCCCTACTCCACCAGCCCCAGCAGAAGAGCGACCTTCCCCTGGCGCCCGACGGCATCCGCGTGCGGCAGGTCGCCGCGATGGGCCCCGGCGACCTCCTCCCCATCCGCATCGCCCCCCACCCGAAGAGCGGCC
>CAZSCC010000635.1:0-22872 GCA_964604905.1 uncultured Planctomycetales bacterium
CAAGGGGGCGCTCCCGGTCGCCGAGAAGAACGGGCAGTCGATGCTCGAGGCGCTCGAGAAGACGCTGCGGGAGGGCTCGTTCCGCCCGGTGCGGGGGCCCGTCGGCGCGAAGCTGCGCCGCATCGACCTGCCGCTGGAGAAGCCCGACCGGGCGGCATTCGAGAAGATGGCGGCCAGCCCGCGTCCGGGGGAACAGCGGTTCGCAAAGGAGCAGCTGTTGAAGATGGACTCCGGGACGCTGCCGAAGTCGGTTGAATTCCCGATCCAGACGCTGACGTTCGGTTCCGATCTCCAGATGATCTCGCTGGGAGGGGAGACCTGCGTCGAGTACGCGCTTCGCCTCAAGAAGGAACTGGGAGCCGGAATCAGCGGAGGGACGGAATACACCAGGCTGGGTCCACCGGAAGTGTGGGTGACGGGCTATTCGAACGAGGTGATGTGCTACATCCCCTCGGAGCGGGTGCTGAGGGAGAACGGCTACGAGTCGGGGTGGAGCCTTGCGACCGGGCGCGGGATCGCCACGTCCCAGATGTCGGGGAGCGGCTGGCCCACGCCGTTCGCCCTGGGGATCGAGGACCGGATCGTCGGCGCCGTGAGGGGGATGCTCGGCAGCTACCGCGCAGGGGCCTCCAAGGTGAAGATCACGCCGGAGAAGCCGGGATGGCTCACGGGGTACGGAGCGCGGAGCAAACCGGCGGAAGGAGTGGGGCAGGACCTGTTCGCGCGCGCGTTGGCCCTCGAGGATCCGACCGGGCAGAAGGCGGTGATCGTGTCGGCGGAGATCCTGGGCTTCCCGCCCTCCATGAGCCGATGGATCCGCGACGAGGCGAAGAAGCGGTACGGCCTGGCGGACGAGCAGATCCTCCTCAACGCGAGTCACACCCACGCGGGGCCGGCGGTGCCGGAGCGTCCGTCCATGGAGGTCTTTCACGGTTTCGGAGAGGCGGAGGCGAAGACGGTCCACGAGTACGCGGAGTGGTTCCGCGGGACGGTCGTCGATCTCATGGGGAAGGCGCTGGCCGCCCTGGAGCCGGTGAAGTTGAGTTTCTCGCGGGCGAAGGCGACCTACGGGACCAACCGGAGGCTGCCGCGGGAAAACAACGTGCCCGCCCTCTCGGACAACCCGATGGGCGTGACCGACCCCGACGTGCCCGTGCTCGAGGTGGAATCGAAGGATGGCCGGACGCGCGCGGTGGTCTTCACGTACGCCTGCCACTGCACCACCCTGGGAGGCAACTGGTACCAGTACCACGGCGACCATGCCGGAGTGGCGTCGCTGGAGATCGAGAAGGCCCTGCCGGGCGCCACGGCGCTCTTCGTGAACGGCTGCTCGGGCGACATCAACCCCACGCCCCGCGGAAAGGTCGAGCAGGCGGAACAGCACGGAAAGGCGCTGGCGGAGGCCGTGAAGGGGTCGCTGGGGACGCCTTCCAGCCGGAGCATCGAGGGGCCGCTTCGGATGAAGTACCGGACGATCGATCTCCCGCTCGAACCGGCTCCGGCGCGCGAACTCGTGGCGAAGCAGACCGAGAGCAAGAACGTCTACCGCGCCCGGCACGCGAAGGAGACGCTCCGCCTGATGGAGGCGGGGAAACTGCCCGCCGCGGTGCCGTTCCCGATCCTCGTCTGGGAGTTCGGAGGCGATCTCACGCTGGTCGCGCTGAGCGGGGAGACCTGCGTCGAGTACGCGCTCCGGATCAAGAAGGAATTGGGCGAAGAGCGGACCTGGGTGGCGGGATATTCCAACGAGGTGGCCTGCTACATCCCCTCCGAGAAGGTGCTCGCGGAGGGCGGATACGAGGCGGGCTGGGACCTCGAGTTCAAGAGGTCGCTCGCGGCGGGCTCGATCATGTACTACGGCTGGGCGGTCCCGTTCGCGCCGGGGATCGAGGAGCGCATCCTCAAGGCGGTGCACGAGACGGTCGGGCGATGACGCGGGCCGCCGTCCTTCTCCTCCTGCTGGCGGGCTGTGCGACGCCCAAGCCCTCGGTCGGTTTCACATCCCCGCGCAACGTGGTCGTTTTCATCGCGGACGACCTGGGAGCGGGAGACCTGGGCTGTTATGGCCACCCGGTCGTGCGCACCCCGAACATAGACCGGATTGCGAGGGAGGGGATCCGCTTCGACCGCGCGTTCCTCACGACCTCGTCGTGCAGTCCGAGCCGGGCGAGCATCCTGACGGGCCGGTATCCGCACAACACCGGCGCGCAGGACCTGCACATGGCGCTTCCGGCGGGTCAGAAGTCGGTCGCGCGTTATTTGCGGGCGGCAGGGTGGCACACGATGGCGGCGGGGAAGTGGCACCTCGGCGCTGCGGAGAAGTCCCATTGGGACCGGATCGAGGAGTGTGGCGGAAAGGACACCGCGGGCGCGGCGACCCGGCTGCTCTCGGAGCGACCGAAGGACAAGCGCTTTTTCTTCTGGGTGGCGTCGGTCGACCCCCACCGGCCCTACGGGGAGGACCTGCCCGCCCCGCACGATCCGTCGAAGGTCGTCCTGCCGCCCTATCTGCCGGACCATCCGCTGATCCGCAAGGAGATGACTCAGTACTATGGCGAGATCGAGCGGCTCGACCGTCACGTCGGCGAGATCCTGGCGGAACTGGAGCGGCAGGGCGAGCTGGACCGGACGTTCATCGTCTTTCTGTCCGACAACGGGATGCCGTTCCCGCGGGCGAAGACGACGCTCTATGACTCGGGGATTCGGACGCCGCTCCTCATGAGGTGCCCAAGCCTCATCGAGCGGGGGACGGTCAGCAAGGAACTGGTCAGCAGCGTGGATCTGGCGCCGACGATCCTCGACCTGGCGGGGGTCGTGGCCGATTCGATGCAGGGGAAGAGCATCGTGGATCAGTTGCTCGAACCCGAGGCCGCCGTGCGAGAAGCGGTCTTCGCGGAGGCGAACTGGCACGACTTCGACCAGTTCACGAGGGCGGTGCGGACGCCGCGGTTCCTGCTGGTCCGCAACTACTACTGGGACAAGCCGCTCTGGAACAGCGTGGACTCGATCCACTCGGAGACCTGGAAGGGGATGATGGAGCTGAAGCAGGCGGGGAAACTGACGCCCGCGCAGGCCTTCCTCTTCCGGGAGACGCGTCCGCTCGAGGAGTTCTACGATCTCCGGGAGGACCCGCACTCCCTCAGGAGCGTCGTGGACGATCCGAAGTACCGGGAGCCTCTGGCCTCGGTGCGGATCATGCTCGACAACTGGAGGGTGGAGACGGAGGACGCGATGCCCCGCGAGCGCCGGCTCGAGGGCTGGACGCGGGACGGGACCCCTCTGCCGCACAACCAGCCCTGGTACGACCGCTTCCTCAAGGAAGGCCGGGGCGCGTTCGAGAAGTTCTGATCCCCGGGCATCCCGGCCGCCCGGTGATCACTGCTTGAGCTGGGCGAGGTACTCGATCAGGTCGACGAGCTCCTGGACCGTCATGGCCTTGGTGAGTTCCTCGGGCATCATCGACAGCTTGAGCATCTTCTTTTCCGCGATCCGCGCGGTGGGGATGTCGAGGTATTCGCCCTGGGTGTCCTTGAGCGTGACGCGGTCGTCCGTGTCCTCCACCTTGATGCCGGTCTTGACGTCGCCGTCCTTGGTGCGGACCGCCCAGATTTCGTAGCTCATGAGGATGCCCGCGCTGGGCGTGAGGATCGATTCGTACATCTGCTCGCGACCGAGCTTGAGCCCGATGGTGGTGAGCGGCGGACCCACCATGCGGCCCTCGTTGCCGATCGGGTGGCAAGCGATGCAATTGGGGCCTTCGGCCCGACGGTAGATCTTCGCGCCGGCGGCCGCGTCCCCCTTCCGCTCCGCGAGCTCGCCGATGGGGGGGAGCGGGATGCCGTCCTTGGCCTTCGGGCGCGGGAGCTTCTTCTCGCCGAGCGTGCGCGCTTCGGCGTCGGGGCTGGCCGCGAGCGCGAAGCGGGCCGTGGCCTTGAGCTCTTCGGGGAACTTCTCCTGGTCGACGAGCACGACCATCGCGGCGGCCCCCGCCTTCGTCTTCGCGAGCTTCTTGACCGCCGCCTCCCGCGCGTCGAGCGGGGAGGTGACGTCAAGGAGGACCTTGACGCCCTGCGCGACCTCGTCGCCCTGGAGGACCAGGAGCAGAACGATCAGAGCTCGCGCCATAGGAAAGCTACTTCTTGGGCGGAGGGGGCGGCGCCTCGGGGATCACCCGGTTCAGGCGCCACGCGATGTACTCCGCTACCTTCGGGTCCTTGTTCTTTCCGTTCTTCTGCCACGCCTCCAAGACGTCCTTCTCGCGGCCGGTGCAGGCGATGCCGAACGCTTCGAGGTACCACTTGGGAGCGTAGCGATCCTGCCGCGCCTTCTCCTTCTCGGGCGTGTGACGGCCGTCGTCCTTGCCCTCGCTGGGGTGTACCTGCTGAGCCGTCGGGGCGATCACTTTGTCCGCGAGCGCAACGAGGAGATCCATCGCGCTGGACGTGGGCTGATAGTTCATCGCGAGGCAGATCTCGCGCGCCATGAAGGGATGCGGATCGGAGAGCAGCTCTTTCGAGAGCGCGATCATGTCCATCTTGATCAGCCGGGCCGCGCGGAACGCGCAGACGCGGAGGTCGACGTCCTTGTCCTTCAGCGCCGTGTGCACGAACTGGGGACCCTTCGCCGTGCGCGCCAGGAGCCAGAGGGCCCGGGCGCGGTGGAGCGCGCTGGACGAGGAGGACCAGAGCTTCACAAGCGCCGCTTCGGCCTCGACGCCCCCCGCGGCCAGCTTCTGGTAGGCGAGATGGCGCCGCGCGAGGTTGGGTGAGAGGAGGGCGTCGACCTGGCCGGCCACGGAGGCGAGATCGAGCTTGGGCACCGAGGCCTTGTGGCCCGCGGGGGCCACGCGGTAGATGCGGCCGCTGATCGACGCGGGGTCCTTGTCGCCCGTCGCGTGGCCGCCCACGCCGGGGTCGGTCCAGTCGGCCACGTAGACCGCGCCGTCCACGCCCACGCAGACGTCGGCGGGCCGGAACCAGGTGTTGGAGGATTTCAGGAGATCGGTCGATTCGCACGTGTAGCCGGCGCCCGCCGGAGAGGGCGCGTAGGAGCGCACCACGTTGGGGCCGGCGTCGCAGTGGAGGGGCTTCCCGCGGAACGCTTCGGGCAGCAGCTCGCCTTCGTAGACGCAGATGCCCGTCGGAGAGCCGCCTCCGGTCGAGAGCAGGTTGGGGACGACCCCGGGGTCGCGCTGGTGGAAGTGGGCCTCCTGCTTGGTCTGGCCCGGATAGGCCCCCATGTCTCGGCTCCAGCCGCCGCCCTTGAAGCCGACGTAGCCGAAGTTTCCGCCTTCCATCACGTAGTTGATCCGGACGCCCTGGTTGCCGTCGTCGTCGTTGTCGGACTGCCAGGCGGTGCCGAACGAGTCGGCCGCGACCTCGTAGTTGTTCCGGAAGTTGTGGCCGAGCACCTCGAAACCGCTGCCGTCGGGGTTGCAGCGGAAGGCCATGCCGTTGGTGTAGTGCTGGCCGGGGCCGCCGCGCGGGCCGCCGCGCCACTTCTGGCCCTTGCCGCCCACCTCGCTGCCGGTGGCGTCGACGATGACCTCGCCCGCGCCGGTCTTGAGCTGGAGGCCGCTGCAGCCGTCGTTGCCCGCGTTGAAGTAGAAGCGGCCATCGGGGCCGAACATGATCGAGTGGAGCCCGTGGTCGTGGTTGACCCCCGTGAAGCCGTCAAAGAGCGTCTCGGGCGGGCCTGCAGCCTTGTCGCCCGAGGCGTCGATCGTGAAGACCAGCATCCGGGGCGACTGGGCGAGGTAGACCTTGTTGCCCAGGACGCAGAGGCCCAGGGGGCCGATGATCTTGGGATCCTGGTAGAAGACCTTGTAGGAGTCGGCCTTGCCGTCGAGGTCGGTGTCCTCCATGATCACGATGCGGTCGCCCTCGGGGCGCATCTTCGATCCGCGGTAGTTCATCGACTCGGCGATCCAGACCCGGCCGCGCTCGTCGATGTCCATGCACGTGGGATTGGTCATCCCGGGTTCGCTGGCCCAGCAGGTCACGGCGAGGCCTTCCGGGACCTTCATCGCCTTGAGCGAGTCCTCGATCGAGGGCGCCCCGGTCTTCTTCTTATCCTGGGCGCCGAGGGTCGCCAAGCCGAGGACCAGGGCCATTGCGGAGAGCAGCGTCGTCTTCTTCATAGGGTCCCTTCCGTGAATGGAATCGACTGAGTACTATAGCGGTCCAGGGCCGCTCGCGTTTCTTTAAATTACGCCGGAACCGCCCCGGCGGCCGGGAGTTAAGGTGAGATATGAATAAGTTTCTCGCGATCCTGCTGCTCCTCCTCCCGGCTCCCCAGGAGAAGGCTCCCCGGCCGAACTTCGTCATCATGATGTGCGACGACCAGCGTGCCGACCAGATGAGCTGCGCGGGGAACACGGTCCTGAAGACCCCCAACATGGACCGGATCGCGAGGGAGGGCATCCTGTTCCGGAACGCCTTCGTGACCAATTCGCTCTGCTCTCCCAGCCGGGCGACGCTCCTCACCGGGACCTACTCCCACGCCAACGGCGTGATCGACAACCGGATGCGGGACATGAACCCGGCCGTCCCCTGGATGCCCGATCTTCTGCGCGCCGCGGGCTACGAGGTGGGGTTCTGCGGCAAGTCCCACCAGAAGAACGCGCTCCGCGACCGGGCGTGGGACTTCTACTTCGGCTACAAGGGTCAAGGGGCCTATCTGAATCCGACCATCGCCGAGGGGAGCGACGGGAAGGACGTCAAGCGCGAAGGCTGGATGGACGACGTCGTCACCGACAAGGCGATCGAGTGGATGCGTAAGAAGCGCGAGAAGCCCTTCTGCCTCTTTCTCTTCTTCAAGGCCTGCCACCGGAGCTGGGTGCGCCCGCCCCGTCTGGCCGATCTCTACAAGGACGTCGTCGTGCCGAAGCCCGCGCTCTGGGACGATCCCGGGGCGGGAAAGCCGAAGGCGTTCCTGGACGCCGACAACCGGATCGGGGGCTTCAAGGACGTGGCCGATTACCAGGCGTTCATCAAGGACTACTACGCGACCCTCGCCGGGGCGGACGAGAACATCGGGAAGGTGCTTTCGGCGCTCGACGAGATGAAGAAGGCGGACGACACGTTCGTGATGCACACGGGGGACAACGGGTTCTTCTGCGGCGAGTGGGGCCGCTTCGACAAGCGGTTCATGCACGAGGCGTCGATCCGCGTCCCGCTCATCGCGCGGTACCCGAGGCTGATCAAGCCCGGGTCTACGTCGGACAAGATGACGATCAATGTGGACATCGCGCCGACGATCCTCGACCTGGCGGGAGTGGAGGTCCCGAAGACGATGCACGGTCGGAGCTGGGTGCCTATCCTGCGGGGCGCGGCGGGGGAGTGGCGGAAGGACTGGTACTACCACTACTACGAGTATCCGGATGCCCACAAGGTGAAGCCCCATCGGGGCGTGAGGACCGAGACGGCGAAATTGATCCACTACTACCAGGAGCCGCAGGAGTTCGAGATGTACGATCTGGCGAAGGACCCCGAGGAGCGGAAGAACCTCTACGGCGACCCCGCTCACGCCGACCTGCAGAAGCAGCTCCTCGTGCGCCTGGAGGAACTGCGGAAGGAGACGGGCGACCGCTGAGCGCCTAAGTGCTCGCACAGCTGTCAGCCTTCAGCTTTCAGTTGATGGCTGAGAGCTGACGGCTGACAGCTGTGCCGCCTAAACACTATAGGTATTTCTGAAAGGCGGCACTACGGCTTGCCGACGTCCTTGAGCTCGAAGGGGTAGGATTTCTCCCACACGTCGGTCACGATCGTCGCCTCGACCGCCTTGAGGACCGCCGTCTCCGGGATCGAATCGCAGCGGAGCGTCCGGCCGACCCGCTGAAGCGGGGCGTCGACGTTGCCGCCCGAGTGCGCCCCGCCGCTCTCCGCCGCATGGGCCTTGCCGTCCGCGCCGAGGAAGCGGACCTTCGCATTGAGCAGGTAGGCGAAGAGGGCTCGGTGCTTCGAGGGGTGCCCGCGCGAGAGATCGAGGTCCAGGGAGGCCGACCAGGCCTCCTTGCCCGCACGGCGGCCGTCCTGGGCGAGGGTCGCCGTGACCGTCCCCAGCTCGATCGCTTCCTTCGATCCCTTCTCGAACCGGACGGGGCGCATCTCCTCGGGGATGAAGAGCGTGATCCGTCCCTTGACCGACTTGAGGCGCGTGGCCTCCTTGGAGAGATCGGTGAGATCCACATGATCGGCGGCGGAGAACCTCAGGTCACCTTCGGCGGGGAGGGCGTGGGCGCGCGAATAGACCGTGCGATGGGCCAGTCCCGCGAGGTTCTTCGGGACCGCCACCGAGACGGCCCCGCCGCGGTCGTCCTCGGCGGATTCGATCTCGATCTCGTACCATCGGACGCGGATCCCGGGGTCCCATTCGAGCCGGAGAACCAGCGACGGCCCATCGTTCTCCTGGGAACGGCCGAGACCGGCGGAGAGGAGGAGCGGGCCCGCGTGTCCGCGCGAGTGGGCGGCCCTCGCCTTCCCGAGTTCGATCGCCGCCCCGTTCCAGCGATACCACGTGTTGAGCGAGAGGCAGACCGCCTCGACGGCTTGAAGGAACGAGGCATTCTCGATCCGGGCCGTCACGCGGAGAGCGGGGTCCACGTCGCCGGGCGAGACCGAGTGGCCCGTCGCGTTCGAGAGTTGCGCGAGGGCCTCCTTGAGGGGGAGGTCGTCGAACGTCAGCGTGACCGGTCGGGTGGGCGCCCAGAATTCGCGGCGCTTGCGGACGAGGGCGATCTGCTTGAGCAGGTCCTGGCAGCGGGCGCGGACCTCGGGCTTTCCCTCCGCGGCGGCCTTCTTGAGGAGCGGCTCGACCTCCTCGCCCGCGGCGAGGAGCGCCTTCTCGGCGGCGTCGCGCTCGTCGGGAGCGTCCGAGTCGAGCTGCTGGATGAGCTGTTCCGGTTTGGGGGGATCCTGGGATGGGGCGAGGAGGATCGTCAGGACGGCCATGAGAACCTTCACGCCCGTCTAGTCTACCCGCTTCAGCTCCACGTAGTCCACTCCGCGCGTGGAGGGGCCGTCCGTGAGGGACGGCTCGAGGCGCGTGGGGCCGGCGGGGAGGGCGAGGCCCGTGAAGGTCGCTTCAGTGGCCCCCGCCGGGAGGTCGAGATCCTTTTGGACTCCGGCCACGACGAGCCGAGCTCGCGAGACGGGGGCCCGGAAGAGCAGCTTCACCTCGTAGGTGCCGGCGCGGGCGACGTCGATCTCCCAATGGCCCAGGTTCTCCTTGCCCCAGCCCGCCTTGGGGCCGCGCCAGTCCTGGCGGGTGAAGAAGGCGGGGTTCTCATGGGGAGTGCCGACCTTGATCCGGGGCGGGGCGTAGCCGCGGGCGGCCCCGACGTCGCGGAACCAGGCCTCGTACTTCTTCGCGAGACCCTCGAGGATCGCGGGGTTCGCAGCGGCGACGTCGTTCTTCTCGAGCGGGTCGACCGCCATGTCGAAGAGCAGGGCCGGAGCGTCGGGCTGGAGGCGGACCATCTTCCAGCGCTGCGAGCGGGCCATGCAGGCGCGGCCCAGCACGGGCTCGTCGCCCCGGTGCCACTGGGAGAAGATCGTCCGGTCGGGCCAGTCCTTGGCGGCGCCCGTCAGGAGCGGGAGCAGGCTGACCCCGTCGAACGCGACCTCCGGCTTCGGGACCCGGCAGGCGTCGAGGAGCGTCGGCGCGACGTCGACGTGCGCGGCGATCCGGTCGACCTTGCGTCCGGCCTCGAGACGGCCGGGCCAGCGGACGAAGAAGGGGACGCGGATCCCGCCGTCGAAGACGGTCCCCTTCTGGCCTCGCATCCCGGCGTTGTAGCGGGCCTGCTGGGGCCCGTTGTCGGTCATGAAGATGAAGATCGTCTCCTGCGCGAGACGGAGATCGTCGAGCTTGGCGAGGAGACGGCCGATGTTGTGGTCGATGTTCGTCACCATCGCGTAGACCTTGGCGGTCACGTCGGGGAGTCCGGCGTAGGCCTCGAGAGAGCCCGCAGGCACTTCGAGCGGCCCATGGGGCGCGTTGTACGCGATGTAGGCGAAGAAAGGCTTCTCCCGGCCGGCGGCGATGAAGTCGAGCGCCCCGTCCGTGATCACGTCGGTCACGTAGCCCTTCGACTTGACCGGCTTCCCGTTCCGGTAGAGCGTGGGGTCCTGGTAGTGGTCGCCGCCCGGCGGGTCGGAGGGCTGGCCGATGCCGCCGCCCTTCAGCGTCAGGGCCTCCTGGAATCCCTGGTCGATCGCGCGCAGGGGATGGTTGTCACCGAGGTGCCACTTGCCGAAGATCCCGGTGCGGTACCCGGCGGCGCCGAGCATCTCGGCCAGCGTCACCTCTTCGGGACGCATCAGCGAGCGGCCGACGAACGTATCGACCACGCCTGTGCGATAGTTGTAGCGGCCGGTGAGGAGGCTCGACCGCGTGGGAGAGCAGACGGGGCTGACGTGGAACCGCTCGAGCTCGACCGACTGTTTCGCGAGGGCGTCGAGGTGGGGCGTGCGGATCTGCGGATTGCCGTGGCAGCCGAGGTCGCCGTAGCCCTGGTCGTCGGTGATGACGAGGATGACGTTGGGCCGCCGGCCGGCCGGCGCGGGATCCTGGGCGGAGCACCCGAGGAGGGCCGCGAGGAGGACGCCCCTCACTTGACCGTGACCTGCGGCGGATCGACGAAGTCGGCGCTCTTCGAGGCGACGTCCTCCGCTTTCATCTCGCCTTCCTGCACCCAGAGGCGGTAGTTCACCTTGAGCGGCTTGCCTTCCTCCACGGTGTGGACGAAGTAGGAGCCGAAGCGGCCGTAGGTGCGCTCGCTGAAGCGGGCCTCCTTGGGGTTCTGCGGATGGTCGAGGTAGGCGCAGGTGTAGCGCTTTTCGCCCAGCGTGAAGCTCATCGCGTCCCACGGCAGGTTTACCTGATCCTTGTTCCCGGGCCAGTTCTGTTCCTTCCCCTCGTCGCCCTTGCCGGAGGGGCGCAGGAAGTAGGTCTTCTTCGCGTCGGCCTCGTTTGCCGCACGGAAGTGGAAGCCGGCGTGCTGCGGGTCGCCGTCGAGCTTGATCGGTGCGATCAGGGGACTTAGCTCCGAGGCGAATTCGACGAGCTGCCCGCCGGGGACATTGTAGACGGTCAGCTCCCGACGCTCGCGGGCGAAGACCTCCTTGCCCTCGCCGCGCCAGGCGATCTGGACGGCATGGCGGCCCAGGACGGGGCCGGCGTCGCTCGAGAGGATCTTCTCGTGGGCCTGGTGGGTGTCCTTGGTGCAGTGCCAGATGTCGACGCTCTTCCCCGCGCCATAAGTGGTCTTGTTGAAGCCGTAGAAGATCCCGCGGTGGTGGGTGAACTGGCCGCCTGGGCCCTTCGTGACGAGCTGCTTCCCGGCGGGGTCGTAGAGGTGATGGAAGATCTTGTAGGTCTCCTCCCGCGCCTGCTTGCTCGACTCGTCGAGCGGCTTGTGCATGTACCGGAGGACGGGCCGGCTCTCGAAGGAAAGCTCGGTGAAGTCGCCCGCTCCCGAAGGCTGCCACGAATAGCCCTGCTTGACCGTATTCGGCGAGAGCCCGACCGTCAGGGCCGCCTTGAACGTCGCGGTTTTCCCGGCCTCTAGCTTCCCGAGGATGAAGACCAGCTCCGACGCAGAGGTCACCTGGGAGGGCACCGGCGAACCGGAGGAATCGGTCAGGGCGGCCGACGTCACGCCGGCGGCCACGGGCACTCGGACGGGGACGTTGACCCGGTTCGACTTTCCGGCGGCGACCGTGATCTCGATCTCCTGCCGGACCGGCGACGCGGCGAGGCAAAGGAGCGGCGCCAGGAGGAGCATCTTCTTCATGGTTTCCATTTCCTGAAGGTGTAAAGGTCGTCGGGAAGCCCGCTCTTATCGTAAAACTCCGCGAGCTTCGTCCGGGTTTCGGGCGATCCGCCGTCGAACTGCCCGGAGGCCGCCGCTTCGCAGACGATCCGGTACTCGTCGAGGATGGGGATGATCGCGTCCAGGCGGCGCTTTCCGTCGGCGCTGGCCTTGGAGCCCGCCGCACGGGCGAGGGCGAGCTGGTCGGCGAACCCTCTGGCCGCCTCCTTGGCGCGGTCGGGCGTCTTCGCGTCCCACGTGCCGTCGTGCTTCTGCCAGTAGGGGAGGCCCTTCTCGTGGATCGCCGGCTGGGCGGCGAAGAGCCGGGCCACGTCGTCCGCGGCCCCGTCGCCGTAGAGCGCGCCGATGCGCTTCCTGAAGAAGGCTTCCATCGTGAGGTCGGGGTCGCGGGAGAAGTCGATGAAGGCGTGATAGGAGAGTTCGGCGTCGGGATTCTTGGGGCTTCCGGCGTTTCCGGCCACGAAGCCGTCGAGCTTCATCTTTCGGACGTTGGCGCAGAAGGACCTTAGGCGCTCGATCCTGGGGTAGAAGCAGCGGTATTGCGTGAACGCCCAGGCGGGGGGGCGGAGTCGCCGGAGGTGGTAGCTCTCTCCCCCGCCGTGGAGGAGCGCGAGGTTGCTCTTCACCGGGGGAGCGGTCGTCTCGTTCAGCGAGAGCTCGAGGTTCCACTGGGCGACCGCGGATTCGGGGATGCGTTTAAGCATCTCGACGGCGGCGGGTTTCTGCTCCCACCAGAGCGGGCTGTAGGCGGCGTAGGTCACGAGGCCGGCGGGGCGCTTCTCGCGGAAGACGTCGGTCACGATCGGGACTCCGATCGAGAGGTCGCTGAAGCTCGCGCCCCCCGTCGCGCCTCCCTGCGCCTTCAGCCGCTCCTGACATTCCGCGCAGCGGCACCGGATCCCGCCTTCGGCCGTCTCGAGGTTCACGCCGTCGACCTCGAAGTTCTCGAGGAGCCAGCGGGTGCCCTTCTGGAGCCACTCGCGGTTCTCGGGGCGGGAGGGACAGAGGTTCAGCGCGCCCGGCCGGGCGGTCGCGGCCATGGCGCGGGCCTGGACCTCGTCGTTGAAGGGGTGGTCCTTGATCCCCAGGACGAATCCGCCGTAGGCGTGATAGGCGCCGATGTCGGTGGAGACTCCGGGAAGAAGGGCGATCCCCTTGCCGCGGGCGTAGCGGGCGAGTTCCTTCGCGGCCGCCTCGCCCCCGTGGCGGCCGTCGATGAACCCCCAGACGACGAGCGCGGTGTACTCGTTCTTCGCCATCCAGTCGAGGAGGTCCTTGTACTCCTGCAGGTAGCTCTTCCCCTGGGGGTCGTACTCGGAGATCCAGGTGTCCCACGTCCAGAGGATCCGGTGCTTCAGGGGATGGTCGGCGGGCTTTCCCTGGCCGGGAAAGAGGAGGAGCAGCGCCAGGAGGCGGGACATGGGGACTTATACTCCGGTGTCGCGCTCGGGGAGTCAAGGATTCCTCCGAGCGTTCCCCCTTTTTCCTGGCAGGTTCCGGCGGGAGCTGCGAAAATATTTGTAGTACCAATCGTCGACCGCCTCCTCTATAATCCTGGGACGGCGAGCCGAGCTCAACGGGTGCGGTCTTCGGACGGGAGGTAAGGTTGAAGACTCTACTGGCCGCCATTGGCATCATCCTCGCGGTTGCGCCCGCGCGGGCGCAGGACAAGCCCAAACCCAACGCGGTCCATCCGAAGGTCGATCAGCAGAAGATCGACGAGGCGATCCAGAAGGGCTGCCAGGCGATCATCGGGGCGGGCTTCGGCTCGTTCGCCCACGGGCAGCGCAACCAGCCGGTGGCGACCCAGGCATACGCCGAACTCGTCCTCCTCACGCTGGCCCACTCGGGGTACTACAAGGACGGCGACCCGGCTCTCATGCCCCTGGTGGATGCCCTCCTGACCAAGCAGATCGGGTCGACCTACACCGCGTCGCTGGGGGCGATGGCGCTGCAGAAGCTCAACGCGAAGAAGTACCAGGCTCGGATCGCCGAATTCGCCCAGTTCCTCTGCGACAACCAGGCGCAGAACGGCCAGTGGGACTACGGCGAACCCGACCCGTTCGACCCCAAGAAGGACATGCCCAAGACCCCGACGACCGGGGGGCAGAAGAAGCGCGACGACGTGGCGACGAGCGGCGGCGATCCGAGCAACCCCGCCGGGACCCCGTCGCCCGCGGCGGCGCCCGCGAAGAGCGGCAAGGACGTGGGAAAGACGGGCGCGCTCCCGCGCATCCCGATCCGGAAGAAGAAGCCGGGCCCGCCGAACGGCGACAACTCCAACGCGCAGTACGCCGCGCTCGGCGTCCGCGCGTGCCTGGACGCGGGGATCGATCTCGACCCGCAGGTCCTCGCGCTCGCCCGCAAGTGGTGGTACGGCGCTCAGAACACCGACGGCGGATGGGGCTACAACGACAAGGGCGACAAGGGCGGGGGGGACAATCCGGACAGCGTCTCCAACAACAGCTACGGCTCCATGACGGTGGGGGCGGTCGGCGCGATCTGCATCTACGACTACTACCTCGGCACGGCGTACAAGAACGACGCGGCCGTCAACCGGGGGGTCGAGTGGATCGTGAAGAACTACGACGTGACCAAGAACCCCAACAAGAACAACTTCGCGTACCTGTATTACCTCTACGGCCTCGAGCGCGCGGGCATCCTGTACGGCACCGAGCGGTTCGGCGCGAACGAGTGGTACCCCGACGGCGCCAACCACCTGCTCAAGATCCAGAATCCCGGGGGCGGCTGGAGCACGGGGGACCGGATCGCCGAGGGGCCGCGCGACACGTGCTTCGCGGTCCTCTTCCTGCGGAGGGGAACGCTCCCGCTCAGGCCGGTCGCCACGGGGGGAGGCAACCCGAACATGGCCGGAGGCCAGGGCGTGGCGAACGGCGGGGCCGTGGCCAACCCCGCGGGCGGGAACCTCGATCCGGGACTGGCGGTGAAGAAGACCGTGGAATCCTTCGCGCCGGGCTGGAGGCTCCTCAACAACGGGAAGGGCCCGAACAACGCCAAGCTCGTGGACGCGCGCGGGAAGTCGAGCGTGCTGACGACCTACCCTCCCAACCTGACCACGGCGCCGACCTTCCGCAAGGAGGTCGCGGTCGCGGCGGGGGCGAAGACGGCGCTCAAGGTCGTCGCCGGCCATCACGAGAACGGCTCCTGGACGCTGATCGTCCGGATCGACGGCAAGGAGGTCGTGACCCGGGCGGTGGGCAGCGACACCGCCAAGGACGGCTGGGTGGAGGTGACCGTCGATCTATCCGCCCACGGAGGGAAGTCGGTCCTGATCGAGGTGTCGGACGTCGCGGGAGGGAAGGGGATCGAACTCGCGTACTGGGCGGAGATCGCGATCCGGGATCAATAGAAGACGGTCAGGAATCTCAATACTTCTGCGCACATTCTCATGGTCCCTTGGCGGTATTCGGTATAGGTTCTAAGTCCTCGGGGAGGCGCGGGAACCCCTTGCGCCCTCCGGCGTGGAACCGCTAGGGAGGCCCGTCGATGTCCAAAGCCGCCGCGCTCTCGATCCTCTGCTGCGCGCTCGCGCTGGCGATCACCGCCGCTCCGCAGGCCGACGAGGGCGTCGCGCCCCTCGGCGCGGACGGGAAGCCGCTCAACCTGGATTTCGAGACCGGGACGCTCCAGGACTGGACCGCCGGCGGGCCGGCATTCGAGAAGCAGCCCGTGAAGGGCGACGCGGTCGTCGCGCGCCGGGCCGACATGAAGAGCGGCCACAAGGGCGAATTCTGGATCGGGACCTACGAAGGGGGCGGGGACGCGCTTCAGGGGACGCTGACCTCCGCGCCGTTCAAGGTCCTCCACCCCTGGTGCAGCTTCCTGCTGGCCGGCGGGGCGAAGGAGTCCACGCGGGTCGAGATCTTCGAGCTCCCGACCAAGAAGCTCGTCGCCAAGATCTCCGGGGACGACACCGAGACGATGAAGCCCGTCGTCGTGGACCTCTCGCCGCAGCTCGGCAAGGAGATCTACCTCCGCCTCGTCGACCAGGAATCGGGCGGCTGGGGCCATATCAACTTCGACCACTTCCGCTTCCATGAGAAGCGCCCGAGGTTCCCCAACGCGCGGGACCAGAACGCGGTCCTGCAGCGGGACCAGTTCAAGCACCACGGCCTGTCCGGCGAGGAGGCGGCGAAGGCGATGACGCTGCCCGAAGGATTCACGGCGACGCTCGCCGCGGGCGAGCCCGAGGTGACCCAGCCGATCGCGATGGCGCTCGACGATCGCGGCCGGGTCTGGATCGCGGAGAACCACGACTATCCGACCTGGCACGCCCCCGAGCAGGGCGGGAAGTGCGCGATCTACGTGTTCGAGGACCAGGACGGCGACGGGAAATTCGACAAGAAGACCCTCTTCGCGGGAAACATCAATTTCATCAGCGGCCTGGAGATCGGGTACGGCGGCGTCTGGGTGGGCGCTCCCCCGTATCTCCTCTTCATCCCGGACAAGGACCGCGACGACAAGCCCGACGGCCCCGCGGAGATCGCGCTCGACGGATGGGGGCACCAGGATACGCACGAGACGCTCAACACCTTCATCTGGGGCCCGGACGGCTGGCTGTACGGCTGCCACGGGGTCTTCACCCACTCGGTCGTGGGCAAACCCGGCGCCAAGCCCGAGGAGCGCCAGAGGGTGAACGCGGGCTTCTGGCGGTACCACCCGCTGAAGAAGGAATTCGAGCTCTTCGCCGAGGGCGCGAGCAACCAGTGGGGGATGGACTTCAACGACTACGGCCAGGCGTTCGGCACGGCGTGCGTCATCCCGCACCTCTATCACGTCATCCAGGGTGGGCGCTACCAGCGGCAGGCCGGCGCTCATTTCAACCCTTACACCTACGACGACCTCAAGACGATCGCCGACCACCGGCACTACGTCGGCTCGCGCGGACCCCACGCGGGGAACGGGCTCTCCGACGGGGCGGGCGGCGGCCACGCCCACTGCGGGGCCATGGTGTACCTGGGCGGGAGCTGGCCCGACGAGTACCGCAACAAGCTCTTCTTCAACAACATCCACGGCGGCCGGATCAACATGGACGTGCCGGAACCGCAGGGGTCGGGGTACGTCGGCAAGCACGGTCCGGACTTCATCCAGACGAACGACTCCTGGTCGCAGATCCTGAACCTCCGGTATGGCCCGGACGGCTCGGCGTGGATCATCGACTGGTACGACAAGCAGCAGTGCCACACGGGGAATGCGAAGGACCACGAGCGGTCGAACGGCCGCATCTTCAAGGTGGCGTACGGGAAGGCGAGCGCCGCGAAGGTCGATCTCCAGAAGCTCTCGAACGAGGAGCTGGTGGCGCTCACCCTGCACAAGAACGACTGGTACGTCCGCCATGCGCGGAAGGTGCTGGCCGAGAGGCAGCCCGGCGCGGCGGTGCACGGGAAACTCGACGAGATCGCCGCCTCGAACCCCGACGCGACCCGCGTCCTGCGCGCCCTCTGGGCCCTCCAGGTCACGGGCGGCCTGACGGAGGAGCGGCTGGCGCGGGCCCTCGGCCACGCGAACCCGTACGTGCGCGCGTGGGCGATCCAGTTGGCGTGCGAGGACCGGAAGCCCTCCGCGGCGCTCCTGGCGAAGTTCGCGGCGACGGCGTCGAAAGAGGACGAGTCCCCCGTGGTCCGGCTCTATCTGGCCTCGGCCGCGCAGCGCCTCACGCTGGAGCAGAGGAGGACGATCGTGGAGGCGCTCGTGGCCCACGCGGAGGACGCGAACGACCACAACCTGCCCCTCATGGTCTGGTACGCGGCGGAGCCGATCGTCTCCGCCGACCTCGCGGCGGGGGCCGCTCTGGCCGGCAAGTCGAAAATCCCTCGCGTCCGCGAGTTCGTCGCGCGTAGACTGGCGGCCGGCAACAAGTGACAGGAGCCCCCTCATGAAGGCGCTGGCGATCCTCTTCTTCTTCGCGTGCCCCGCGCAGGGCGACCAGGATAACCTGTCCGCTCTCGTGCAGATCCTTAAATCAAGCGACGACGAGGGGTTCCAGCTGGACATCCTGAAGGGCATCCGGGACGGCCTCAAGGGGCGGACGACGGTGAGGATGCCCCAGGGATGGCAGGAAGTCTCCGGCAAGCTTTCCAAGAGCGCCAACGCCGAGGTCCGGTCGCTGGCGCAGGCGCTCTCGACCGTGTTCGGCGACAAGCAGTCGCTGCAGGCGATGCAGGTGCTGCTGGCCGACGTGAAGGGAGACCTGGCGGGGCGCAAGTCGGCGCTGGAGACGCTGCTCGGCGCCAAGGACCCCGGGCTGCCTCCGATCCTCCAGGCGCTGTTGAAGGACTCGTCGATGCGCGGCCCCGCGATCCGGGCCTTGGCGGCGTACGACGACCCGAAGACCCCGATACTGATCCTCGAGCTTTACCCCGCGCTGGACGTGGTCGAGAAGCGGGACGCGATCAACACGCTGCTGGCGCGTCTCGCCTCGGCGAGGGCGCTGCTCGAGGCGCTGAAGCGGAAGTCGATCCCCCGCGGCGACCTGACTGCCGCGTCGATCCGGGCCCTCCGCGAGCACCGGGACGCGGCGATCGATTCCTGGATCGACACGGAATGGGGGACCGCCCGCTCGTCGCCCGAGGCGAAGCTCAAGGAGATCGCCGAGTGGAAGAAGTTCCTGCAGACGCAGGAGCGGGGCGACCCGTCGAAGGGCCGCGCCATCTTCGCCAAGACCTGCATGCAGTGCCACACGCTGTTCGACGGGGGAGGCAAGGTCGGCCCGGAGCTGACGGGGGCCAACCGCTCGGACCTGGACTACGTGCTCTCCAACATCCTCGATCCGAGCGCGGTCGTGGGGAAGGACTACCAGGCGACGACGATCCGGACCAAGGCCGAGCGGATCGTGACGGGCATCATCCGGTCGGACGACCCGAACGCGATCACGTTGCTCACGGAGAACGACACGCTCATCATCCCGAAGCCCGAGATCGACGCGATGAAGACCAGCGAGATCTCGATGATGCCCGAAGGGCTGCTCTCGAACATGCCGAAGGACGACGCGCGCCACCTGGTCGCGTACCTCCAGAGCCCGACCCAGGTGCCGATGGCGGTGCCGGCCCAGGAATCGGTCGAGCTCTTCAATGGGAAGGACCTGACGGGGTGGGAAGGGGACGTGGCGATCTTCTCCGTCGACCAGGGTGAGATCGTGGGCAAGGGCCCGCTCAAGCGGAACGCCTTCCTCTTCCACAAGCAGGAGGTCTCGGATTTCCGACTCATCCTCGAGGTGAAGCTCGTGCCGGACGGGGGGAACAGCGGCATCCAGTTTCGGAGCGTGCCGATCGAGGGGGGCGAGGCGCGCGGTTGCCAGGCGGACGCGGGAGCCGGCTGGTGGGGGAAGCTGTACGAAGAGTCCGCCCGCGGCCTCCTCTTCCCGAAGAAGGGACAGGAGTTCGACGGAGGGAAGTTCGTGAAGAAGGAAGACTGGAACACGTACGAGATCCTCGCGGTGGGCGGGAAGATCCGGACGGCGATCAACGGGAACCTCTGCACCGACCTCGAGGACCCGAAAGTGGCGATGAAGGGCCGGATCGGGGTCCAGGTCCACAGCGGCGGCCCGATGGAAGTGCGGTTCCGGAAGTTCCAGCTGGAGCTCAATCCGAAGTTCGAATTGAAGACGATCAAGTAGGCCGGAAGCTGGAAGCTGGAAGCTGGAAGCCAGAGAGACAGAAAGACAGAGAACCAGAAAGGAAGACGACGTGAAGATCCTGACGATGGTCGCGCTGCTGACGTTCGCCGCGCCCGCGGCTCCCGAGGAGTACGTGGTCCGCTCGTGGAAGAAGATCAAGCTGAGCGACATCTTCACGTCCGAAGGGGCCGCGATCGGCGACTTCAACAAGGACGGCAAGATGGACGTCGCCGCGGGCCCGTGGTGGTACGAGGGGCCGGCGTTCCAGGCGAAGCACGAGTTCTATCCGGTGAAGGCCTACAAGCCGGACAACGACTACTCGAACAACTTCTTCACGTACGTGTGGGACTTCAACAAGGACGGGTACGACGACATCCTGGTCTACGGGTTTCCCGGGAAGGACGCCTCGTGGTTCGAGAATCCCAAGGGGAAGGGCGAGGGGCACTGGACGCGCCACGAGATCTTCGGCGTCGTGGACAACGAGTCGCCGACGTGGTGGGACGTCAACGGCGACAAGGTGCCGGACATCTGCTGCACGACGGCCGGAAAGATGGGCTACATCACGGTGGCCGACGGAAAGTTCCATTCGGTCTCGCCCAAGAAGGGCTACCAGAGGTTCACGCACGGCATGGGGCTGGGCGACGTGAACGGCGACGGCAAGACGGATTTCCTGGAGGCGGGCGGCTGGTACGAGCAGCCCAAGAGCCTGGAGGGCGATCCGGAGTGGGCGTTCCACGCCGTGAAGTTCGGACAGGGCGGCGCGCAGATGTACGCCTACGACGTGAACGGCGACGGCCTGAACGACGTCATCACCTCGATCCAGGCCCACGGCTGGGGTCTGTCGTGGTTCGAGCAGCAGAAGGACGGCACGTTCGCGGAGCGCGTGATCATGGGCAAGAACGAGTCGGACAACAAGTACGGCGTCCGGTTCTCGCAGCCGCACGCGATCGATCTCGCGGACATCGACGGGGACGGACTGAAGGACATCGTGACGGGGAAGCGATATTTCGCGCACGGGTCGAAGGGGGACGCGGAGCCGATGGCCCCGGCGGTGCTCTACTGGTTCAAGCTGGTGCGCAAGGGGAGCGAGGTCGACTGGGTGCCGCACCTGATCGACAACGATTCCGGCATCGGGACTCAGGTCATGGCGGCCGACGCGAACGGGGACGGCCACCCGGACATCATCGTGGGGAACAAGAAGGGGGCCTTCGTCCACCTCCAGGAGCCCAGGAAGGTCTCGAAAGAGGAGTACGAGAAGGCCCAGCCCAAGCCGGCAGGGAAGTAGCGCTCTGTCCGGTCGGTCTTCTCAGGGAGCCTTTGAGACTCTATCGCAGTAAGTCTCTCTATTGCAAAGGGTTAGCAATCGGCGTACCCGCCGGTCCCCCGCAGCCCAACGAAACGGACGGTCTGTTTCGGTGGCTACTTGAAGAAGGGGTGGGTCGCCAGCTCGCGGGCCAGCCGCTCGTATCCCTCCGCAAAGGGATGGCTGGCATCGGGATAGAGCTCGCTGGGCAGCACCTTCGGTACCCAGTGAGCCACATTCTGCGCCTTCAACCACGCCTCGATCCCCGACTTGATCATCCGGTACCGCTCGAGGCCGGGTTCGGTCAGCATATGCTCGTTGTACGGGCCCAGCAGGACGAACACCTGGTTTCCGCGTCCCCGGAGGTTCTTGACGACTTTGCGAAAACTCATCCACTGGATGGAGGACTCCAGGTCCACCCACTCCATCGTCTGCCGCGTCCCTCCTCCTTCCTTCCAGTTCGGCTGGCCGGGATGGCGGAGCTCGTCTGACGAGGACGGAAGCTGGAGCGTGATCTGCCCGAACGGGTTCTCGTCGGGGTGCTCCATCGTCCAGGCCGGGATGCTCTTCGTCCCGAAGTAGGCCACCTGCAGGTGGTTCGACCAGGCGCTGAAGGGAACGTTCCGCTGCACGACGTATCCCAGGCGCTGGGACACGTCGGCCGGATAGCTCGGGATCCGCGGCGTGAACTGCGGCAACAGGGCCGGATGATTGAGCGGGACCAGGTCGTCCCCTGCCTTCGGCCGGAAGCTCAGGTCGCGCTGCGGGGAGGTCATCCAGAGCGGATTGCAGTGGAGCAGCACCTTCTTCCCGGCGATCGGCGCGTAGCTCTCGAGCAGCCCGATCATCATCGCGGGCTGAAGGCCGTTGACGCCCAGATTCGCGACCGGTTTCCCGGTGGCCTTCGCCAGATAGGACGGAAGCGTCTCCTGCCGGTTCACGTACTCGCCCCAGATCACCGAATCCCCGATCGCCAGGACGTCCGAGCGCTCCGCGACCATCCGCGCGTACCGTCCGTACAGCCAGTAGTCCGTGCTCTGGTCGTAGGGAATCCGGTAGTCCGGCCCCACGTCGATCGGTTCCAGCGCCGCCCAAATCGGAGGCATCAGGAGGATCAGCGCGGCCGAGAACACGAGCACGCCGACCCACTGCCGGCCGCTCAGGCGGACGCCGTTCGAATTGACGACGGGTTCAGGCTGACTCATGTCCGCCTCGCCCTCTTCTTATCTCCCAATCTCCGATCATCTCCTTATCTCCATTCATCTCTCTATCTCCCTAGAAGTCGAAGTAGATGAACTGGGCCGAGCCCGGCTGGGCCACGACCGCCAGGTAGACGATCATCGCGACCGCGAGGCCGACGCGCACGGGAGCCCACTCGACCACGCGGCGCATCCTTCCCGAAGTGTAGAGGAACTGGTACGCCCAGATCGCCAGCACCAGGATCAGCATCATCCGGGGGAACTTCGGGTCGGTCCACGGGGTCGTGAACATCCGTTCGATCACGGTGAACGCCTTCGGAAGCTCCCGCGCGCGGAAGAAGATCCAGGCAAAGTTGACGAATGCGAAGACCGCCAGTTGCTTGAGGAAGGTCGGTACCCGGTCGCGGTAGAGAGCGGTCTGCTCCAGCTCGCGGGTCACGACGCGCCCGACCGCATGGAGCGCGCCCCAGACCACGAAGGCCCAGGTGGCGCCGTGCCAGATCCCCGAGATCACCATCGTGAGGACCATGTTACGGTACGTGCGCCACTTCGAGCCGCGGTTGCCCCCCAGGGGGAAGTAGACGTAGTCCTTGAACCAGGTCGAGAGGCTGATGTGCCAGCGGTTCCAGAAGTCGCCGAGCCCCGTCGCGACGTAGGGGTTGTTGAAGTTGAGCATGAGGCGGAAGCCCATCATCTGGGCGATGCCGCGGGCCATGTCGGTGTAGCCGCTGAAGTCGAAGTAGATCTGCCAGGCGAAGGCGAACGTGGCCAGGAGGAGCGCGGGGGCCTGGTGCTCCCCGGGGGCGTTGTAGACCTTGTCGACGTAGAGGGCCAGGTAGTCGGCGAGCGCGACCTTCTTGAAGAAGCCCACGAGGAACTGGGACACGCCGTGGCAGAC
>CAZSCC010000636.1:0-4381 GCA_964604905.1 uncultured Planctomycetales bacterium
ACCCATGTCCCCCCTCTCACATCCCTGATGAGTTCTACCTCCTCAGGAGGATTGGGGGGTGCAAGAAGTTCAATCGGGCTGCTTAGGTCCGGGTGTCGTTCTCCCGGGACCGGTTCCCGCTGGAAGGAGCGGAGGAAATCCGCCTCGTGCCGCAGGGTTTTCCCACGCGCCTCCCCGGAGCCGCGTTAGAATCAGGGCGGATTCCTGGTAGGAGGTTTCATGCTGCGCCTCTGCGCCGTTCTCCTTCTCGCCGGCTGTGCCGGGTCCACGCTCGGAAGCGGGGTCCCGCACCTCGCGCTCCGGCAGGCCTTGACGTTCCACGCGGGATTCGACGGCGGCCCCGACGCGGGCTTCGCGCCGGGGGACGCCCGGCTCTACACCGCGCCGGGCGGAACCTCGCTCAAGGACGCGCGGCCGGGGATCGCGGTCGAGGGCGTCACGGTCGCGCGCGGGCAGGGCCGGTACGGCGACGCCCTCCGCTTCGAGAAGAAGCCCAAGGGAGTGCTCTTCTTCAAGGCCGCGAAGAACGTAAGCTGGAGCGATGGCGAGTTTTCGGGGACGGTCTCGTTCTGGCTGTCGCTCGACCCGGAGCGCGACCTCGAGCCCGGCTACTGCGACCCGATCCAGATCACCGACAAGAAGTGGGACGACGCGTGCTTCTGGGTCGATTTCAGCAAGGACGAGGTGCCGCGCCTCTTCCGCCTGGGCGTCTTCCCCAATCTCCGCGAATGGAACCCCCAGGGCCGGAAGGTCGATACCATCCCCGCCGAGGAGCGCCCGATGGTCACCGTGAAGCGCCATCCCTTCGAGCGCGGCAAGTGGACCCATGTCGCCTTCACGTTCCGGGGCTTCAACTCGGGCCGCGACGACGCGGTCGCCAAGCTTTACCTGAACGGCGAGCTGCAGGGCGAGCTGGCGGGGAAGCGGACGTTCACGTGGGACATGTCGAAGGCGGCGGTCGTGATCGGAGTGAACTACATCGGCCTCTTCGACGACCTGGCGATCTTCAACCGCGCCCTCGGCCCCGAGGAGATCCGGGGGGTCGCCCGCCTGGAAGGCGGCGTGGGTTCGCTCGTCCCCCAGCGTCGCCCGCTCAACAAGTAGTCAGGCCGTCGATGATCTTCCGGGCCTCCGGGTAGTCCTTCGGGTGCACGTAGATGCGGAGGGACCCGGCGGCAAAGGGGGCCATCCATCCGAGATTCGTGGCCTCCTGGTCGGGCGCGATGGTGTCGATCCCTTCCGACTCCAGGGCGGCGCGCACCAGGTCGGCCTTCAACGGATCGCCCTCGAAGACCTTCTTCCAGGGGAGCAGGACGGTCGGGCGCTCGGCGACGAGATCCACGTCGCAGTCGGAGCAGCGGGTGAACCCCTCGCGGTACTCGGAGCGGCAGGCGGGGCAGAACGGCATTCGACCTACTTCATCAGCTTCGCCAGCGGCTCCTTGATCGCGTCCGCCCAGATCTGGTAGCCCTTCTCCGAGAGGTGCAGGAAGTCGGGCATGATCTCCTTCGAGATCGACCCGTCCGCCGCCAGGAACTTCTCGCCGAGATCGAGGAACTGGACCGTCTTCCCGCCGTCGTCGAGCTTGGCGATCGCGGCGTTGATCTCCTTGATCTGGGCGCGGAAGGCGTTGTCGGGCTTCTCGCCCCGGGGGAAGACGCCGAGGAGGAGGACTTTCGCGGTCGAGCAGCGCTTGTGGATCTCGGCGACGATCGCCTTGACGCCCCCGATCGCGCTCTCCGGCTTCTCGGGGTCCTTGGACTGGCCGATGTTGTTCGTGCCGATCATGAGGATCACCCCCTTCGGCTTGATCGCCTCCATCTCCCCGTTCTGGATCCGCCAGAGGACGTGCTGGGTTCGATCGCCGGAGATGCCGAAGTTGAGCGGTTTGTAGGCCCCGAACGTGGCGTCGAAGATCGCTTTCGGCTTGCCGCGCCAGGCGTCAGTGATCGAGTCGCCGAGGAACAGGAGATCGCATTCTCCCTTCCTCGCCTCGGCGGCGAACCCCTCGTGGCGCTTCACCCAGTTGGCGTCCTTGGGGGCCGCCTTGGCGCCGGGGAGGTCCTGGACGAGCAGGACGGCGATGAGGAGTAGGGTGCGCATGAGGGCTCCTTTGTCGTTAGATCAGGTGTCGGAGATGGTACTAATACGGCGTTAAGCCCGCAACGTTCCACGAGGGAGCCGATGATGATGAAGACGCTGGTGCTGCTCGCGGCCGTCCTGGCGCAGAAGGGCGCCCCCGACTACGTCGAGCCCATGAAGAAGGTCGCGGCGAAGTTCACGGGGAAGGAGGGCGTGGTCCTCCACCTGGGAGATTCGATCACGTACGCGAACGGCTACTCGGGTTGGGCGCGCTATGGGAAGGGGAAGACCGCGCAGGACCAGGCGGTCTGCAAGTGGATGCACACGGGAGAGGACAACGACCTGGACGGCTTCTATCTGTGCCGGGTCGACCGCCCGGGCGGCCGCTCCGACACGGCGTGCAGCGGGATCAAGAGCGACGAGTACCTGGCCGGGGGGAAGTCGGGGATGCCCTCACTGGCGGAACTCCTGAAGAAGTACAACCCGCAGGTCGCGGTGCTGATGCTCGGGACGAACGACGCGACGGCGGGCCGGGCGGTCGGGGAGTACAAGGCGAACATGGGGAAGATCGTCGACGCGCTCGTGGCCAACGGGACGGTGCCGATCCTCTCGACGATCCCGCCCTATCCGGGGAAGGAGGAGCTGGCGAAGACCTACAACGCCGCGCTGGCGGAACTGGTGAAGGAGAAGCGCGTTCCGCTGATCGAGTTCTGGGCGGAGGTCATGAAGCGGCGGCCCAGCGACTGGAACGGCACGCTGCTGGGGAAGAACGACGTCCATCCGACGGCGAGCCAGGGTGGGGCCGATCCGGGGAGCGAGCCGACCGACGAGAACCTGAAGAACTCGGGGCTGCTCCTGCGCGGGTGGCTGTCGGTGAGGAAGATCGGGGAGATCAAGGAGCAGGTCATCGACAAGGCGAAGAGGAAATAGACGGGGCGAATCAAGAATCAAGAATCACGGAGGAAGTCATTTCATTTCCGGGACGTTCGCTCCCGGAGGGACGGAGAGCCGGGGCGCCAGGGCGTCCGTAAAGAAGGCGAGCCCGAGGATCAGCCCTGAGACGACCGTGGTGGCGCTTTCGAAGGCCGAAGAGACCGCATGCCCGACGGAGGGCCCCGCGAACATCATGATGACGCAGCCGATGACCTCCGCTCCGAGGTACAGCCAACGCGCCCATCCCTTCAGCGCGAAGAGTCCGATCGACGAGACGAGGAACCCCACGAAGAAGACTCCCAGGCCCAGCAGGACGAGCATCTCCGAGGCGTGAAGGTCCCGCTCGGATTCGGCCTTGAGATAGTCGTGGAGGGGTGCGGGGAGGAACCGCTCCAAGGTGATGGCGAGCGTCAGGCTTGCCAGCACCAAGGCCCATTCCGCGACGAGGGCGACGCGGAGGACCTTCCTCATGTCCATGGCTACTTCATTCCCGCGATCTCGAGCACCCGGGGCGGACGCTGGTCGTCGTACTTCACGTGCTCGAGGAGGTAGAGTTTTCCCCCTGATTGGCAGACGTCGATCGGGCGCCGCAGGTCGGTGAGGAAGTTCGTGGTCTCGGCCGCGAGGCGGCCCTCCTGCTCCACGATCTTCATCGCGACGAGCGAGAAGCCCACCTTCTCCTTGCCGAGGTAGTTCCCGAAGAGGTTGACGAAAAAGAGGCCTTTGTACTTCTCGGGAAGGGAGCCCTCGCGGTAGAAGAGCATGCCGCAGGGCGCCGAATGGGGCGGGAAGGTGTGGGTCAGCCTGCCGCCCGGCCGGGCGTCGGGGCCGAGGTTGGCGACGGGGCGCTCGAAGATCTGGCCTTCGGGCGCCGGCACCGCGTCGGCGTACATGGGATGTTCGTCGCTGCCGAACCGGTGCGGGAAGCCGTAGTGCTTCCCCTCGCGGAGCCAGTTGAGCTCTTCGGGGTGGTCGGCGTCGGGTCCGTGCTCGCCGGCGAAAAGGCGGTCGCGGTCGTCCCAGGCGAACCCGAAGGGGTTTCGCAGGCCGCGCGCGAAGACCTCGAGCTTGGGCTTCCCTTCCTTGGGGTCGAACCGGAGCATGCAGGCCGTGAGCGGCGTCTCGCCGTTCGGGTCGTACTTGGGGTCCTTTCCCTTCTCGCCGTGGTCGGTGCGCGAGCCCACGCCGAGGTAGATCAGGCCGTCGGGGCCGGTGGCGATCCCGCAGGCGCCGTGGTTGAACGGACCGATGCCCCAGGGGTGGTCGAAGGTGAAGTACGGCTCGACCGCATCGGGCGTGCCGCGGTAGACGACGACGTGGGCGCGGACGGGGACCTCCTTGTCGTGCCGTTCGTTGGTGACGATGT
>CAZSCC010000637.1:0-12244 GCA_964604905.1 uncultured Planctomycetales bacterium
CGAAGTCGTCCGTCTCGCCCAGCGTCAGCCCGGGCTTCACCCCGCCCCCCGCCATCCAGATGGAGAAGGCGTTCGGATGGTGGTCGCGGCCGTCGTTGCCCCCCTGGACCATGGGCGTTCGGCCGAATTCGCCGCCCCAGATCACCAGAGCATCGTCGAGAAGCCCGCGCTGCTTGAGGTCCAGGACCAGGGCCGCGCAGGCCCGGTCGGTGTCCTTGCAGTTCTTCTTGAGGTCGGCCACCAGGTTGCCGTGCTGGTCCCACGCCTCGTGGAAGAGCTGGACGAAGCGGACCCCTCGCTCGACCAGGCGCCTGGCGAGGAGACAGTTGTTGGCGAACGACGGCTTGCCCGGCTGGGCGCCGTACAGCTCCAGCGTCTCCTTCGACTCCTTCGTCAGGTCCATCAGCTCCGGCGCGCTCGTCTGCATCCGGAAGGCCATCTCGAACGAGTTGATCCGCGTGGCAATCTCGGGGTCCCCCATCACGTCGAGCCGCTCCTCGTTGAGCTTCCGCACCGCGTCGAGCGACTCCCGCTGGAGCGCGGCGTCCACCCCCGGCGGGTTGGACAGGTAGAGCACCGGATCGCCCGTTCCGCGGAACTGGACGCCCTGGTAGACGGTCGGAAGGAACCCGGAGCCCCAGTTGGAGTTTCCGCCGCTGGGGCCCTTCTTCCCGGAGCTGAAGACCACGAATCCCGGCAGATCCCTCGACTCGCTGCCCAGGCCGTACGTGACCCACGCGCCGATGCTCGGCCGCCCGAACTGCTGCGCCCCCGTGTTGATCATGATCTGCGCGGGGGCGTGGTTGAAGGCGTCGGTCACCATCGATTTCACGATCGCGATGTCGTCGACGATCCCGGCCAGGTGGGGCAGGAGCTCGGAAATCTCCGCTCCGCACTGCCCGTGCTTGGCGAACTTGAACTTGGGGCCGAGGAGCTTCGAACTCGGGTTGATGAATGCGGCGCGGTAGCCCTTGATGAGCTCCGGCGGGGGCAGCGTCCCGCTGAACTTCGCGAGCTGCGGCTTGTAATCGAAGAGCTCGAGATGGCTCGGCGCGCCCGCCATGAAGAGATAGATCACGTTCTTCGCCCGGGCGCGGAAGTGAGGGGCGCGCGGGGCCATGGCGTCGCCCGCCGCGAGGGCCTTTCCGCCCAGGAGGGAGTGGAACGCGAGGGCGCCCATGCCCACGCCGCAGTCCTGGAGGAACCAGCGGCGGCTGGCGCTGCAGGGGTCGTTCGTCATCTCGTCACTCTTTCGTGATCGTCTCGTCCAGGTTCAGCAGCACCCGCGCGACCGCCGTCCAGGCGCCGCCCGGCAGCTCCTTCAGGCGATCCTTCTGACGGGCCAGGAAGTCGAGCAACACGCCCGCTTCCTTCTCCGACGGCGTCCGCCCCGTGCAGCGGCGGAACGCATAGGTGACCCGCTCGGCATCGGTCGCGCCGCCCTCCGCCTGCGCCTTCGCCCCGAGCGCCCGGGCGCACTCCACGAAGAGCGGTTCGTTCATCAGCGTGAGCGCCTGGATCGGCGTGTTGGACCGCGTCCGCCGCACGCAGGAAACGTCTCCATTGGGCGTGTCGAAGGCCTCGAGCGCGGGGTAGGGGACCGAGCGGTAGCGGAACGTGTAGAGCGCCCGGCGGTAGCGATCGTCGCCGGTCTCCTCCTTCCACACCTTCGGGCCGTAGCTGGCGGGCGGGACGAAGAGCGCGGCCGGGGCGGGCGGGTAGACGCTGGGGCCGCCTACCTTCGGGTTGAGGAGGCCGCTGGCCGCCAGCGCGATGTCGCGCAGCACCTCGCCGTCGACGCGGAAGCGGGGGCCGCGGCCGAGCAGCCGGTTCGAGGGGTCGCGGGCCAGCGCCTCAGCCGTGATGCGGGAGGACTGCTGATAGGCCGACGAGAGCGCGATCAGGCGATGGAGCGCCTTGAAACTCCAACCCCTCTCCATGAACTCGACCGCCAGCCAGTCGAGGAGCTCGGGATGGGACGGCGCCTGGGACTGCGAGCCGAGGTCCTCGCTCGTCGCGACCAGCCCGGTCCCGAAGTAGCTCTGCCAGACCCGATTGACGATCGCCCGTGCCGTCGTGGGCGATTTCCGATCGACCAGCCATTTCGCGAACGTGAGCCGATCCGCCGCCGCGCCGGAAGGCAGGGGATTCAGGAACGAGGGGACGCCCGCGGAGACCGCCCCGGCCGGCTGGAGGAAGTCGCCCCGCTTGAGCATCTGGGTGGAGCGCGCCGCGTCCCGCTCCTGGAGCGCGAGCTGCGTGGAGCCTTCGGGATGGGCGCGCCACAGGGTCTCGATCTGTTCGTTCGCTTCCTTCCACTCCGGAATCAGGGTGCGCCAATACGAGAAGATCGCCCCTTCCTGCGCGGGCGTGCGCCGCTCTTCGGGTACGCCGATCGCGGCGCGGACCGACGCGGGGAGCGGGTCGGCGACCGGATCGGCCGTGCCCGTGACCGACAGCCGGAACCGCCCGAGATTGTGGTTCTGGTTGTCGTCGCTGTTCCAGCCGCCGTGGTTCTGCTTCAAATACAGGATCAGGGTCGTGCCGCCTTTGAAGCCCATCGGCTTCTCCGGCACGAAGACCGCCTTCCGCGGCTGATTGCGCCGCCCCGGTCCCGAGTCCGTGCCCCAGGCGGTCTCGTCCTTTCCGTCGATCGCGAACGCGACGGGTCCGGTGCTGCGCTTCTTGTTGCTCTTGTCGTCGTAGATCGCGTCGAGCGGCTTCTCCGGAAGCTCGACGTCCGACGTGGCGGAGACGATCTTGACCTTGACCGGTTTCGCCGAGCCGTCGGCGGGGGCGGCCTCGATCTCGAACTCGGTGAGCGCGGCGGTCCCCTTGACCGAGCGGCCCGGGCCGTTGCGCGGCAGGTTCGGGTCGTTCAGCAACTCCAGCCGGAATCCCGTGACGGCGTCCAGCTCCGTGTTCACGGTCAGCTTCACTTTGTGCTTGGTGGGCGCGTAGCCCTGGGCGAGGAACGAGCCGTCCGCGGAAGGGATGTACTTCTGGCCGCCGGACGAGATGTCGTCCACCTCGGGTCGGATCACCGTCCACGCGGGTTGCCCGTCGCGGACTCCCGCCTCCCACGTCCTCATCTTCTGCCGCCATCCGGGGTCCGGGTGACGCAGGCCCTCTTCGATCTCCCGGACCTTCCCGAGGAGCGTCGCGCGCTCCATCGTCTCGGCCGGCGTGTAGACGGTGATGCACGACTCGTTCGCGTTGTTCAGGAACGCGAACATGCGGTAGTACTCCTCATGGGTCAGCGGGTCGAACTTGTGGCTGTGGCATTGGGCGCATTGGATGGTGAGGCCGAGCACGCCACGGCCGATCGCGTCCATCCGGTCGAACATCGCCTCCATGCGGAACTGCTCGGGGTCGACGCCTCCCTCCTCGTTGACCATCGAGTTGCGAAGGAATCCGGTGGCGACGACCTGGTCCTGCGCGGCGTTGGGGAGGAGATCGCCTGCGATCTGCTCGATGACGAAGCGGTCGTAGGGGAGATCGCGGTTGAGCGCCCCGATGACCCACTCGCGGTAGAACCATGCCTCGCGCGGCTTGTCCTTCTCGAAGCCGTCGGAGTCCGCGTAGCGGGCGGCGTCCAGCCAGTGGCGGCCCCAGCGCTCCCCGTAGTGCGGCGAGGCGAGGAGCCGATCGACCTGGCGCTCGATCGCGCCGGGGCGCGCGTCGGCGAGGAAGGCGTCGATCTCCTGCGGGGTCGGCGGGAGGCCGATCAGGTCGAGGCTCAGTCGGCGGAGGAGGGTCTCTCGTGCCCCCGGCGGCGACGGCGTCATCCCCTCGCGCTCGAGGCGAGAGAGGAGGAAGGCGTCGATCGGCGTCCGGAGCCACTCCTTCCGCTTCACCTCGGGGACGGGCGGTCGCTCGGGAGGGACGAACGCCCAGTGGTCGGACCAGACGGCACCCTGCGCGATCCACTTCCGGATCGTCTCGATCTGCTTCGGCGTGAGCTTCTTCCCCGATTTTCCGGGGGGCATGCGCTCCTCGGCGTCCTTCGTGACCAGGCGCCGGATGGCCTCGCTTTGCTCGGGCTTTCCGGGGACGAAGGCCTGGTGGCCGTCCATGACCTTGAAGGCGTCGGCCTTGCGGTCGAGCCGGAACTCCCCCTTGCGGCCCTTCTCGTCCGGGCCGTGGCAGAGGAAGCAGTTGTCCGAAAGGATGGGCCGGACGTCGCGGCGGAAGTCTACCGGGTCGTCGGCCTGGATCATCAGGAGCAGGAAAGTGCCGAGCATCGTGCTGTTCTCCCCGAGTAGCTTAGCCGTTCGCGCCGATTGAGGTAGAGAAAACTCCGGCGCTCACCTCTTGAGCTTCCAGAAATACAGGGGGCCGGTCGTCTTCTTGTCCTTCGGCGCATCCTTGGCGATGAACAGGCCTCCCGCGAGGAGCGTCTTCGCATCGGCCGCGATCTCGACGAAGCTCGCTACGAACACGCCCGTCGAGGGGGGGCGGTAGACGTAGGTCTTCGTGCCGGTCTTCGTGTCCCAGAATTCGATCCCGGCGTCCGCGACCAGGGCCATCATGGCGCCGTCGCGGCTGAAGGCGATCTGCGGGTCGGCCTCATACCCTCCGGAGAGGAGCTTCCGTTCCCGGCCGGTCTCGACGTCCCAGATCCGGACCGTGTGGTCGCTTCCGGCGGTCACGAGGGTCCGCCCGTCGGGGCTGAACGAAAGCGCCGTGACCTTGTCGTCGTGGCCGGCGAACCTCTGGATTTCTTTCTCCTTCTCGACGTCCCAGAGACGGATCGTCCGGTCGGGCATCGGCACGGCGAGGAGCGCGCCGTCTGCGCCCAGCGCGCGCCAGATCGTGTCCTTCGTCATCGGGAGGTCGAAGGACTTCGATTTCCGGCCGCCCTTCAGCTCCCAGCGGGCGACGCTGAGCGCCTGGGGTCGGGTCGAGACCGTGGTGAGCGTCTTCCCGTCGCGGCTGTAGGCCAGGTGGGCCGTCCACCCCGTGTCGAGCTTCTGCGTCTGGCCGCCGCTGGCGGGATCCCATAAGGTCGTCGCGAATGCGCCGCCGACGGCGACGCTCGTCCCGTCGGCGTTCATCGCGAGCCCTTCCGCTTTGTCGGCGAGGGTGTGGAGGAGTTTCCCGGTGTCGACGATCCAGACCTTGGCTGTCCGGTCGGGGGCGCCGCGGGTCACGAGGAGTTTTCCGTCGGGCGTGAGCCGCGCATCATCGGTGCTGCCCGCGTGGGGATGAAGCGCCCGCGACGGGAACTCCTGAGCGGCGAGGGCCAGCAGCAAGGCCAGGATCATCCCGGACAGTCTACTTCGTGACGCGCCAGATTTCGAGGCCGCAGAAGTTCGCGTCCCCCCCGCGCGCGCTGACGTCGATCACGCCGTCGGTCACGTCCACGAACCAGGGGCCCAGCCGTTCCCACCGGCCTGCGGGGCCGCTCGCGTACTTCGAGAGCACGACCTTGCCGCGGATCAGGAGATCGAACGTTTCGGACGCAGCGTCCTCGACCACGTAGAGATAGACCTGGTAGCTCCCGTTGGGGACCGGATTGAGCGCGACCGAGGTCCCCTCCTTCGCATGCACGTAGGCTCGGAGCATCGCGCCGCGGGCGGGATCGGCGGGCGGGATGAGTTCGGCCTCCAGTTTGTCGACCGGTTCGCCCTTCACCGCCAGGTTGCGCGCGTTCTTCGCCTCGAAGGGGAGCCCGTCGATCTTGACCGCCGCGCCGCCCAGGTTGATCGCGCGGTAGAGCTCAGCGTTCCCCACGCGGATCGTGACGGGCGCGGAGACGTAGACCGCTCCCGCCTTGTCGGTCGCGCGTGCGGTGAGCGTATACATCCCCGAGGAGACCGAGCGCCACCCGTAGACCCACGGCGCGACCGTGTCGGCGCCCAGAAGGTGCGAGCCCTGGTAGAACTCGACCTTGGCGACGCGGCCGTCCCCTCCGGCCACGGCGGCGGACATCGTGACCGTCGCGCCCGCGTCGAAGCGCTCGCTTGGGGCGGGGCTCGAGAGGGTCACCGCGAGGGGGCCCTGCGCGGCGGCGCCGGAGAGGATCCGGACATCGTTGGCGGTCAGCGCCCGCGCATAGATCCTGACGTCGTCGAGGGCGCCGTCCGCAGCCCAGCGGCCCGTCTGGGCTCCGGGGGCGCCGATCCCGATCTTCCACGTCTCGGCCCCGAACTCGTGCGCGACCGCGTTCGCCGCGAAGGTCACGGTGCTCTCGAGCTTACCGTTGACGTAGAGCCTCAGCGAGCCTTCGGTGCGGCTGACGACGCCTGCCACGTGATGGAAGCCGCCGGGCGGGGACGTGCCCGGGGCGACGGCGCTCAAGCCCGTGTTGTTGCCCAGCGCGTGGTTCATCGTGAACTTTTGGTCGGCGCCGTACTTGAGGCCCTCGACGCCGGCCTTCATGAGGACGGCGTAGGCGCCGTCGTTGGCGGAGGGCTCGGCGCCTGCGGGCCTGGAGTTCGGCCGGATCCAGGCGGCGATCGTGAAGTTTCCCTCCTGCACCTTCTCGAGCGTGGGCGAGGTGGGCAGGTTGACGTAACGATCCTTCCCGTCGAGCAGGATGGCGAGGCCCGCCTTGCCCGGGCCGCGGGGAGGATCTCCGACGAGGATGCCCGTGTTGTCGTTGCCCGACGCATCGGTCGCCGTCCCTCCGGCTTCATCCAGCTTCCAGTGGCCCACCAGGGCCGGGTCGCGCGGCTCGGCGGCCGGGACCGCGGGGCCCGGGGTGTCGGCGACGTCCGCCGGTCCCTTGACGAGCGCCTTCATCTCCGCGTCGCCGGGAGGCATCGTGCGCGCCGCGCTTACGACGGCGTGGGCGACCGAGAAGCCTTTCGACTGGGTGAGGAGGCGGACCGTCTTGAGCCCCGCCGCCGCGTACTTCGGGAGCGGGATGGAGATCCACTCCCAGCGCTTGGGTTCCTTGGGGCCGCCGTGCTGGTCGTGCCTCTGCTTGAGGAAGATCGAATGGCTGACGGGGAGGGAGACCCCCGACCCGGGGTCGACCGAATAGACCTGCCGCGTCTTGGGGTCGGTATAGGTCAGGTCGGTGGTCTGGAGGTAGGAGGCGAACGTCTCCAGACAGCACCCTCCCGCGTAGACCCAGCAGCGGTAGGGCGCGTCGGGGAAGGCGTAGAACGAGAAATCGATCGTGTTCTCCCGCCCGCGCTCGTCGGGTGAGTCGGCGTCGGACGTCCAGCAGGGCCCGGCCTTCGGATGGCGCGACGGCTTGAAGGTGCCGGCGCCGGCGAGGTCGTCGCTCAGGAAGACGTACTCCTTCCCGGTCTCGCGCTGCGCGGAGAGGTGGGCCCGCTTGACGCGGACGAGGGCGGTGTCGGCGTACTCGTTGAGGAGCGCGCGGTACTTCTCGATCGCCGCGCCGCGGGTGCGCACCTGCCGGCGCTCGCGTTCGGCGGCGAAGTAGATCTTGCGCGCCGCGACCTCCTTCCGGGCGCTCTCGGTCGCGGGGTTGAATCGCGTCTCCGCGAGCCTTGCCGCGTACGACCAGTACTTCCACGGGATCTGGTCGCTCGGGCCCGCCAGGAGCGCGCGGGCGCCGTCGACGTCGGCCTCCAGGAGGCAGAGGAAGGCGGCGGCCTTGTTGTCCGTCTCGGGCTTCCGGTCCGCACGGCGCTTGAAGGCGTCGCCGAGGCAGCGCGCGGTGAGTTCGGAGAGTTCGACCAGGAAGGGCTCGCCTCCGCGGAGGACCTCGACGCCCGCGCGGTCGGCCCGCACGACGGGCTCGCTGATCTTGACGGGGATGTTGAGCTCGTCGAGGTACTCGAGGGAGAGCTTCTCGCCGCGGGGCGCGGCGGAGAGCGCCTGGACCGCCTCGCGCCAGGCGGCCGCGGCGAGCTTGAGCAAGGCCTGGTCGGCCTGGGCCTCCGCCTTGAGGTCGGCTTCCGTGAGGGGCGCGCCCGCCCTTTCGAGGGCGGCCAGGGCGGCCTCGTAGTCCCGCAGGCCGGCGAACGCGAGGGCGTCCTGCCACAGCTTCTGGTAAGTCTTGGCTTCCTCGCTCAGGGGTTTGAGGTCGGACGGCGTCGGGGGCACGGAGGGCGGGGTCGCGTCGGCGCCGCCCGGGGTGGCGAGCGATCGGTCGAGCTCCTTGGAGAAGGCGGGGATGCCCCACTTGGCCACGCGGTCGGCGATCGCTTTGAGCTCCGCCTCGGCCTTCCGGTGCTTGGCGTCGAGCGCCTTGTCCCGGAGGGGGAGGAAGGCCTTCCACGCGTCCTTGACGTTGACGTCGCGGACGCGCATGTCGATCCCCGTGGTCCATTCGCCCGAGGAGTGGCGCAGGCGGGCCTTTTCGAGGAGATCGATCGCGCGGCCGAACTCCTCCTTCTCGACGGCGGCCCGGACCTCCTGGTCGATCGACGCGAGGTCCATGACGACGAGGTCCTTGAGCTTGAGCTGGACTTCCTCGAGTTCCTTCTTCGCGGCGCCCGCGAGGGAGCTGCCTTCGCATTCGAAGAGTGCCTTCCGGTGAAGGTCGACCTGTTCGGCGAAGGGGGCCTTGGCCTTCACCGCCTCGCGGGCCTTGTCGAGCGCGGCCTTGGCGGCCGATTCCTTCTTGGATTCGACGACCGGTTTGACCGCCGGCTCGCCCTTGGTGGCGTAGACCTTTACGCCCGGCTCGTTCGCGGCCGCGGTCACGGGGGGAGGGGGAGTCTTCGAGTCTGAGAGTTCGTGGGAGCCGACCAGGAAGTAGAGGACGGCGAGCGCGCCGAGGAGCGCGACCGCCCCGATGAAGAAGACCAGCCCCGTGTGGTTCGCCGGGGCGGGTCGCGGGGCGGCGGAGGGCGAGGAGGGGCGGGGCACGGCCGGGACCCGCAAGGCGGTGCCGGAGCCGCTCCGGGGCGCCGCCGGAGCGGGGGGCCGCTGGGCGCGCTGGTCCCGGGCGTTCTTGATCTGAACGAGGATCTGCTCCTGCTCCTTGAAGGAGAGCGGGGCGATGATCTCTCCCAGGCAGCCCCCGCAGGCGATCTGGTCGCGCACGCGAACGGCGTCGCCGGTCTCGAAATCGTCGCTGTTGAGGCGGGACTGGCAGCGGGAGCAGTAGTAGTATTCGCGACCCATACGGACTCAACCTTGAATGCCGAGGTTGCCTATTAGTATAACCCCTTCCCGGGGGGAGTGTGCCTATCAAACCCGCTCCCGGGCCGTCCGACCCGTGGGAAACCCCGGTCTTCTACTATGAATCGCCCGGGAGCGCAACCCCTTTCACCGTAACAAGACAAACGGTTTGTCTTGTTACGACTCAACCGAGTTCGAAGGAGGTGGCCGCCCGCACCCCTTTCCCCAGCAGCAGGCGCTGGGGCTTCCGGTGGGTCATCCGGGTCAGGCGGCGGCGGACCTCCAAGCCCTTCCGGGCGAAGACCGCGTCGTGCTCCGGCGTGCGGGGCACGTCCACGATCAGTTCCGCCCCGTTGAGGGCCAGCCCGGCGGCGTCGAGGAGCATCTCGAAGTGCGCGGGGTTCGAGGCGACCACGGGGCCCAGGTGCGCGAACTGCCGGCCGGGGCGCAGGATGGCGTAGCCCGCCGCGCCCTTCTCGTCGGTCGCGACCCATCCGATGACGTCGCGCTCCATGGCGAGGTGGACGAGGAGGCGCGAGCGGTCGGCCCCGCAGGCCGAGTGGTCGAGGGCGAGCATCGCGTCGAGCGTGGCGTGGCTGAGGATCTCGAGGGGAGGCTCGGCGGCCGGGACGCGCAGGGCACCGCCCCAGCGGTCGATCGGCTCGACGTCGACGAACCCCATCTTGGAATAGAGCGGGTGGCCCTGGTCGCTGGCGTCCAGGCCGATCCCCTTCGATCCGAGCGATTCGGCGCGGCGCAACGCCTCCTCAAGGATCGCCGATCCGTAGCCGCGGCCGCGGCAGGCCTGGTCGACGATCACCATGCCGAGCCAGTGGGCGTCGGAGGCGTAGGCGGCGACCGTGGCGGTGGCGACGATGCGCCCCTCCGCGCGGCCGGCGATGCAGCCCTCGGGGGTGAAGTCGATCAGGCGCTGCCAGTCGCCGGGCAGCTGGTTCCAGCCGGCCTGGGTGGAGAGGCGGAGCGCCTCCTCCAGGTCATCGGCGGTCAGGGCGTCGCAGCGCAGGTCCATCAGTAGCCGACTCGGAAGAGTTCGAACGTGCGCCCGCCGAGCTCGGCCGAGCGCGTGTAGGTGCAGCGGAACCGCCCGCGGACGCGGCGCGAGACTTCGCCGGTCACGACGATCTCCCCCTTGCCGGCGAGGTCCTCGCCGACCTTGGCCGCGACGTTGACGCAGTCGCCGTAGACGTCGTCCTTCAGCCGGATCGCGCGGCCGCAGTGGACCCCGATGCAGAGGTGGAACTGATCGGCGTCCTTCCGCCCCCGGTTGTAGGTTCGGAGCCGGCGCTGGACGGCGACGGAGGCCTTGAGGGCGACGGCCGGATCGGGGAAGAGGGCCAGGATGTTGTCCGCGTTCTGCGTGAAGACTCGGGCGCCGTGGCGTTCGAGGATGGGGACGACGAACGCGTAGCAGCGGATCATGACGGCGAGGAACTGGAGGATCCCGTGCTCGTGGGTCTTCCGCGTGAAGCCCGAGGAGTCGCTGACCCAGATCGTGGCGTCCCGCTCGGCGCTCTCGATCAGGGCCCGATCGAAGGTCTGGGCGTTCCGCGGCGTCCTCCGGCGGAAGAGCCGGAAGAACTCCTCGCGGTCCAGCGGGCGCTTCTTCATCGGTCTGACGGATCGTAGCGCCCCGGGACACGCCCGTCAACACGGGGGAAAAAGTTCGGCGCCCTCGAACCGGGAGGTCGGGACACCGGGGCAACATCGTGGACGACGCACATTTCCGTTGCGCAGGGCGGCGGGGATTCCTCCGGAGCGGGGCGGATCCGGTCGCGCTACCCTAGCATCGGGCCGTGGATGGAGGACGAGGAGGTGTCGAGCATGATCCCGCCGGCATGCTTGCCGATGACCTTCTGGACGCACTTCGGGCAGTAGGTCACGCACGCGACGGTCGCCGCGCGACCTTCCTCGAAATCGGAGGGGTGGATCGCCGCCCCGCAGCAGGTGCAGGGCACCGTCTTCGCGCGCCGGAAGAGGCGACCGATGAGACGCTTCAGGATCGCGCCGAGTCCCATTAGCCCCCCATGTTGCCAAAATCCCTGTCCGGTTCAAAGGGAATACTTGAGGCGCAACGACGTCCGGTTCCCAAGTTCCCCCCTCCACGGTGGATCCCCTCGATAGCATCCGCTTCGTCTGACGCGTCGTCGGGGCGTAAATCAGCCTCGTTGATTCGCGCTCCCTCGGTATAATGCGGCCCATCATGGAGAATCAGGTCTTCGGCCACTGCCGTCTCGTCCGCAAGATCGGCGAAGGCGGCATGGGCGTCGTCTGGCTCGCCCGCCACGAGAACCTCCACAAGGACGTCGCCGTCAAGGTGCTCCCGCAGGGGTTCGCGAGCGAACCGGAGGCCGTCCAGCGGTTCCTCCGCGAGGCCCAGTCGGCCGCGCGTCTCGAGCACCCCAACGTGGTCCAGGTGCTGGACGCCGGCTCCGCGAAAGGCACCCACTTCATCGTCATGCAGTTCGTCGACGGGACCGATCTGCAGAAGGTGCTGAAGAAGAAGGGAAAGCTTGAGGTCGCCGACGCGCTCGCGATCACCAAGCGCGTGGCCCTCGCCCTAGGCGCCGCCCACAGGATGGGGATCGTCCACCGCGACAGCAAGCCCGCGAACATCCTTCTCACCAAGCAGGGGCGCGTCATGGTGGCCGACTTCGGCCTCGCGCGCGACCTGAAGGGCGGCGCCACGATCACCAGCGCGCAGGACGTCATGGGGACGCCGCAGTACCTGGCGCCCGAGCAGGCGCGCGGGGAGAAGGTCGACGGCCGCTCGGACCTCTACTCCCTGGGCGGCACGCTCTACTCGTTCCTCACCGGCCGCGCCCCGTTCACCGGATCGTCGCCCGTCTCGATTGCCGTCAAGCACGCAAGCGCCGACCAGAAGCCCCAGCCGGTCCGGAAAATCGTTCCGGAGATCCCGGCCGAGGTCGAGGCGCTGGTCGAGAAGATGATGGCGAAGAAGGCGGACGACCGGTACGCGACCGGGGAAGATGTGGCGGCGGCGATCGACCGGATCAAGGGCGGTCCGGGGACGATGGTGACCGTCTCCCAGGACAGGGTGCTCACGCCGCAGAAGAGACGGAAGCTGATCCTGACCGGCGTGGGCGGGGGCCTCGGGGGGCTGGTCCTTCTCATCTTCCTCCTCGGCCTCATGGGGCCGAACAAGGAGGAGCGC
>CAZSCC010000638.1:0-31482 GCA_964604905.1 uncultured Planctomycetales bacterium
ATCCCCGGCTGGCCGTCCGGTTCATGGCCCTGCCCAAGGGCGCTCCGGGCTCCCAAGCCCTGGGCGTCCACCTCTCCCGTCATCTCCAGATCCAGGCGATCCGCCGGGCGCAGGAAGGAGCGCCCCTCGTCGAACTCCATCATCGCTGGAGCCTCCTCACGGCCTTCCCGGACTCGCCCGGGTGCGACCGGCCCGGCGAGCTCGTGCGGCACTACGAGGCGCTGCTCAGGCCGGCCCTCTCCGCCCCCCAGGGCGCCGACGCCTGGATCGAGCGGCTCCACGAATCGGCCGGGGAGTACGTCATCTCGGTCAGCGGCGGCTATACCGCGCGCGACACGCTCCTGGACTCCGGACCGGCTCGGGAGCTCCTGCGCCTGGGATGGGAGGCGATCCCGGCGCTGATCCGGTCCCTGGAAGATTCGCGCCCCTCGCGAGCTTCCACCTACCAACTCTCGCTGACGACCCACGGCGAGTCCAGACGCCTCCTCAGATACGGCGACCTGTGCCGCCGAGTCCTGTGGGAACTCACCGGCCTGGAGGCGGCGGGCTCTTCGGAGCTGCCCTGGGTCAAGGACCCCGAAGAAGAGCGCCGGACGCTCACGCAGTCCGCGCGTGTCTGGTGGGAGAAGACCGGGACCCGCGGTCTGGCGGATCACTTCCTGGACATGCTGGAGAAAGGGGACGAGTTCACCCAACCGATCGCCGCCCGCGGCCTCCTGAAGATCGACCGGGAGAAGTACCTTCCCCGCCTCCTGGGCCATATCGGGAAGCCGACCTCCCCGTGGAGGTGCTACGTGCTCCACGAGATCGGCCCGTCGCTCGGAAAGGAGCACGAGAAGATCCTGGAATCCCTGCTCTCGGACGCGTTCGACTATTACGTGATCCGCGTGGCCGCCAAACTCTGGGACCGCTGCGGCTCGCAGGCGGGCGTCCGCGAGGTCGTCAATCGACTCTTCAGGAGAAAGCCGGACGATGAGTTCCCCTTGCCCGCAGCCCTCGAGTTCCTCTGCACGACTCCGGCGGACTCCGCCATGGAGGCGGTCCTCAAGATCCTGGAGGACGAAGATTCAGACGCCAAGGAGGTTGCACTGCACGCAGCGGGCGCGGCGGCCGACCCCCGCATCGCGGCGCGGCTCGTGGCGCTCCTTGAGGACGCGCGGCCGACCCGTGAGGACCGCATCTCGGAGCACGGATGCCGCTTCTCGGACCTCGCGGCCCACGCACTGACCGCGATGCTGGGCCGACCCGTGCCCTTCCGGCTCTTCGGCCCCGAGGAGGAACGGGACGCGCGCATCGGCAAGCTCAAGGCGTGGTGGGCGGCGCAGCGGGAATCGATCGACTGGGCCGCGCTCCGCAAGGCGCATCGCGATCAGCGCGCCTCGATCCGGTAGAGCGACTTGGCCCCCCTGAGGTACAGCTCCTTCCCGACCAGCACCGGCGAAGCATCGATCCCCTCGGAGAGGACGTTCGTCGCCAGCACCTCGAACGCCGGGCCCTGCTTGAGGACGAGGGTCGTGCCGCTCCGGCCGACGACGTAGATCTTCCCCGCCGCCCCGGCCAGCGAGGCGTAGATCGTGTCGATCCCCGGCAGCCGCTCGGGGCCGAACTTCGGCTCGCCGGTCTTCGCGTCGACGCAGGAAAGGAAGCCCTGCCGCTCCTTCGTGAAGTAGAGCAGGTCGCCGGCGAGGAGCGGCGAGGCGACATAGGGCGCCGCGTCGCTCCGCTTCCAGGCCACCTGCGCACTGTCGGTCACGTCCCCCTTCGAGTCGATACGGATGGCCACTACGGAAAAGCCGCGGTATCCCGTCATGCAGTAGACCAACCCCTCGCGCGCCACCGGCATCGGGATCGAATTCATCCCCTGGCCGCCGCATTCCCAGAGGAGCTTGCCGGTCGCCGGGTCGTAACTCCGCGTGCGCTTCGTACCGTTGACCACCACCTGGGTCGCCCCGGCGTGTTCGACGACGAACGGCGTGGTCCACGTCGTCTTCTCGTCGCGCGCCTGCCGCCACTTCGGTTCGCCCGTCTTCGCGTCCAGGCAGGCGATGAAGGATTCGCCCTCATGGTCCCAGTTGACGAAGACCGAGTCGCCGTGGAGCACGGGTGAGATGCCCTCTCCGAAGCCGACCTTGATCTTCATGTCCCCCAGGTCGCGCTTCCACTTAAGATTCCCCTCCAGGTCGTAGGCGAAGATCCCGCGCGAGCCGAAGGAGGCGATCAGGACCTTCCCGTCCGTCGCGGGCGAGGCCGACGCGTACCCGTGGGACGGATGGTGGCCCTCGTGCGGGACCGCCTCGGCCGCGGCCCGGGTCCAGACCGTCTTCCCCGTCGCCCGGTCGAGGCAGAGGACCTCGAACCGATGCACCGTGCTCGGCTTCCCGGTCGACATGCCCCGGTCGCCCTCCGGTGCCGCGGGCTTCGGGGCCGCGCCCTTCGCGTCCTTCTTCGTGTCGATCGCGGTCAACACGAAGATCCGGTCTCCCCAGACGGCCGGCGTGGCGCAGCCGGATCCCGGGATCTCCACCTTCCACCGGACGTTCTTCGTCTCGCCCCATTCGACGGGAGGATCGGCCCTGGGGGCGAGCCCGTTCCCCTCGGGCCCGCGCCACTGCGGCCAGTTCTCGAATCGCCCGTCCGCCGCGGCGGCCTGGAGCGCGAAGATGAGCATCCATCCCATGTCAACGTCCCTCGCGGGCCATGTCGTAGAGCGCCTTGATGTACCCGATGCTGTACGCCCATCCGGCGTTGCGCCCGCCGACCATCTGCGGGACGTGGTCGGCGATCAGGATGCCCTGGTAGTCCGCCTCGACCAGCGCGCGCATGACCGCCTTCATGTCGGTGTAGCCGTCGTCGACGAAGGTCTCGACGAAGTTCGGCACGGGCGCGCTCACGTTGCGAAAGTGGATCTTCCAGAGCTTCCCCATCTTCGAGAACGCGCGGACCGCCTCGACGACGTCCTTGCCCATCGCGGCCCCGCCCTCCATCCAGGTGCCCAGGCAGAGGCAGACGCCCACGTTCCGGCTGCCGGCGATCTCCAGCGCGCGCGCGTAGCCGTCGAAGTTCCCGAAGATGCAGCGCGGCACCCCCCCGAGTTCGGGCACGGGGGGATCGTCCGGATGGATGCCGATCCGGACGCCGGTCTCCTCGGCGACGGGGACCACCTGCTTGATGAAGAACGCGTAGTTCTCCCACAGCTCCTCTTTCGTGTAGGGCCGACCGTGGGTGAGCGGCGCCTCGAACACCTTGCCGCCCCAGGACCCCTTCGCGTTCTCCTGGCGGAACGTGCGGGCGGACGCGCCGCCCCGGGTGGTCCCCCGCTCCGAACTCCAGATGCCGTTCCCCATATGGGCGTAGGTGGTGTAGAAGATCCCGGCCTTCGCGAGGTCGCGCAGGTACTGCTTGTAGAGCTCGATCTTCTGCTCCCGGCCGGGGAGGTTGAGCGTCACCTCCTGCATGTTGTGGACGTCCGAGTTGCCGATGTTCGCGACCTTGAGGCCCGCGGCCTCCACGCGCTGCTTCATGCGGGCGAAGGTCTCGTAGGTCCCTCCCTTGGTCGGGATGCTGACGTACTCGACGCCCATCTGCCGCGCGAAGACCAGGTCCTCATCCGCGAACTCCGACGGGATCTGGAGCGAGATCTTGATCGCCGCCTTGGAGGAAGTCCGCACCGGGGGTCCCGCGCATCCCGCCGCCGCCAACGCTCCTCCCAGAAGGAGGCGGGTGAACTCGCGTCGATCGAAGGAACGTCCCATGGCGCAACCCTCCGCATGAATCCGCCAGGCTGAATTGCACCACAAAGCCACAAAGAACACAAAGAACCCATACTTTCTCCATCTCGAAGAGGGTCTCTTGGTGTTCTTTGTGTCTTTGTGGTGAGTATCTTCTCCACGTACTCGGTTGGAGTAATTTACCGGAGGCCGAGACGGGCGAGCGATCCGGCCGCCCGGCGGCGCGCGTCGGCCACCATCCGCTTCCAGTGCGGGGCGAGGAACCGGGGATGCTCGAGGCTCTCCCGCGCGTACTTCCCCGTCGCCTTCGAGAGGTCGAGGTCGGCGACGATCACCGATTCGGTCGCGTTGTCGGCCAGCGCGAGGCGCGAGCGGTCGGGCGCGACGATCTTGGAATCCCCCGCCGACCACCTTCCGCCCCCCTGCGGGCCGACCGAATTCGCGAACACGTAGTAGATCGCGTTCTCGAACGCGCGGGCGTCCATCCCGTCGCAGCCGCCCCGCTTCGTCTTCGAGACCGCGAGCGTGTCGAGCCCCGCGTTCGGATGGAAGCAGATTCGCGCCCCCGCCATGACCGCGAGCCGGACGAGCTCCGGGTAGCGGCGTTCGTGGCAGACGATCGCCGTAGCCGGGACGCCGTCGATCGCGAAGAGCGCCACCGCGTCTCCCGGCGCGAAGGTCTTGCGGTCGAGATCGGTCAACTGGCATTTCGCGTAGGCGTGGACGGCCCGGCCTTCCCGGTCGATCACGAGAAGCGCGTTATAGAGCTTCCTCCCCGCGAAGAGCGGCGTGCCGACCAGGATGTTGATCGCATGGTGGTGCGCGAGTTCCGTGATCGCCGCGAGCGCGTCGCGGACCTCGCCGGGCCGGAGCGAGCGGAAGTCATAGGAGTAGCCGGTGGTCGTGCACTCGGGGAAGAGGACCGCGTCCACCTTTTGGCGCGCGGCCTCGGCAAGGGCGGCGCGGATCTTCCCGAGATTGCCGCCGATCGTCGGCGCGAACGCCATCTGGACGGCCGCGACGCGGAGGCGCTTCACTTCGCTTCGACGTGCTCCGTGCTGACGACGAGGCCGCGGTCGTCGACGAGGTTGAAGTACCAGACCCGGGCGCCCTCGGGGGGCGTGGCGGTCACCTTGCCCTCCGCGAACGAGGCGGGGGAGGTCTCCCACTTCCGGGGCTGCCACTTGCCCGAGTCCTTCGTAAAGCAGAGCTCGGCCTTCACGATCGGAGCCCTGGAGGCGAACGTCGCCCATCCGTCGCCCTGGCCCGTGATCTTCGCCAGGGGCGGGCCCCCCTTGAAGAGCGCGTTCGCGAAGGCGTGGATCTCCTCGGGCTTCTCGCCCGGGCCGCCGTGGGCGTGGGCCATGCGGACGCGGATCGCAAGCGTCCGCTCCGTCGCCGGCAGCCGGTAGGACTTCTGGTACGAGTCGAGCGGGTAGGCGAAGTCGTTCGTGCCGTTCACCCAGAGGAAGGGCATCTTCGCCCGCTTGAGGTGCTGCGACGGATCCCAGAGCCCCAGCCACTTCGCGGCCTTCTCCTTCCCCATCTTCTCGAAGGTGTTGAGCCACGTCGAGTTGTCGCCCAGGAACCCGCAACCGTAGACGGGCGCCGCGAACTTGAAGCGGGCGTCGACGCTCGCCGCGATGCACGTCAGGTACCCGCCCCACGAGATGCCGGTGATGCCGATCGCATCGGCGTTCACCTCGGGGAACGACCGCAGGAGCGAGTGGGCGAGGAGGATGTCGGCGACCGCCTGGTAGGTCCACTGGTCGCGTTCGGGCTGATCGATCTGGTCGAAGCCGCCCCAGCCGGGCGGGCCGCCGTCGGGATGGCGCTCCCAGCCTTTTGGGCCCTTCCGGGGAACGCCGCCGCAGAGGTCCATCGCGATCGCCGCGTAGCCGCGCGAGACCCACAGCTTCACCCAGTCGGCGAACGCGGTCCCGCCTCCGCCATGGACGAGGACCATCGCGGGGACCTTGCCTTCTACCTTGGGAGCCCCGTACCACGCGAAGACGCGGGTGGGTTTCCCTTGAACCGGGAGTCCGTCATAGTAGAACGCCCGGAGCCCCTCGACGTCGAAGCCCTCGGCCGCGACCGTCTTCGGCGCCTTGCCGAGCGCCTCGAGGTCCCACGCGACCTTCTCCTGGGGTGCTGCCGAGACGAGCAGCAGCCCCAGGATCCCCAGGAGCCGCGGTACGAGACTCCGTGATTCGTGGTTCGAAATAGGTCCTTCTCCTATTTCTTCGAATGCTGGATGAACCACTCCTCGAGCTTCTCATCGTTGTACGCCTTGTCCCACGAGTTGTGCCCGACGCCGGGATAGATCGTGAACTTTGGATTTCCGCCGGCGGCCTTGACCGCGTCGATCATGTCCTGCGATCCCTTGATGGGCACCGCGGTGTCCTTGTCGCCGTGGAAGTTCCAGATCGGAAGGTCCTTGATCTTGGCCGCATCGGCGGGGGTGCCGCGGCCGCAGACCGGGGCCGCGGCGGCAAACAGGTCGGGGTACTTGCAGGTGAGCGACCAGGTCCCCATGCCGCCCATCGAGAGGCCGGTGATGTAGAGGCGCTTGTCGTCGACCTTGTACTCCTTCTTGGTCTTCTCGATGATGTCGAGGATCAGCTTCTCGTGCTCCATGAACCCGCCCCGGCCCTTGGGCTTCTGGGGGAAGATCACGATGTAGTTCCACTTCTCCTCGGCCTTCTTGATCGCGGCGCCGAGGCCGACCTTCACCTGGTTCTGCCCGTCGTCCCCCTGCTCTCCCGAGCCGTGGAGGAAGAGGATCGCCGGGTGGGGCTTCTCGGCGTTGTACGCCTTGGGGACGTAGACGACGTACTTGACCTGCGCCCCGTTGTATTCGATCGTCTTGTCGAGGAATCCGGCCTCCCGGACGGGGAGGGCGAGGGCCAGAAGGACCAGTGCAAGCTTCATGAGGATTCTCCTATCGAGTCCGTTACCATAATGAAACGCCGGCGCCTTGTCCCGAGCTTTCGGAGGCCCCCATGAAAACGATCCTGCTGCTCGGCCTTATCCTCTTCGCGCAAGCCCCGCCCGACGTCGAGGTCGTCCGGGACGTCGAGTTCGGCAAGGGGGGCGACCGGGCGCTCAAGCTCCACCTCGTGAAGCCCAAGTCTCCTTCCAAGGATCCGATGCCCGTCGTGGTCTTCATCTACGGCGGCGGCTGGAAGGCGGGAAGCCGGGACGCGGGGATCCGTCCGCTCACGAAGCTCGCCCAAAAGGGCTACTTCGGCGCCTCGATCGAGTACCGCCTCTCGCAAGAGGCGAAGTTCCCCGCCCAGATCGAGGACTGCAAGGCCGCGATCCGGTTCCTCCGGGCGAAGGCGAAGGAGTACGGGATCGACCCCGATCGCATCGGCGTCTGGGGCCCGTCGGCGGGCGGCCACCTGGCGGCGCTGGTCGGCACGTCGGGGGACGTCAAGGAGCTCGAGGGGACGGGCGGATCGCAGGAGTTTTCCAGCAGGGTGCAGGCGGTCGTCGACTGGTTCGGCCCCACCGACTTCCTGAAGATGGGAAAGAACAAGATCGAGCACGATGCCCCGAACTCTCCCGAATCCCAGCTGATCGGCGGCCCGATCCAGGAGAACAAAGAGAAGGTCGCAAAGGCCAACCCGATCACCTATGTCTCGAAGGACGACCCGCCCTTTCTCATCATGCACGGCGACAAGGACGATCTCGTCCCGCTCTCCCAGAGCGAGTTGCTCCAGGAGGCCCTCAAGAAGGCCGGCGTGGACTCGACGCTGAAGGTCATGGCGGGCCAGGGCCACGGCTTCCGCGGGGGCGACGCCGAGGCCCCGGTCGAGGCATTTTTCGATAAGGTCTTGAAGCCCAAGAAGTAATATCGCAACGAAACAGACGGTGCGTTTCGTTGGGTCGGCTGCGGTGTAAGAGTGAGTACGGTGATGAGATCGCTCGCGCTCTTCCTGGCCCTGGGGGCGGCCGCCTTCGCCCCCAAAGCGCCTCAGGAGGAGGCCCCCGACTTCGACCGCGTCGTCGCCCCGCTCCTCGCCCACCGCTGCCTCGACTGCCACAGCGGCGCCAAGCCCAAGGGGAAACTCGACCTCAGCCGCAAGGCCGGTGCCACGAGGGTCGTCGCGCCCGGCGACCCCGCCAAGAGCCTCCTCTGGGAACAACTCGACCAGGACGAGATGCCCCCGAAGAAGCCCCTCCCCGCCGCCGAGAAGAAGATCCTCAAGGCCTGGATCGCGGGCGGGGCGAAGTGGGGGAGCGACCCCATCGACCCCTTCCGCTTCACGACCGACGCGCGGGCCGGCCTCGACTGGTGGTCCCTGAAGCCCCTCGCCCCGCCCGCGGCCACCCCTTCCATCGACGCCTTCCTCCGCGAGCGCCTCCTCGAAGCCGGCCTCGTGCCCTCCCCCGAAGCGGACCGGCGCAGCCTCCTCCGCCGGCTCTCCTTCGACCTGCTGGGCCTCCCTCCCACGCCCGACGAAGTGAGGGGATTCCTCGACGACCGCTCGCCCGACGCCTACGAGAAGCTCGTCGACCGCCTCCTCGCCTCGCCCCACTACGGCGAACGGTGGGCCCGCCACTGGCTCGATGTCGTCCGCTTCGGCGAGAGCAACGGCTTCGAGCGCGACCTCCCGCGCGACAACGCGTGGCCCTACCGCAACTGGGTGATCGACGCCCTCAACCGCGACCTGCCGTACGACGAGTTCGTCCGCCTCCAGCTGGCCGGCGACGTCCTCCGCCCCGGCGACCCCGACGCCCTGACGGCCACGGGGTTCCTCGTCGCCGGCCCGCACGACACCGTCATCCCCGCCAGCGACCGCATGCGGATGACGATGCGCCAGGACGAGCTGGAGGACCTGGTCGGCACTGTCGGGCAGACGTTCCTCGGCCTCACCGTCAATTGCGCGCGCTGCCACGACCACAAGTTCGACCCGGTCTCCGCGGCCGACTACTATCGCCTGGCCGCGGCGCTCGCGGGCGCCCAGCACGGCGAGCGCGAGGTGCGCGACCCGACCGCCCAGACACGCCTCGAGGCCGTCACGCGGGAACTCCAGGAGATCGAGCGGCCCGCCCGCGCCGCGCTCGCGGGGCTGGCGCCCCCCGAACCGCCCAAGGCTTATGCCCGGTGGAACTTCGCGGAGAATCTCCAGGACCGCGAGGGGAAGCTGCACGGCTCGGCCCAGCAGGGATACATCGAGTCCGCCCCCCTCGACCGCGAGCTCAAGGAGAAGACGCTCGAGGCCTGGGTGAAACTGGAGAACCTCGACCAGAAGGGCGGCGGCGCGATCGGCGTCCAGACGCTCGACGGAAGCCTCTTCGACGCGATCGTCTTCGGCGAGCGCGAGGCCCGGCGCTGGATGGCCGGCAGCAACTTCTTCGCGCGCAGCCAGTCGTTCGGAGGGCCCGCGGAGACCGACGCGACCGCCCGCGCGGTCCACGTCGCGATCGTCTACCAGGCGGACGGCACGATCACGGGCTACCGCGAGGGCAGGCCCTACGGCGCGCCCTACAAGGGCGCGGCGCTCCAGCCCTTCCGCGCCGGAGAGGCGCGTGTCGTCTTCGGCGTCCGCCACACCCCGCCGGGCGGGAACAAGATGCTGGCGGGCACGGTCGTGCGCGCCACTCTCTACGACCGCGCGCTCAGCGCCGCGGAGGTCGCCGCGTCGGCGGGGATCGCCGAGCCCGCCGAAGCGGAGATCGCGGCCCGTCTGGACGACGAGACGCGGGGAAGGCGCGAGGCCGCCCTCCGGCTCCGGAAGGAGCTGGAGTCCACGGGCCGACGGAAGGTCTACGCCGTCGTGCCGGCCGACCCGGGCGTCATGAAAGTCCTCCGCCGGGGTGACGTCTCCGATCCCGGCGACGTCGTCGCCCCCGCGGGCCTCTCCGCCCTTCCCGCTCCCGACCTCGGACTCCAGCCCAACGCCACCGACTCCGAACGGCGCGCGCGCCTCGCCCGCTGGATCACGAGCACCCAGAACCCGCTCTTCACCCGCGTCATCGTGAACCGGCTGTGGCACCACCACTTCGGGCGCGGCCTGGTCGACACCCCCAACGACTTCGGCTTCAACGGCGGGCGCCCCAGCCATCCGAAACTGCTCGACTGGCTGGCCGGCGAGATCGTCCGCCGCGGCTGGCGGCTCAAGGAGATGCACAAGCTGATCGTCAGTTCCGCCGCCTACCGGCAGTCCTCCGCGGCGCGGCGCGAGGGTCTCGAGAAGGACGCCTCCAACCGGTTCCTCTGGCGCCGCAGCCCGCAGCGGCTGGAGGCCGAGGCGATCCGCGACGCCATGCTCCTCGTGTGCGGCGATCTCGACCCGACCGTCGGCGGCAAGGGCTACCGTGACGTCCGCTCGCACTTCTTCAAGGGGACCCAGTTCTACGATCCGATCGAGCCCGAGGGGCCCGACGCGCGGCGGCGGACGCTCTACCGCTTCGGCGCGCGCGGCGGGCGCAGCCCGTTCCTCGAGACCTTCGACTGCCCCGACCCGTCGACGACCACGCCGCAGCGGGCCGTGACGACCACGCCGCTCCAGGCACTGGCGCTCCTCAACAACGCCTTCGTCCTCCGCATGGCCGACCGCCTGGCCGAACGCGCCGCCCGAGAGAGGGGCGGCGATCCCGCGGGCCGCGCGATCCTGCTCGCCTTCGGCCGCGAGGCCACGGAAAAGGAGCAGCAGCGCGCCGCGGGCTTCATCCGCGAGCACGGCCTGGCCGCCTTCTGCCGCGTGATCCTCAACACGAGCGAGTTCCTCTATGTCGACTGACCCCTGCCGCCGCGACTTCCTCTCCTGGGCGGTCTCCGGGCTGGGCGCCTCGGCGCTCGTCCGCCTCTTCGCCGCCGACGGCGCGCGCGCGGGCACCCACTTCACTCCCCGGGCCAAGCGGGTGATCCACGTCTGCCTGCTGGGCGGCCTCAGTCACATCGACTCGTTCGACCACAAGCCCGAGCTCACCCGCCTTCACGGCAAGCCGCTCCCCGGCACCGAGACGCCCGAGACGTTCTTCGGGAAGATCGGGCTCCTCCGGAAACCCGACTGGGGGTTCCGCCAAAACGGCCAGAGCGGCCTCTGGATCTCCGACCTCTTCCCCAACCTCGCGGCAGAGGCCGACCGCCTCTGCGTGATCCGCTCGATGGTCGCCGACTCGGCCAACCACACCCCCGCCACGTTCCAGGAGAACTCCGGCTTCCGCCTGAACGGCTTCCCTTCGATGGGCACGTGGCTTTCGTTCGGCCTGGGCTGCGAGACCGACGAGCTCCCCGCCTACGTGGTGCTGCCCGACCCGCGCGGCCTCCCGGCGGCGGGGACGATCAACTGGTCGAGCGGCTTCCTTCCCGCACGTCACCAGGGCGTGGCCTTCCGGTCCAAGGGGACGGCGATCCCCGACCTCTTCCCCGCGCGCGAGATCGAGCCCGCGAAGGATCGCGCCACGCGCGAGCTGCTCGGCGAGATGAACCGCGACCACCTGGCGGAGCGGAAGGACGACGACGTCCTCGCCGCCCGCGTGGAGAGCTATGCGCTCGCCGCCAAGATGCAGATGGCGGTGCCGCGGGTGACCGACCTCCAGGGCGAGTCGGCCGAGACGCGCGCGATGTACGGCCTCGACCACGAGCCGACCACCGATTTCGGCGGCCGCTGCCTCCTCGCGCGGCGGCTCCTCGAGCAGGGCGTGCGGTTCGTCCAGATCTTCTCGGGCGGCTCGTTCGGCTCGCCCCGCATCAACTGGGACGGCCACGAGAACGTCCGCCAGAACCACACGCAGGAGGCCGCGCGGATCGACCAGCCGGTCGCCGCGCTCCTCCGCGACCTCGCCCGCCGCGGGATGCTCGACGACACGCTCGTCCTCTTCACCACCGAGTTCGGCCGCACCCCCTTCACGGAATCGGCGGCGAACGTCGTGGGCACCGGCCGCGACCACAACATGTACGGCTTTTCCATATGGATGGCGGGCGCGGGAGTGAAGGCGGGCCTCGCGTACGGCGCCACCGACGAGGTGGGCTGGAAGTCGGTCGAGAAGCCCGTCACGTGGCCCGACTTCCACGCGACCGTGCTCCACCTGCTGGGGCTCGACCACGAGAGGCTGACGTGGTACCACAACGGGATCCAGCGGAGGCTGACCAACGTGCACGGCCACGTCGTGCGAGACGTGCTGGCGTAACCGGCCGGGGACGCGGCGTGTTAAAGCCCTGACATGAAACGCTCCCTCTGGATCGCCGCCGGCCTGATCTCGATCGCCTCCTCCGCGGGCGCCCGAGCCCAGCAGAAGCCCCCCAACATCGTCATCTTCCTCGCCGACGACCAGGGCTGGGGCGATCTCGGTGTGAACGGGAACACCCAGCTCGCGACGCCCCACATCGACTCGCTCGCCCGCGACGGCGCGATCCTGGATCGCTTCTTCGTCTCCCCCGTCTGCTCGCCCACCCGGGCGGAATTCCTCACGGGGAGATATCACCTCCGCGGCGGCGTCCGCGACGTCTCCCGCGGCGGCGAGCGGCTCAACCTCGACGAGCGGACGATCGCCGACGCCTTCAAGGCCTCCGGCTATGCGACCGGCGCGTTCGGGAAGTGGCACAACGGCTCGCAGTTCCCCTACCACCCCAACGGCCGCGGCTTCGGCGAATACTACGGCTTCAGCTCCGGCCACTGGGGCGACTACTTCGACGCGCGCCTCCTCGACCACAACGGGCGCCTCGAGCAGGGCAAGGGGTTCCTCGTCGACGACCTGACGGACCACGCCCTCGCCTTCATCGAGCAGAACAAGGCGCAACCGTTCTTCTGCTACGTCCCGCTCAATACGCCCCACACCCCCGCCCAGGTCCCCGACCGGTTCTACGCCAAGTTCGCCGGACTGGACCCAAAGCTGCGCCCCCGGAACCCGGCTCAGGAGGACCTGGCCCTCACCCGCGCGGTCCTCGCGATGAGCGAGAACATCGACTGGAACGTCGGCCGGGTCCTCGAGCGGCTGGAGGCCCTGAAGCTCTCCGAGAACACGGTCGTCCTCTACTTCAGCGACAACGGTCCCAACGGATGGCGCTGGAACGGCGGCATGAAGGGGCGCAAGGGATCGACCGACGAGGGCGGCGTCCGTTCGCCGTTCCTGATCCGCTGGCCCGGCCGCATCCGAGGCGGCACGCGGATCCCCGAGATCGCTGGCGCGATCGACCTCCTCCCCACGCTGGCCGACCTGGCCGGCGTCCCGATCGCGGGGAAGAAGCCGCTCGACGGCGTGAGCCTGAAACCGCTCCTCCTGGGGACCGCGAAGGACTGGCCCGACCGCGCGATCCTCTCCCACTGGAACGGGAAGTTCAGCCTCCGTACGCAGCGCCACCGGCTGGATGACGCGGGCCGGCTCTATGACATGGACGCCGACCCGGGACAGGACCGGGACATCGCGAAGGAGCAGCCCGAGGCGGCCGCCCGCCTCCTGGCCCTTCTCGCCCCGCTCAGGAAGGAGCTCGCGCTCCCATCGAAGAAGGATGACCGCCCTTTCACCGTGGGCTATCCCGAGTTTCCGCTCACGCCCCTACCCGCCCGCGACGGAGAGCCGCACGGGGGCGTGAAGCGGAGCGCCGGCGCACCCAACTGCTCCTTCTTCACGAACTGGACGCGCCCGGAGGACCGGATCACCTGGCCGATCGAGGTCGCAACGGCCGGCACGTACGAGGTGACGATCTACTACACCTGCCCCAAGGCGGACGTCGGCTCGACCGTCGAGATGAGCTTCAACGGCAGCCGGCTCGAGGGGACCGTCTCCGAGCCCCATGACCCTCCCCTCTTCGGGGCCGAGCACGACCGCGCATCGCGGGGCTCGGAATCCTACGTGAAGGACTTCAAGCCGATGCGGCTCGGGCGTCTCGAGCTCAAGGCGGGGCGAGGCGAACTCTCCCTCCGTGCCCTGAACGTCCCCGCCACGCAGGTGATGGACCTGCGCATGGTGCTCCTCACGCTGAAGCAGTAATCCAGTCGCACCTACTGTTTCTGCTCTGCGTCTCCGCGGCTCTGCGGTTGACTTCTCACTTCGGCTCGTACGCCACGAGAAGCGCCGGGCGATTCTTGATCTCCTTCGCCTCGCGATAATACGCCCGGCCCATCCAGTGGAACGAGTCGCCGTGCAGCATGAAGCCATGGTTCTCGTGCTTCCCGTCGGTCCAGTACCTCACCGCCTCGCTGAAGTCCCACGAGCTCACCGGCGCGTTCCCGGGCCCGTAGGCGAGGTAGACCGGGAGGAAGTCCGGATCCTCCCCGTAGTGCTGGCCGCCAATCGCCTTCCAGAACTTGTCCTTCGCCCACTCGTACGAGCTCACCTCGCCCTCCACCCACGGGCGATTGCACGCCTCGGCCGCCCACATGTTCGGGTTCTCGCGCGGGTCGCGCCCCTTCTCGTACTCCGTCGTCGCGCAGACGATGATGAGCCGCGCGGCCAGGATCTTCGCCCCCTTCGGGATGCCCGAAAGATCGACCCGGTGGAGCGGGCTCCGGTGGCGCATGAACATCTCGGCCGTCTCGTGCCCTCCGAAGTTCTGGCTCCGCTCGAAGGTCATCCCGTCGGGCCCGTGGCTGTTGAAGTAGGCGTCCTTCCATCCCTGATAGCCGTTTTCGCCGTCGCGGAGGACCGCCAGCACGACGCCCTTCTTCTCGTGCTGCGCCTTGAACTCCGCCTCGAGCTGGTCGACCGTCTTCGGCTCGGGTTTCTTCCACTGGTCCTTGAGCTTCTTCCCCAGCTCCTGCACGCCCGAGACCGTCAGGTCCGTCCCGAGCACTGTGAACGACCGTTTGATTTCAGGCTCCTTGTCCTTCTTCCCGATCAGGCGGATGTTGTCCACCCAGATCGACTCCCCTTCGTGGGGCGAGTACATGAAGATCTCGAACCGGACGACCGGCCCGAGCTTGGGCATGATCGCCTGCCAGTCGTTCCGGTGAAGCACCTCGCTCACCTCGTTCCTCCCCGGCCGGGCGAGGATCGTCTTCGTCCAGCGGCCGACAACCGGATCCCATCCCTCTTTGCGCGAACTCCTCTCCTGGAGGACCGTGAGGCCCACCAGGCACGGCCGCGTCACCCAGAGGTCCGCCTTGAGACGGTGGAACGGCATCCAGTCCTCATTCGGCAGCGCCGTGGTCACCGTGGGCCACCGGCCTCCCGAGAACGTGAGCTTGAGCGACTGCTTCCCCGACGAGACGTTCTCGGTCGAGAGCTCCACCTTCACCGGCGGCTCCACCCGGAGGCGCTTGTCCGCATCCGGCGGCAGGCCGAGCATCGACCAGCAGGTGGCCTCCTCCGCCTTCTCGAAGTCGAAGAGCATCCGCTCCTCGGGGCCGGGACGGAAGCCCGCCAGGACCAGGCAAAGCGCGAGCGTTCTCATCGGACCTCCTGTACCGCGACACCGAACGTGCCGCCGTTGTAGATCGCCTTCTCCGTGGCCATCCGGAACCGGGTGATCTTCCCGCCCTCGAAGTCCACCAGGCCGACCGCGACCGCGTCGACGGTCGCGTTGTCCTTCTTATGGTAGAAGGGATGCTTCATCCGGAGCGTCGCGTCGAGCCGGACCTTCCCCGCGGCCACGAGCGTCGCCTTCATCGACATCTGCTCCACCTCGTTCGTCGCGATGGAGTTGTTCTCCGTCGAGGGATAGAAGTAGTTGAGCAGCTTGAGCGCCGTGTCGCGATCGACGTCGAACGTCTTGGCGTCCCCCGTCGGAAGGAACTTGGCCTGCTCCTCCTTCGAGTAGACGATGAAGTCCTCGCCCGGGAGCTCGCCCCAGAATCCCCCCGCCTTGCCCGGCACCGCCCGGGCGACGAGATGGAGGACCAGCGAGCCTTCCGGGGCCTTGGGTCCGGAGGCCTGCGGGCGGGGTTCGATCAGCGCCTTCCCCTCCGGCGTCCCGAGCTTCTCGACCACCGCCTTCGCGGTCGCGATCACCTTCTCGGACTTCGCGTGGGCCACGTGGATCGAGTCGATCGGGTCGCCTTCCGGGGTCAGGAAGTAGAGGTGCACCGTCCCGGTCGAGAGCTTCTTCGCGATCGCCGCGTGGTAGATCTTCTGGTACGCCTTCCGCTCGTCGTCGGGGACGCAGGCGTTCTTCCCGACGTAGTCCTCCATCGAGGTGTAGACCGGCACGAAGTGGGCGTTCAGGAGCCGGATCACCTCGTCGTTCGAGAGGGCGACCGCCCTCAGGTTGTTCGCGCCGCCTCAGCAGCGACCGATCGCCATCCGCCCGTCGTGGGTGAAGAGGAACACGGGGCGGTTCGTCTTCTTCCCCAGCTCCAGGGCCGCACGGATGTCGGTGAGCCACCCGATGCGGTCGAACTTGCGTTCCGAGGGCTTCATCTGCCACTCGGCGACGCGGGTCTCCACCCATCCCGGATCGCCCTGCTGAAGCAGGGCACAGAGCATCAGAGCGAGAAGGCGCATGGAAGGACCTCCTGTCAGGGAACCGACCGGATCGCAACCCCGAACGACTCCGTCCCATAAGTGCCGCGTTCCGTGGCGACGCGGACGGAGCGGATCTGTCTCGTCTTCGCGTCCACCGTGACGTATCCGGTGAACGACGCTTCGGCGACCCTCTCCTGCTTCTTCGGGAAGAAGGAGTGGTCCATCTTCACGCGGCCTTCGAGGCGGACCCACATCGCGTCCTTCCGGACCGCGACGACGCGCGCCCGGAGTGAATGCTCCAGAATCCTGTTGGTCGAGGGATCCTCGAAGTTCCCCGTCAGGGGATAAAAGCGCGAGAGGAGCTTCGCGGCGAGCGGCGGGTCCACGTCGATCGCGCCGCGGTCGGGCGGGACCAGCCGCGCCGCCTCGTCCCTTGAGAGGACCATCCATTCCTCGGCCGGGAACTCGTGGTAGTTTCCCTTCCTCGTGTCGACCTTCCCGTCCTTCTCGAGGTAGCGCGCGGTGAAGTGGAGGACGAGGCCAACGGCGGAGGGAGGGGCCGACTGGGGCGCGGGGGCGACCCGCGGCTCGCCTTCGGGGCCCGCGTGCTTCGCGAGCCGCTCGAGGAGCGCGTCGGTCTTCGTGTTGCACACGTGCATCGTGTCGATCACGTGTCCGTCGGGCCCGACGAAGTAGAGGAACTCGCTGCCGGTCTCGAGCTTCTTCTTCAAGGCCTCATGGTAGATGCGCCCGTGCTCCTTGTCCTTCGGGTCCTCGGAGTCGGAGTAGACCGGTACGAAGCGGCGGTTGAGGAGCGCGATCACGCGGTCGTCCGAGAGCGGGCCCGCCCGGAAGGCCATCGCGCCGCCGTCGCCGCGACCCGTGTTCACGTGGGCCACGTGGGCAAGGACGAAGACGGGGCGCCCGCTCTCCTTCGAGAGGCGCAGCGCGTGCGCCAGGTCCTTCGCCCAGGCGATTTCGTCGAAGCGCCGCTCGTCGGGCCGGGGCTGCCATTCGAGGACCTTCCTCTCCACCCGCTCGAGGTCGGGCGGCGGCGGATCGTCCGGCACGCCGCCCCATCCCACGAACGCGGCGGTGCTGACGACCGCCGCGAGGGCGACGGTGCCAGCCGAGAGTTTCGCCAGGAGTCCCGCCTTGATCGCCGCGGGAGCGGCGTTCGCGACGAGCGTGGAGATCGAAGCGGTGAGGGTCGCGGGGGCGGACTCGACGGCCGCGCCGGCCAGGGCCGCGAGGAGGGCGGGCGTACCGACGACGAGGGCTTCCCGGAGCTGTTCGACGCCGCGGGAGAGTTGGCTCCGGACGGTGTTCTCGGAGAGGCTGAGCGCCTGGGCGACCTCGCCCGACGAGAGGCCTTCGCAGTAGTGGAGCCAGACGGGGGCGCGGTAGTGGTCGGGGAGTTTCTGCACGGCCTCCCGGACCTCGCTCGCGCCGGGGGCGACGGGGGCGACGGTCTCGCTCCGGGCGGCCCGTTCCTCGCGGGCCCCGCGGCGCCCCTCTTCGCGCGCCTTGTGGCGCGTGGCGTTGACGACGAACCCCAGGATCCATGGTTTCACGGCCGATTCTCCCCGAAACTGCGCCGCGCGGCGCAGGACCTCGATGAACGCGGTCTGGACGGCGTCCTCCGCGTCGGCGGCGTTCCGGCAGAGCCGCAGCGCCGTCCGGTACGCAGCGTCGGCGTGGCGCGCGAACAGCGAGTTCATCGCCTGCCGGTCGCCGCGCTCGCAGAACGCCCGGAGCAGGGCCTCGTCTTCGGCTTGGGTCGGCATGGAATCCATGGTGTCGACGGCCTCTGCTCTCATACTACAAGGGAGTGCCCGCCGCGGGGGCAGGGCGGTGCAAGATTCGACGGGAGGCGGCAGATGCCTGGGCGGGACCGTGACGTGCCTTCATAGGACACATTTCTCCGAGGAGCCTGTCACCTCGTGTCACGAAACGTGACACGGCGGGTCGAAGGTCCCTCGAGTCCCCGCGGATTCCTGAATTCTTCCGACGACACGCCGTTCGCGGTCGTGCAGGAAGTAGGGATCAACGAACCCACCCCGGGGTCGCGCCCGCAGGGGCGGCGTGGGCCAGAGCCTCCCGGCGGGTCAGCGCTACTTCCTCAACGGGCCGGAATCGTTCTTCGCGTTGAGATGCACCGAGGGATCGGCCGCCACATTGACCCAGACGTGGACGTGCGGCGCCCCGCGGTAATGCCAGATGAACGCGGGCCCCTCCAGGCGCCAGTTGTCCCAGACGCCGTCGTTTCCCAGGTCGTCCTCCCGATAGAAGGCCAGCGAGCACGCGTCGAGTCCGCCCTGGGCCTTCAGGCAGGCCACGACCTCGTCCCGGTCCGATGGGCGGTACGGCTCGATCAGCTTCTGCAGCACCTTCTGCATGTGGTCCTTCTGGTCGGCGGAAAGGTCCCGGATCGGGACGCCGGGGAGCTTCCCGTCCTTGCCCTGGAAGGCGATGAGCGCCTCGTCCGGCGCCTCGGTCAGGAGCGCCTGCTTCTGCTGCCGGCCGTCGAGCATCGTGTAGAGGTTGTTCGCCGCCACCGCCTGGTGCCAGAAGATGTTGTCCGGGTGGTTCGACTTCTCGTGGTACCCGCTGGCGGCATGTCCGTAGAGGATCGGCCCGCCGAACGCGACGTGCTCGATCGAGTTGCCGTCGCAGCGGACCGTGCCGTGCCGCCCCGACAGGACGAACTCGAACTTGCCCTGGCCCGGTTGGCCGAAGAGGGCGATGCTCTGGGCCACGCCAAAGCCGCCCATGTCATCCTTGAACTGCCGGTTGAAGCGCTCGATCCAGTCGGGGTTGACGATCCCGTCGAAGATCCGCCGGATCAGGGCCTGCTGGTCGGAGCTGAAGAACTCGCTCTTGATGGCGGGCCGCGTGATCCGCCAGTTGTTGGAGAGATAGGACCTCAGGAGCCCGCGTCCCTTGTCCTTGTGGTCCCAGGCGAAACAGATCTCGCCCTTCTGCTTCTCGGAGAGCGACTCGTACAGGGTCTTGACGGCGGTCTCGGGCGCCTCTCCCCCGGTCACCGCTTCGGCCAGCGGGGCGGCGGCGGCCGCCGCGGCCGCGACAGCGGCGGCCCTGAGCACCGAACGGCGGCTCATCGGATCGGACATGGGACATCCTCCTGAACGGGCCATCAACCCAGGGAATCCTGCCGGAGATCATAGCGCCGGAAGGCCCTTTCGTGCCGCCCGTGGATCACTTTCACGCCGGCGGGCACTCCGCGCGGAGAAGGGGCGAGGGGGTCGCTCCGCTTCCCTGTTTTGAGGGTCGGTCGATCAGGGAGGATCCGAGGCTCTGAATCAACTTCCTTCCCACCCGTGTTTGTCCGGTCGTTCCGTCCCCGCGGCCGAGCCACCCGCAAGAGGGCCCACGGCCCACCCGATGATATGATGGGGGGAAGTGAGCGTCGCCTCCTCCGCGCCCGACCGGATCTGGACGCTGTCGCTCTGCCTCCTCCTCGCCGGCGTCCAGGGCGTGGGCCTGGATCGGCCGTTCCTCAGGCACCACGAGAGCGTCTCGACGGAGTTCTCCAAGCACGCGCGCAATCACCTCAAGTTCGGGCTCTCGAAGACCTTCGGCCTGCGCCTGGACGTCTCCGGGCCGGACCTGGGGGCGTATCCGGAGTATCGGACGTTCTTCTACCCGGACCATCCGCCCCTTCCGGCCCTCATCGTCGCGGGCGTCTTCGCGCTCGCCGGTCCCGGGGAGATCCCCTTCCGGCTGACGCTGATCGGGTTCTCCCTCCTGGCCCTCCTGCTCTTTCGTGCGCTCGCGCGGCGGCTCCTCCCGTCCCCCTGGGATCGCGCGGCCGCCCTGTTCTTCGCCTTCTTCCCCGCGTTCGCGTACTACTCGGTCGTCACCTGCCTCCAGATCACCTGCCTGGTCGGAATCCTGGCGGCGCTCCTCTTCTATCTGCGCTGGCGGGATTCGGGACGGGCCCGGGACTACGCCGGGATCCTCGGAGGGATCGCCTTCGCCGGCCTCTGCGCCTGGCCGGGATACTACGTGGCTCTCGTCGCCCGCGCTGCACGGCGAGATGCTGATCGTCAATTGGGATCACGAGAGGATAGCTGCAGTTCGAAGGACAAGGTCAATCCGGAGGTCATCAAGTCCTGGAGCCTCACGACGGTGAAGAAGGGCGAAACCCGGGACCTGAGCGAGAAGCTGGGCACGGGCTCCTACTCCCTCGTCATCGTCACCGCCAGCAAGACCGGCGTCCGGGCAAAGTTCGAATACCCGCTGAAGTAGGCGTTCAAGTGCTGACGAAATGACGCGGTCATTTCGTTAACACTTGGGCGCCTACTTGTGCTTCGTCCGGACCTTCCGCGGCGCCTTGCCGCAGATCGAGCACTTCACGAGGCCGTTGTCGTAGGTCTCGCCGCACTTGAAGCCGGTGAAGCTACTCTTGCCGGAGTCCCAGAAGAAGGTGTCCTCCGCTTTGCAGGAGGGACAGGTCTTCTGGATCACTTCCATGTCCTCGTGCTTGTCGCTGTTCGCGCAGATGAACATGATGTAGCCCGTGTCGTCGATCGTCCGGTCCGGCACGTACTTGCCGTCCTTCTTGCTCAACGTCGGGCTGTAGACCTTCTCCGAGCCCTCGCGCGCGTTCGCCAGATCGCCCGAGGCCCACTTGCCCTTGGAGCCCTCGACCTCCAGCGCCCCCGCGGCCGCCGGCTTCGCGTCCTTCACCGCCGCCTTCGTCACCGTGATCTGCGCCATCTCGTCCTCGGACGCGCGCGAGCGGTCGAGGGCCACTTCGTCGTAGATCGACACCCACCAGCCGCCGTAGGCGTCGGCGGCCGTGGGCGGAGTGATCTCGAACGTCAGGCCGTTGCGGGCCTTCTTATCGACGTCCATCTTCAGCGAGGCGAGCAGGGCCTTGTCGGCCGCGTCGGAGAGGAGGCCGCCCATGAGGTCGACGCAGTTCTTCTTCGCCGCGGGGCTCTTGAGGAGCTCCTTGTGGATGCCGATCTCGACTCCCGCCGGCGCGGCGGGGTCGCCGTAGACGTTCAACTCGTATTCGCCCGCCCGGTAGGACAGGTAGGGGATGTTCCGGAGGACGCCCTTGTCGATGACCGTGCTGGGGATCTGAGCCAGGGTCCTGCCCCAGGCGGTGGCGGTGGCCGCCGCCCGCGACTTGGCGCGGTTGGGGAGTCGGGCGGAGCCGGCCTGCCCGGCCAGGGTCAAAGCGACGAGGAGCACGGAGGCGATCGTTTTCATAGGCCCCAGTCTTTATCAGGAACGGCCCCGGAGTGCAAGCGAAGGAACCTCGCCGAGGGACTTGAAGAACTTCACGACGTCCAGCTTGCGGTAGGGCCCGTCGAGCCCGCCATAGGAGCAGGGAACGTCGATCGGGACCTGTCCCGTTTCCACGGCCACGCCGAAGGGGAGCATCCGCGGCGGCGCGTCTTTGGACGGGGTCGAGCGTCCGTCGATGATCACGCGGGCCGTCGCGGCGAAGTCGCCGCCGAGAGGCTCCCGAACCGCTCCGATCTCGGCGCCCGTGGCGGAGGGAAGGGCGCAAGGAATCCGACCCCGGAAGTCCCGACCCACGTCACGATCCGCAGGCAGATCCTGGCCTTCATTTTCTTGGCGATCCCCACGTCGAACCCCCGGTATACTGGGGAGATGCCACGCGCATGGATGCTGTCGGGCGTCGTCCTGGCCCTCTTGGCCGCCGCGGCCGGACCCGCCGACGACGCCATCCCCGTCGCCGAGACCGACTGGCCGTGGTGGCGCGGCGCGCGACGCGACGGGACCGCGCCCGAAGGACAAAAACCCCCGCTCTTCTGGAGCGCGACCGAGAACGTCCTCTGGAAGGCCGAGGTCCCGGGCCGCGGACAAGGCTCGCCCACCCTCTTCGGGGACCACCTCTACCTGGCGACCTGCGACGAGAAGAACGACACCCAGTCGGTCCTCTGCTTCGACCGGGCCACGGGACGCAGGATCTGGGAGACCGAAGTGCACCGCGGCGGCGCGATGCGGAAGAACGCCAAGTCGACGGGCGCCTCCAGCACCGTCGCCTGCGACGGGGAGCGGGTCTTCATCAACTTTGCCAACAGCGGCGCCGTCACCACCACCGCCCTCGGCCGCGAGGGGAAGATCCTCTGGCAGACGAAGATCAGCGATTACGTCATCCACCAGGGCTACGCCTCCTCTCCCGCCCCGTACGGCCCGCTCGTCCTCGTCTCGGCGGACCACCACGGGGGCGGCGTGGTCGCGGGCCTCGATCGCAAGACCGGCGCCGTCGTCTGGAAGCGCGGGCGCCCCAAGGTGCCCAACTACACGTCGCCCGTCGTCCTCCGCATCGGCGGACGCGAGCAGCTGATCATGACCGGCTGCGACCTCGTCTCGAGCCTCGATCCGCTCACGGGGGCCGTCTTCTGGGAGACCGCCGGCGCGACCACCGAGTGCGTCACGTCGACCGTCACCGACGGGACCCACGTCTACACGAGCGGCGGATACCCGCGCAACCACCTGGCGGCCGTGCGGGCCGACGGCTCGGGGAAGATCGCCTGGGAGACCAAGGACCGCGTCTACGTGCCTTCGTTCCTGATCCACGAGGGCCACCTTTACGGCGTGCTCGACGCCGGTCAGGCGACCTGCTGGGCGGCCGACACCGGCAAGGAGCTGTGGAAGGCGCGGCTCGGCGGCACGTTCAGCGCGTCGCCCGTGCGGGTCGGCGACCGGATCTACGCGACCAACGAGGCGGGCGAGACCTTCGTCTTCCGAGCCAGCCCCGAGAAGTTCACCCAGCTCGCCGCGAGCAAGCTGGGCGACGAGGTCTTCGCCACGCCGGCCATCTGCGGCAACCGCATCTACACGCGCGTGGCGCACAAGATTGAGGGACGCCGGCAGGAGATGCTCTACTGCCTCGGAGAGAAGCCCTGAGCCGGGCCTTCATCCGGGATCCCGAACCCGAAGAGCCCCGCTGCCCCGAGTGCGGCACCCCCGGCGATCCCGTCGGGCCCCCGACCCTCGAGGCACAGCTGCGGCCGGAGGAGCGCTCGGCCCTCGCCGGCGCCACCTTCTACTGCAGCGGCTCCGCGTGCCGTACCGCCTACTTCAATGCCTGGGGCGCCGCCGTGCGCGCCGAACGGCTGGCCTCGACCGCCTGGCCGAAGGATCCGGAAGCTCCGATCTGCCCCTGCTTCGGGATCACGGCGGCCCAGGTCTCCGAGGACGCCCGCGACGGACGCAAGGAGCTCATCAAGGACCTGGTGGAGCGCTCGAAGGGTCCGGAGGCCCGCTGCGCGGAACGCTGTCCGGACGGCCGCCCCTGCCTCCCCCGGGTCCTCCGCCTCTTTCGGGAAACGTGGGAGGCGCGGTAAGATGAGATGAACCTCACCACAAAGTCACAAAGCACACCAAGAAAACCCGACTTCGTGGAGGGAAGGGATTGGGTTCTTTGTGTCCTTTGTGACTTTGTGGTGAATACGTCCTTACGAATTCACTGGGCCTGAATTAGGCTCCTTCCCCGATCAGCTCGACGGCGTCGATCTCGTTCCAGCCGGCCACGTTCGCGCTGTCGAGCGTGATCCGGATCGCCCGCGTCGCGAACCCGGCCGTGACGGAGACCTCGAGCCAGCCCAGGCCTTCGCGGACCGGGTCCTTCCCCGCCCACAGGACCCGCCAGGTCCCCTCCTCGTCGCGCGCCTCGATGCGGACGACCGCGCCCGGATTGAAGGTCTCGTGCACGCGGACCCGCGTCGGACGGATCCGGTGCTCGTAGCCGAGCTCCAGCCACTCCTCGCCCCCGTCGGCGCTCATCGACGCCCAGGCGCTCCGCGCGTCGCCCGCCGCGAGCGTGTCGGGCTTCCCCGTCGCCTGCATCGCGGACCAGCCGGTGTTCGTGTACTCCGAGGAGGCCCTCGCGGTCGCCGCCCACTGATGAAGGCGGCCGTCGGCATCGACCTCGAGACGCTTGAGCTTCGCGATCGCGTCCATCAGCCGGTACTGGACTTCCGCCGAAGGCCCGGGCAGGAGCCGCTCGAGGACCGAAACCGCTCCAGGTCCAAGCATGAGAAGCTGGCGGGACGCGCGGTCGCGCGCCTCGACCCCGTCGTGGTCCAGCTCCTTGAAGAGAACGGCGGCGATCTTCCCGACCTGCTCCGCCTCGGCCTTCCCGAGCGCGACCCGCTCGACCTCCAGCGCCGTCGCCCTCCGATGGTTCTCGACGGCCCGGTCGTAGGCCGCGCGATCGAGCTCCTCGTGCGCCGAGCGGCGGAGCGCCGCGGCTTCCGTCCCCTTCTCGCGGTGGGTGCGCCGCAAATCCCGGAGCTGGCGGAGATCGTCGTCGAGCGTCCCGGCGAGGAGCAGGCAGGCGAAAGCGATCAGGTTCATGGCGACCTCCGTTGTGTCTTCACTACAGACTTTGGACGCGGAGGTTACGGGGTCGGTCGCGGGAAATCGGCGAGACGGAATCCCCGGAAGGACGTATCGTTGGGGGAGGACCTCCTATGACGCTCGCCCTCGCCTGGATCGCCGCGGCCCTCGCCGCGCAGGCCGACCCGGAGCCCAAGCGCCCGCACGTCGAGGTCCGCGGCATCTACGGCGGCCTCCCGTCCGAGCTGTGGAAGGACGGGAAGACGCTCGCCGACGCCGGAGTGAACGCCGTGTGGGTGGGGTCGGGGAGCGTGACGGAGGAGGCGGTCCGCACGCTGCGGCTGCAGGGCGCAAGCGTCTACGCCGAGTTCAACACGATGCACGGCGCGGGCTTCCTCAAGCAGGACCTCGACGCCGCGCCCGTCGGAGCCGACGGGAAGGTCTGCCCGCCCCCCTCGGGCTGGCAGGGAATCTGCCCCACCCACCCCGCGTACCGGAAGAGCCGGATGGACGAGTTCCGCGCGCTCCTGGGGAAATTCGAGATCGACGGCGTGTGGCTCGACTACCACCACGCCCACGCGAGCTGGGAGCAGGAAAAGCCCCAGATGCCCGACACCTGCTTCTGCGGGCGTTGCCTCAAGAGGTTCTCGAGCGAGACGAAGACGGCGCTCCCGGAGGCCCCGACGTCCGAGCTCTCGGCGCTCCTGCTGGGCCGGCACCGCGAGGCGTGGGTACAGTGGCGCTGCGACGTCTTCACCGATTGGGTCCGCGAGTTCCGCGAGATCCGGGATGCCGTCCGCCCCAAGGCGCTCCTCGGGACCTTCCATTGCCCCTGGTCCGAGGCGGACCTCGACGGCGCGATCCGGAGCAAGCTCGCGATCGATCTCAAGGCCCAGGCGAAGCACCTGGACGTCTTCAGTATCATGCCCTACCACGCGCGGTTCGGCCACGCGGCCGACCCCGCCTGGATCTCCCGGCAGACTCAGTGGCTCGGGAAGCACCTGGGGGTGGAGGGCAAGCCCGGCGAGCGGATCCGGATCTGGCCGATCCTCCAGCTCTCCGACTGGGGCGAGAAGGTCCCGGCCGGGCAGGTCCGCGAGGTCCTCGACCACGGCACCCGGCTGCCGGCGACCGGCGCGATGTTCTTCCACTGGTCCGGCCTCCGAGCGCAGCCGGAGAAGGTCGCGGAGGCCCTGAAGTTCTACCGGGCGATCCGTCCGTAGTGGAAGTGACGCCGGATCACTCCTTCGCGCGAAGGACCAGGTTCTTCTCGGCCCCGGCCGCCTTGTAGGCCGCGCGCGCGGAGGCATACGCCGCCTCGAGCTCCGCCTGCGTCACCGGCTTTCCGGCCGGATCGACGGGATTCCGGATCGTGAGCGGCCGCGGCGCCATCGCCGCCGCGAGGTCGGGCAGGTCGTAGACCTTGAGCGCGCCGTGGACGGCGTTCGTGAGCTGGTTCACCGAGACGGGCGTCCGCGCCACCGCCGACCAGGAGATCACGCCGCCCTCGATCGTCACCTCTGCAATACGGGCATCCAGCGCCGCCGCATGGAGCACCACGGGCGCGGCCTCGCCCACGCCCACCGCGTGCAGGCCGCTGGCCCTATCGAGCGCGCCGACGATCGAAAGCATGTCGTGCACGCGCTGGCCGAGCAGCGGCCGGCTCAGGTGGAGGCCCAGGAACGCCTCGCGCCAATTCAAACCGAAAGACCGCTCCCAGCCGACTCGCTTGCCGTCCGCCTCCGTCTCCCCCATCCCGCGGAGATCGGGAGCGATCACCGAGCGACCGCCGGCCGCGAACGTCCCTGCCGCCTTCCCCTTCCCGTCCACGTGCAGGAGGACTCCCTCCTTCCCCGGGACCCGGAGATACGGCACCTTGATCCCCGGCTCGGTCTCGTAGAGCGTCGTGCCGATCGCCTTCGCCGCGGGAATCGATCCTGGAAGACCGATCAGGCGGCGGACATCCTTGAGAAGCTCGTCCTTCCCCAGTTTCCCCCGCCCCGCGGCCAGCTCCTTCTCCCGATCGGCGCTGAAGTCGAAGACCGTCCTCCCCTTGAAGTCGATCATCACCTGCCCGGAGGCGCTGCACTGGAGCTCTGCATCCTTGGCCACCGGGAAGTCCGTCTCGACCGGCGCGTCGTCGATCCCGACCAGCCAGCGGCGGAACCAGCGGAGCCCCGCCTCGCGCATCGGACGCGAGATCGCGTGCGGGTCGTTGAACTCGAAGAGGTCCATCCGCTCGCCGAACCCCAGGAGCCCGTAGACCTGCTTCGCCTCGCGGAACGAGGTCCACGCGCCCTGGATATCGAAGAAGTCGCGCGTCGTGCAGCTGATCTGGGTCGGCCGCGGCGCGCGCAGGAGGATGAAGTCCGCGTGCTCCATCCCGAACGCCACCTGCCCCGGGATGTTCTGCTCCCCGTCCTGCGGCCCGATCGTCGCGAAGAGCCGCTCCAGCGACGTGATGAAGCAGTTGGGCACCGCGCAGGCGATCCGCTCGTCGAGCGCCATGAGGTAGCCCGTCTGCGTCCCGCCGCCCGAGTTCCCGAAGCAGCCCAGGCGCTTCGGATCGATCTCGGGACGCGAGCAGAGATAGTCGAGGCTCCGGATGCCGTCCCAGATCTCGTAGCTCGCCGTGCAGCGGCCCACCAGAGTCGCGCCCGCGGAGACCATCGTATGCTCGAACGTCCCACGGCCAACGAGGGGCTTGCCCTCGGCCGTGAGCAGTTGGACCCGCTCGCCCTGGCTGATCGGATCGAACGCGAGGACCGCGAGGCCGTTCTTCGCCAGCAGGATGCACGCCCGCTGGTACTCCGCCGCCGCCTTCGCATTGTCGTAGTGGCCCGAGGGGAAGAGGACCGCGGGGAACGGACCTTGTCCAACAGGAAGATAGAGATTCGCCGTGACATGATGGTCGGGGCGGCTCTCGTAGATCACCTTCTCGACCCGGTAGCCCTCGGCCTTCAGCGTCCCGGTGACCTTCGCGTTGAGCGGTGTCTTCTCGGGGAAGCCGCCCAGCGCGTCGATGAACTTCGCGCGAAGCATCTCCTGCCGTTGCTTCACGTCCTCGGGGGTCTTCAGCGCCGCGATCGCCTTCCGCCGCTCGTCGAACTTCTTCGCGCACTCTCCCTCGAGATACGTGTAGAGCATCTTCCGCGGCTGGTCCTCGGGCGTGAGGACGTTCTGCGAGGCGAGCAGCGCGAGCAGGAGGATCATCGCATGGCCTCCAGGACGAGGTTCTTCTCCGCGCCGGCCCCCTTGTAGGCCGCGCGGGCGACGGCGTACGCCTCCTCGAGCTCCGCCTGCGTCACCGGCTTCCCCATGGGGTCGACCGCGTTCCGGATCGTCAGCGGTCGCGGCACCATCGCCGCCGCGAGGTCGGGCAGGTCGTACGCCTCGAGCGCTCCCGCGACGACGTTCCCGAGCTGGCCCTTCGTGATCGGAGTCCGCGCCACCGAAGACCAGGAGACCACCATCCCTTCGAGCGTCAGCTGCGCGACCTTGGGATCGAGCGCCGCCGCATGGAGCGCCGCCGGGGCCGCCGCCGTGTCGCCGACAAGATGCCATTCGCCGCTCATGTCGGCCAGCACCGAAAGGAGGTCCAGGGTCCGTAAGCCCAGGAGCGGCCGGCTCAGATGGAGCCCCAGGAACGCCTCCTTGAACTCGTTGCCCGCCGTCTCGCCCATCCCGCGGAGATCGAGGGACACGACGACCCGTCCGTCCTTGACCCACCGGTCGACCGCAGCCGCCTTCCCAGCGCCCGAGACGTGGAGCACCTTCGGGCCCGTCTTCTTCTCATCGGGCGTGAAGATCAGGTACGGGACCTTGATCCCCGGCTCGGTATCCGAATGCCCCTTGGAGATCGTGCAGGTCCCGCGGCGGATGTCCCCGTGCGCGGGGTGCGCGGCTCCCTCGGGGATCGAGACCGGGAGGCCGATCCGCCGGCGGACCTCCTTGAGGAGATCGTCCTTCGACAGCTTGCCGCGCTTGGACGCCAGCTCGCGTTCGCGATCGGCGATGAGGTCGAACGCCGACTTCCCCTTGAGCGCGCTCAGCACCTGGCCCGTTGGGGTGCACCGGAGGTCCGCGTCCTTCGCGATCGGGAAGTCGGACTCGACAACCGTGTCATCGACGCCGAGGAGCCAGCGGCGCATCCATTGCACCGCGCCCTCGCGGTGGTTCTTCGGGTAGCCGTGGGTCTGGTCGAATTCGGAGAGGTCCATGCGCTCGGCATGGCCGACCACGCCGTAGACTTTCTTGGCCTCGCGGAACGTCGTCCACGCGCCCTGGATGTCGAAGAAGTCGCGCGTCCCGGTGAGCATGAGGGTCGGGCGCGGGGCGTGGAGGAGGATGTAATCCGCATGCTCCATCCCGAACGCGACCTGCCCCGTGATGTTCTGCTCCGCGTCCTGCGGTCCGATGGTGGCGAAGAGCCGCTCGAGGCTCGTGATGTAGCACGAGGGCGCCGCGGCGACGATCCGCTCGTCGAGCGCCATGAGATAGGAGGTGAGCGTCCCGCCGCCCGAGCAGCCGGTGCAGCCGAGGCGCTTCGGGTCGATCTCGGGACGCGCAGCGAGGTAGTCGAGGCTGCGGATGCCGTCCCAGATGCGAAAGCTCGCGCAGCTCCAGCCCACGAGGAGCGCGCTCGTCCCCACCATCGTGTGCTCGCCGGTGCTCCCCTTGATCGCGGGATTCCCCTTCTCGTCAAGCACCTGCATCCGCTCGCCCTGGCCGATCGGGTCGTAGTTGAGGCAGGCGATCCCGTTCTTCGCGAGGAGGATCGAGCCGCGCTGGGCGTAGTCGGCGGCTTTCCCATTCACGCTGTGGCCCATGGGCATGATCACGCCCGGGAAGGGCCCCTTCCCCTCCGGCAGATAGAGGATCGCCGTAACGTGATGGTTCGGCCGGCTCTCGTAGATCACCTTCTCGATCCGGTAGCCGTCGCGCTCGGCCTTCGCGACGACGCGCGCATTCAGCGGCGTCTTCTCGGGGAACCCGCCGAGCGCGGCGATGAACCGCGTGCGCAGATCCTGCTGGCGCCGGCGGACGTCGTCCGGCGTCTTGAGGTCGGCCACCGCCTTCCGCCGCGTCTCGAAGTGCTTCCCGCACTCGCCGAGCAGCCAGGTCTCGAGCATCTTCTTCGGCTGCTCGTCGGGCTCGAAAACCGTGAGTCGCTCCTGCGACGCCAGGAGCAGCGCGAGCATCAGGCTCATTTCTTCGCCTCCAGCACGAGGTTTGTTCCAGACCACACCGATTCCAGTTCCGCCTGCGTGACGGGCTTCCCCGCCGCGTCGACCGGGTTGCGGATCGTGATCGTCCGGGGCGCGATCGCGGCCGCGAGGTCCGGCAGGTCGTAGACCTTGAGCGCGCCGGGGACGACGTTCGTGAGCTGGTTGTAGGTGACGGCGGTCTTCGCGACGGCCGACCAGGAGATCACCATGCCGTCGAGCGTGACGGCCTGGATGCGCGGGTCGAGCGCCGCCGCGTGGAGCGCGACGGGCGCCGCGGAGCCGACGCCGACCAGCTGGCAATCGCCGTCGATGATCGAGAGGAGGTCACGCACCCTCTGGCCGAGGAGCGGCCGGGAGAGGCTCATCGCGATGTAGGCCTCCTTCCAGTCGGCCTTGACGAAATGGACGAGACCCCTATGGGGAGGGTCCGGCTCGGTCTCGCCCATCCCGCGGAGGTCGATCGCCGTCACCCCGTGACCGCTGCGCGCCCACTCCTCCACGCCCTTGGACTTCCCGTCGCCGTTCACGTAGAGGATCGGGAGCGCCTTCTTCAGCCGCTCGAAGAAAAGCGCGGGGACCTTGATGCCGGGATCGGTCTCGTAGACATCGCCCGATCTTTTCGCCTTCGGCGGCGTCCCGACCGCGATCAGGCGGCGGACCTCGTCGAGGAGCTTCGGGACGGGGAGTTTCGGGCGCGTCGCGTCGAGCTCCCGGGCGCGCTCGGCGGTGAACTCGTAGGCGGTCTTCTCCTTGAAGTCGCGCAGGAGCAGGCCGGACTTCGTGCACTGGAGGTCGGCGTCTTTTTCGATCGGGAAGTCCGTCTCGACCGGCGCGTCGTCGATCGCGAGCAGCCAGCGCCGCATCCAGCGGACCGACGCCTCGCGGCCGGGTTTGGAGATCGAATGGGGCGCGTCGGTCTCGAAGAGGTCCATGCGCTCCGAGTGGCCGAGGATCCCGTAGACGCGCTTGGCCTGGCGGAAGGTGTCCCAGGCGCCCTCGATGTCATAGTAGTCGCGGGCCGGGGTGTTGAGCTGGGTGGGGCGCGGCGCGCGGAGGATCGAGAAGTCGGAGTGGCCGAATCCCGACGCGACCTGGCCTGGGATGCACGACTCGCCGTCCTGCGGGCCGACCGTGGCGAAGAGCTTCTCGATCGTCGTCGTGAAGCAGCTCGGGATGGCACACTGGACGCGGTCGTCGAGGGCCATGAGGTAGGAGGTCTGGGTGCCGCCGCCCGAGTGGCCGAAACAGCCGAGCCGTTTCGGATCGATCTCGGGCCGGCTCGCCAGGTAGTCGAGGCCGCGGATGCCGTCCCAGATGAAGTGGCGCGCCGCGCAGGAGCCGACCAGGAGCAGGCCGACGTCGAGGAGCGTGTGCTCGGAGGTGCCCTGGGCGATCGGCCTCCCCGTGGGGCTCATCGTCTGGTACCGCTCGCCCTGGCCGATCGGGTCGAACGAGAGGGCGGCCAGGCCGTTCTTGGCGAGGAGGATGCAGGCGCGCTGGTACTCGTCGGCCGCCTTCGGATTCCCGTAGTGACCGACGGGGAAGAGGACGCCGGGGAACGGGCCCTTGCCCGAGGGGATATAGAGGTTGGCGGTGATATGGTGACCGGGGAGGGATTCGTAGATCACTTTCTCGACGCGGTAGCCGTCGCGGACGAGCGTGCCGGTGACCTGCGGGTTGAGCGGGGTCTTCTCGGGGAGGCCGTCGAGCGTGCCGAGAAAGATCGCGCGGAGCGCCTCCTGGCGCTTGCGGACGTCGAAGGGGGTCTTGACCGCCTCGAGCGCCTTGCGTCGCGCCTCGAAGTGGGGGCGGCACTCCGC
>CAZSCC010000639.1:0-7412 GCA_964604905.1 uncultured Planctomycetales bacterium
CGTACTACTCCACGAAGCGCCGCCAGAAGGCGCGCCTCAGCGACGAGACGATCGACACCGTCCTCGAGCGGCTGGCCGCCCGCCCGGAACGCGAGGATCACCGGGCCGCGGCCCTCGACGGCTGCCTCACCCGCCTTCCCGACCGCGAACGCCGACTCCTCGAAGAGCGCTATCGGGGGGGCGCCAGTCCCGGCGAGCTCGCCCGCCGCGCCGGCACCACCGTCTTCGCCGTCTACAAGGCCCTCGACCGCATCCACGACCGCCTCCTGGAATGCATCGAGCATAAGCTGGGGACCGGAACTCCATGACCCATCCCGAAGAGCTCGATGACCTGATGCGCGCCCTGCGCGAGGGGACGATCGAGGACGCCCAGGTGGCGCGCCTCGACCAGATCCTGGCCGAGGATCCGGAGGCCCTCCACCGGTTCGCAGACCTGGCCCGACTGCGCGCCGATCTCGAGTTCGCGCTCGGCGGCCGCGCCGCCGTGGTGCCGCCGGCCGCGACGCGGAAGCCGCTCCTTCCCTACGCCCTCGCGGCCGCGGCCCTCCTGGCGATCGTCTCCCTCCTCGTCTTCTCGTCACGATCCCAGCCGCCCGACGCGGGCCCCTCCTACGAGGGCTGCGCCGTCCTGGCGCGGACGCTCGACGCGAGGTGGGAGGGCGCCGCCCCGGCGGCGGGAGCGGTCCTTCCGAAGGGCCGCCTGGCCCTCGTCTCCGGCTGGGTCCAGATCGAGTTCTTCAGCGGCGCTCGGGTGATCCTCGAGGGTCCCGCCGACTTCGAGATCCTCTCAAGCAACGAGGCTCAGTGCCGGCACGGGAAGGTCCGCGCCGTCGTCCCCCCGCAGGCCGAAGGGTTCGCGATCCGCACCGAGGGCCTCCGGCTCGTCGACCGCGGCACCGAGTTCGGCCTCCGCGTCGAGCGGAGCGGCGAGAAGGAGGTCCACGTCTTCCAGGGGAAGGTCGAGCTCCACAAGGGGGGCGCGCCGAAAGACCTCGCGGTCGGTGAGGCGGTGCGGATCGACGCCGCCGGCGCCTCGCGCCCCATCCCGCCCGACCCGCGCGCGTTCGTCACCCCGTCCGAGTTCGACCACCGATCGGTCGAGGAGGCGCAGGGCCTCTTCGCCCGCTGGCGCGCCTCGAGCGAGCGTCTCCGCCGCGACCCGCGGGTCGCGCTCTACTGCTCTTTCGAAGACCATGAGCCCTGGGCGCGGAAACTCCGGACTCAGAGGTCGGGGCTGGACGGCGCCATCATCGGCTGCCGTTGGTCGGAGGGCCGCTGGCCCGAGAAGAAGGCCCTCGAGTTCAAGGGTCCCGGCGACCGGGTCCGCTTCAAGGACGCCGGCCGCTACGAGTCGGTCACGCTCGCCGCGTGGGTCCGGGTGGACGGCCTCGACCGAGCCTTCAGCGGTCTCATGCTGACCGACGGCTGGACCACGGGGAGCGTCCACTGGCAGATCCACCAGAGCGGCGTCCTCCGCCTCGGCATCCACGGAGACCGGGTCGCGAAGGACTACGACTCGCCCGTGGTCTTCGATGCGGCCCGGCTCGGCCGGTGGGTCCACCTGGCGACCGTCTACGACCGAGACGCGCGGGCGGTGACGCACTACGTGGACGGCCGGGAGCTGAAGAAGCTCCCCCTCAAGTTCGACACGACCCTCGTCCTCGGGAGCGCCGAGCTCGGCAACTGGGGCGCCCCGATCTCCGGGTCGACCAGCACCTACTCGATCCGCAACCTCAACGGCCGCATGGACGAGTTCATTCTCTTCGGCCAGGCGTTGAGCGACAAGGAGATCGGCGACCTCCACGCTGCCGGCGCGCCGTAGTCACAGGACAAACGGTCTGTTTTCTTACGGAGGCGCGCCAGGTCGTAACAAAACAAACCGTTTGTCTTGTTATGCGAGGACGCCCTGCACTGCCTTGCCGTGCACGTCGGTGAGGCGGTAGTCGCGGCCCTGGAAACGGTAGGTCAGCTTCGTGTGCTCCATGCCCAGCAGGTGCAGGATCGTCGCCTGAAGGTCGTGGATGTGCACCTTGTCCTTCGCCACCGAGAACCCCAGTTCGTCCGATTCGCCGTACGTCGACCCGCCCTTCACGCCGCCGCCGGCCATGAACATCGAGAAGCAGTCGGGATAGTGGTCGCGGCCGAGCACGGCGCCCTTCGCGGTCCGGCCCTCCCGGAACGGGGTGCGGCCGAACTCGCCGCCCCAGACGACCAGCGTCTCCTCGAGCAGGCCGCGGAGCTTCAGGTCGCGGATCAGCGCCGCCACCGGCACGTCCATCGTCTTGCACTTGTTCGTCAGGCCGTCCCGGATGTCCTCCCCGGGATTCGTGCCATGGAAGTCCCAGCCCCAGTCGAAGAGCTGGACGAAGCGAACGCCCTTCTCCACCAGGCGCCGCGCGAGGAGGCAGTTGTTCGCGAAGCTCCCGCCGCCCGGCCGCGCGCCGTAGGCCTTCAGCACATCCTCGGGCTCCTTCGTGATGTCCATCACCTCGGGCACCGAGACCTGCATGCGGAACGCCAGCTCGTACTGCGCGATCCGGGTCGCCGTCTCGGGGTTCCCCATCTCCTTGCCCTGGAGTTCGTTGAGATCGCGAAGCGCGTCCAGGCTGAGGCGGCGCATCGAACGGTCCATTCCCGCCGGATCGCTCACGTAGAGCACCGGGTCGCCCTGCGAACGGCACTGCACGCCCTGGAAGACCGAGGGCAGGAATCCGGCGCCCCAATCGCTCTTCCCCGCCGAAGGTTGCGTGCCGCTCGAGATCAGCACCACGAAGCCCGGCAGGTTCGCGTTCTCCGAGCCCAGCCCGTACGTCACCCACGAGCCCATCGACGGGCGCCCCGCGACCGCGGAACCCGTGTAGAGGAGGAGCTCGGCGGGCGCGTGGTTGAACTGGTCGGTGTTCATCGAGCGGATGACGCACAGCTCGTCCGCCACCTGCTGGAGGTTCGGCAGCGCGTCGGAGATCCACGTCCCGTCCTTCCCGCACTGGGCGAACTTGCGCGGCGTGCCCAGGAGCTTCGGCACCCCGCTCGTGAACGCGAAGCGCCGGCCCTTCAGGAATTCGTCGGGGCAGTCCTTCCCGTCGTGCTTCACGAGCTCGGGCTTGTAGTCGAAAAGGTCCAGGTGCGGCGGCGATCCCGCCATGTGCAGGTAGATGACGTTCTTCGCGCGCGGCCTGAAGTGGGCCTTCCGGGGCGCCAGCGGGTTGTCGGATTCCTGCCCCCCGGCGATCCGCGAGAGCGCGAGCCCTCCCATACCGGCGCCGCAGCCCTGCAGGAAATGACGCCGAGTCACGCCCAGCAACCGCTCTTCACGAAGGTCCATCCGCTACCTCATCAGGAACATTTCGTCCAGGTTCAGGAGGACATTGCCCACGACCGTCCAGGCCGCGAGCTCGACCAGATCGGCGCCCTCCGGGGCGGGGCCGATCGGCTGGGTCGCCATCGTCTTGGCCTTCTCCTTGTCGGCCGAGTAGCGCGCCTTCGCCTCCTCGTAAAGCGCGACGATCCGCGCGGTCTCGGCGTCGCGCGCCGGCCGGGACAGGCAGCGGCGGAGGCCATAGGCCGCGCGGTCGCGCGCCGTCGCCCCGCCCTCGGCCACGATCCTCCGCGCCAGGGCCTGCGAGGCCTCGACGTAGACCGGGTCGTTCATCGTCACCAGCGCCTGCAGCGGCGTGTTGGTCGGGATCCGCTTCACGGTGCAGACGTTCCGGTCGGGCGCGTCGAACGTGGCCATCGAGGGGTACGGCACCGAGCGGCGCCAGAAGGTGTACATGCCACGGCGCAGGCGGTCCTCTCCCTTGCTGGGCTCCCAGTCGGTCGAGGACGAGAAGGCGGCGCTCAGGCCCATCTTGGGCTGCAGCGGGTAGACCGAAGGTCCGCCGACCTTGCGGCTCAAGAGGCCGCTCACCGCCAGCGCCTGGTCGCGCACCGCCTCCGCGGAGAGCCGGATCCGCGGACCGCGCGAGAGGAGGCGGTTGAAGGGATCCCTCGCGATCAGATCGGGCGTCACCTGCGAGGTCTGCCGGTAGGTCGCCGACGTCACGATCAGCCGCACCAGCTTCTTCGTGTCCCAATTAAGGCGAATCACCTCCGTCGCCAGCCAGTCGAGGAGCTCGGGGTGGGACGGGTATTCGCCGCGGACGCCCCAGTCCTCGCTCGTCGCGACCAGTCCCGTGCCAAAGATCTGCTCCCAGGTCCGGTTGACCAGCACCCGCGCCGAGAGCGGATTCTCGGGCGAGACGAGCCACCTCGCCAGGCCCAAGCGGGTCTTCTTCTCGCCCTCCGGGAAGGGAGGGAAGACGGCCGGCACTCCCTCGGACACTTCCTTCCCCTTCACGAGGAAGTTTCCGCGCAGCTGGATCTGGGTCTTGCGGCGGCGCTCGGCCGGCAAATCCTTCATGATCGGGACCGTGACCGCGGGCTTGAGATCGGTCTGCTGCTTCTTGAGCGACGCCAGCCGGTCGCGCGCCTGCGCAAGTTCGGGGGCGATCGAGCGATGGTAGACCGCCAGCTTCTCCACCTCGTCCTTCGAGCGCTCCGGTTTCGCGAGGACCGCTCGGATCTCCGCGGGCACGACGGCGTTCGCCGCCGCCTGCGGGTCGCCGGTCAGCGAAACCTTGCCCTTGGCCCGCACCCGAAGCGTCGCCCCCGCGGGCAGCAGCGGCGTCTCCAGCGCGAAGACGCCCCCGCTCCCCGGCTTGAGCGCGATCTCGCGGACGCCGTCGAACGGCAACTCCGCCTTCGGGTTCGGGAAGTCGTCCCTCTTCTTCTCCTCGACCGGCTTGCGCGCGTCGTCGAGTAGCCGGACGACATAGCCCTTCATCCGCTCGGCGAGCCCGGAGTCCGTCCGGTTCCACAGGATCACGGCCTCGATCGGCAGGGCCTTGCCGAGATCGACCTCCCACCACGGATTGTCCTCGAGCTTGGTGTGGGAGACCGAGTTGGCGGCGTAGTCGCCGCTCGTGTTCCCGTCGTTCGCCCGCTTCGCCTCGCCGCCGAAGTCGACGCTCGACTGCGAGGACTTGGCCTTGAGCGCGCCGTTCTTCCCCCCGCTCATCACCTGGACTTCGGCCAGGTGGAGCATACGCTGCTTTCCGGGCAACTCGACGCGGACGAAGCGGGCAACCGTGTTCTTCCCGCTCGCCGGCTCAGCCGCCAGGGACACCTTCGTCTCGGCGGGCTCCACCCGGAGCGCGGTCACGGTTTCGAGATCGGTCGTGGCCTTCAGTTCGCCCTCCGAGGCCCCGAACTCCTTCCACGTGACCGGCTTCGCCAGAGCGGCCTCCCACTTCTTGCGCGCGGCGTCGAGTTCCGCGGTCGGCGCGGCGAGCTTCTCGGCCAGTTTCGCGATCTCGTCCTCCCACTCGCGCCTCTGCTTCTTCTGTTCGTCGGTCCACATCGACAGCAGCGGCCGGTCGTCGCCCTGGTCGTTGTCCTCACTCTGGTTGAAGAACGCGAAGAGGCGGAAGAACTCCTCCTGCGAAAGCGGGTCGAACTTGTGGTCGTGGCACTGGGAGCAGTTGAGGGTCAGGCCCATCCAGACCGCCATCGTCGTGTTCACCCGGTCCACGATCGCCGCGTTGCGGAACTCCTCGTCGTCGGTGCCGCCCTCGGTGTTCGTAAGCGTGTTCCGGTGGAACCCGGTCGCCTGGATCTGGGCCTCGGAGGCGTTCGGGAGCAGGTCCCCCGCCAGCTGCTCGACCGTGAACCGGTCGAAGGGCATGTTCTCATTGATCGCGCGGATGACCCAGTCACGGAAGGCGAAGATCGTACGCGGGCGGTCCTCCGCGTAGCCCTGCGAGTCGGCGTAGCGAGCGAGGTCGAGCCAGACGCGGGCCCAGCGCTCGCCGTAGGCGGGCGACTCGATCAGGCGGTCGACCAGCTTCTCGACGGCGTCGGGGGCCGCGTCCTTCACGAACCGATCCACGTCCTCGAGGGAGGGCGGCAGGCCCGTGAGGTCCAGCGAGAGGCGGCGGACGAGCGCATACCGGTCGGCCTCCGCGACGGGCTTCAGGCCTTCCTTTTCGAGGCGGGCGAGGACGAAGCGATCCACCTCGCCCTTCGCCCAGGCGGCGCTCTTCACGTTCGGCACCGCCGGCCGGGCGGGCTTGACGAACGACCAGTGCTTCGCGTAGGGCGCCCCCTCGGCGATCCAGCGGCGGAGGAGCTCGATCTGCGGCTTCAGCAGCTTCTTCCCGGTCTTCGCGGGAGGCATGACCTCCTCGCGGTCGGTGGAGGCGATGCGCTTGAGGAGCTCGCTCTTTTCGGGCTTGCCGGGCACGATCGCGGCGTGGCCGCCCAGGTCGGCGAGCGCCCCTTCGCGGGTGTCGAGCCGGAGGTCGCCCTTGCGCTCCTTGGCGTCGGGCCCGTGGCAGAGGAGGCAGGTGTTGGCGAGGATGGGCTGGATGTCTCGGGAGAAATCGACCTTGGAGGCGTCCTTCTCGTTGTCGCCGGCGCGTGAGGCGGGAGGCGCCAGAAGGACCAGAAGGAAGAGTATTGCCGCGCGATGCACGATAAGGCCCCCCGTCAAGAAGCTCCTACTTAATATACAAAGGAGTTACCTGCGTTGCAGAAAACAGGTTCGCGGGAGCGTATAATAGTCGTACTCCAGGAGGATATGATGGATCTCAGCCGCCGCGAATTCACCCGGGCCGCGCTCACGTCGCTCATCACCTTCGAGCTGATGGACCTCGTGCGCGGGAAAAACCTCTTCGCCGCGCCGATCCGGCCGCTCGCGGAGCACTGGCTGGCCGATCTGGACGCCGTCGGCCGCGAGGTGAAGGGCGACAAGATCAAGCAGGTCGAGTGGCAGAAGAAGGTCGAAGAGCTCTACGGCAAGGTCGACCTCCCCGAGTTCCTCAAGATGATCGATTTCGAGGCGCTGGCGAAGAAGCTGGACCCCTTCAACGGCAAGGGGGCGCTCAGCCTCGGCGTGAACTTCCCGAAGATCGAGGGGATCCCGACGAAGCTCGTCTTCGGAAAGCAGGTCTTCGCGATGAAGAAGGGCCGCTCGATCGTGCCTCACGGCCACGACAACATGGCGACCGCGTTCCTCGTCCTCCAGGGGAAGTGCCGCGGGCGCCACTACGACCGGATCGCCGACGAGAAGGACTTCATGATCATCGCCCCGACGATCGACAAGGAATTCGGCCCGGGCGGCGCGTCGTCGATCTCCGACCACAAGGACAACGTCCACTGGTTCGAGGCACTCACCGACTCGGCGTTCGTCTTCAACATCCACGTCATGGGCCTGCCCGGGACCCGGAAGAACTCCGGGCGCCTCTACGTGGACCCCAACGGCGAGAAGATCGAGGGCGGGAGGATCCGCGGCAGGCTCCTGGACCACGACGCGGCCACCAAGCTGTACGGCTAACGGGCGGACTACGGGTCCATGCGGATGTAGTCCTCGC
>CAZSCC010000640.1:0-2713 GCA_964604905.1 uncultured Planctomycetales bacterium
CCTGGTGGGCGAGCAGAATTTCCAGGGCAGCTACCAGAGCGTCAAGCGCTACGTCCGGAAGCTGGGATCCACGACTCCACTCCCGTTCCGAAGGATGGAATGTGGCCCGGCCGAGGATTATCCAGCGCAGGAAGTTATCGAGAGTTGGACCGCTATAACATGGATTCACCCCCTTGAGATGGTCCAGGCTACGCTCGATAACGCCGTCACAACGATTCCAGCCAAGTCAGCAAGTCCGCCTTGGCTCGGGGCTTTCGGCGCAGAGCTCGTGAAGGGGTCCCGATGGATTCCAGTGCCCGTCGCTTCATTTCGAGATCCGCCTGCACGTAGACATCCGTGGACTTGAGGTCCGCATGTCCCAGGACGTCCTTGATCGTGATGAGAGGCACGCCCGACTGAAGGAGGTGCATACCTTTCGTGTGGCGAAGCGTATGTGGGCTAATACCCGACCTTTTGAGGCTCGGCATGGTCGCCTGAGCTTTCCGAAGATACTTCTTCAGCAGGTACCGCGCCCCGTGTTGCGTGAGCCGCTCTCCGCGGCGATTGCGCAAAATCGGGCTGTCGTCCCCGGGGTCGCGCTCCTCCTGCCGCAGGAATTGCCTCAACAGATTCGCGGTCTGAGGTAGCAGCGGGCACAGGCGTTCCTTGCGGCCCTTGCCCATGATCCGAAGGTAAGCGGGACTCTCAGGGCGGAAGTCGATTGGTCGTGCATCGAGGATCTCCTGGATTCGGGATCCCGTATCGTAAAGAAGGGCCAAGAGCACGTAGTCGCGTTCACCCAGGGGAGCCGATCGAGGAATTTGAGCCAGTAGATGCTGCAATTCGGCCTCTGAGAGGTATCCGAGCGCCCGCCGGACCGCCTTGCGAAAAGGAACCATAAGGACCCGTTGGCATTGCGCGGCCAGCGCGGGTTCACGGGTCAGGACGTACCGAAAGAACGAATGGATCGCTGCCAGGCGGGCGTTCCTGGTTCGAGTGGAGTTCTTGCGCACGCTTTCGAGATGCTCGAGGAAGTCGACGATAGGCTCCGCGGTCAGGTCGCCAACGTCGAGCTGCGAGACGTGGCATCGACGCCTTTCTGCCAAAAAGCACAGCAGCAGTTTCATCGCATCCCGGTAAGCCATCGCGGTCCTGGGGCTGACATTCCGTTCGGCCCCCAGGTGGTTCGTGAAGAAGGCGGTCACAAGGGTGGGCAAGTCTGATGCTTTCATTCCGCGTTCCTTTCTTGGATGAGGTATCCGAAGCGGGCCTGATGCCGGCGGGTGACCTCGCCCAGGAGGTCTTCCGTGAGGCGGAGGTAACGTTGAGAGCTGCTCAGGCTGACATGGCCCAAGTAGGTGGCCAGAAGAGGCATCTTCGCCTCGAGGTTCGCTCCTTGCTTGAACCACAGGATCATTCTGTGGCAGGCATAGGCGTGGCGCAGGTCGTGCACTCTGGGAAACCGTGCCTTGAGTGAAGGGGAGATTCCGATCTTCTGGAGGGCGGAATGGAACGACGCGCGCAGGGCAGATTTGGTGCAGGCTTTTCCCTTGGGTCCAGGGAAGAAGGGGGCATCACCAAGCCTTGTCCCGAAGCGCTTATGAACCTTCTCCCGACAACGTCGGAGGCGCTCGCCCAGGTCGGGGGCAATCGGAACGAATCTCGCCTTGCCGAATTTCCCCTTCCGGACGTGGAGGACATTTTGTACCAGGTCGACGTCGTCCAGCGTGAGGGCAAAGGCTTCGCCGACCCTCAGCCCTGTCAGATAGAGCACGGTCAGCACCGTCCCGTGGACGGTGCCGCGAAGGGGGGAACAACGCCCGGGGGGCAGAGAAGAGCAGACCGCGAGAAAGGAAGAGGCCTCGGCCAAGGTCAGAACCTTCGGTACAAACGTGGGGCGGCGGATCGGAAAGGAATGGGTGGGAGGGATCGGCGTCCGAGGGTCCTCCGTGGCAACAAACTTGCAGAGTTCTCGGATGAGGGAGAACCGGTGGCCGCGTGTAGTATCCGACTCTTTACCCCACCGGCTGATGTATCCGCGAACGATTTCGTGGGTGATCAGGGGATCCCTCGGGGACAAATGCTTCGACAGGTATCGATCCAATATCCGCAAACCCTGCTCTTCCGAACGATACCGACATCCCAAGGCGCGCTTAAAGTCTAGGAAACGGCGGATGGAAGCGGCCAGGGGCGATCGGAATGGCTTGGGCCGAGGCGATGGAGGAGCCTTCATCGCATCACCTCCGCAATGGACAAGGCTGCCGTCCGGAGAGCAGGCAGGTCGACCTTGGTGTAGAACAGCGTGGAACTCGTGTGGGCGTGACCCAGGACGTCTCCGATCGTCTTGAGCGGTTGACCTTGGGCCAGCATCCGCGTGGCCAAGGTGTGACGGAAGAGGTAAAGCCCGCGACGTCCGGGACGCCCCGCGAGTCCCGCTCGCTTGAGAGCCTCCCGCATGATTGTTGAGAGGTTGTTGTTGGGACCGAAGGGCTCGAAGGGAGCTCGATGACGTATGAAGATGATCCGGGACTGGGTTGATGGTCTCCCTTGCCGAAGGTACTCCTGGAGGGCGTGGGCGACCTCGGGCATGAGCGGTGTCAATAGCCGGGCATAGTGCACCAGCAATGTTCGGGTGATGCTGCACCACTTCTGAGCCGATCTCCTTGCCCGAAATCCGATGGCCGCTTACCAAAGATCAGAGTTACGTGACAGCTACTTTGACGCCTTTGCCAAT
>CAZSCC010000641.1:0-11388 GCA_964604905.1 uncultured Planctomycetales bacterium
TGCAGGGGCTCCCCGAGGAATACCGCCTGCCCCTCATGCGCCGCTACATCGACGGAGCGGACTACGAGACCATCACGATGCAGCTCGGCCTGACCGCCGGGGCGCTCCGCGGCCTCCTCTACCGGGGGCTCCAGCTGCTCCGGCGCGCCGTCAAGACGGAGGTTTCCAATGAGTCACGCTGACCACGAATGGGCCCGCGAGCAGCTCGCCGCGCACCTGGCGGGCGGCCTCCCGGCCGACGAGCGCGCCCGCCTCGAGACCCACGCGGCGACCTGCGCCGAGTGCATCGCCGAGATCGACGCGCTGCGTCGCTTCGACCGCTCGATGGAGGAGATGTTCGCCCCGATCCGCCCGAAGCCGGGCCTGGAGGAGCGCGTGATCCGCGGGCTGCGCCACCAGCCCGAGCAGAAGCCGGCCCCGATGGCCAAGAGGATCGCGTACGCCGTCGCCGCGATCTTCCTCATGGGGCTCGTGGGCTTTGCCGTCCTGAATTTTTCCGAGAGCGAGGCCGGGCCGGAATATCTGGCCAGCGTTCGCGCCAAGATGGTGGCCAACTCCGGCGTCCAGGACGGCGAGGCAAGGATGCTGGAGCAGGTGGGCATGGACTTCCGGGATGTCGCCGGTAAGTCCGCTTCGAAATCCCGCGACCCCGTCCGCCTCGCGAGCGCCGGCGAGATGGCGCGCGCCAGCCTGGATGAAAGCCGCAAGAACCTGTCTATAACCGGGTTCGGCGGGAGAGGCCCGCTTACAGGCGCCACGTTCAAGTCGGAAGAGGCCGACCACAACGAGACCGCCGACAAAGACGATTTCAAGCAGGCCAAGGGCGACTCGCTCGACTTCGTCAGCAGCGCGCCCTTCAAGGGAAAGGGGACGTACGACAGGATCAACGTCCCCAGGCCCTCCCCGGCTCCCATGGCGCCGCCCCCGGCCGCCCCGGCCGAGGGCGCCTTCGCGATGCGCAACAGCGGCCCCGCCGGCGCCGACCCCGGCTTCTTCCGGCCCGGCGACGTCGCCCCCGCCCAGCCGACCGACCTGGCTCTCCTGGCCAACAAGATGAGCGACGTCGACAAGGAGACCTGGAAGGAGCTGATCTCGAAGCGAAAGCCCAAAGGTATCGCCGAACTGGAGGAAACCAAGGAGGAGCGGCGCCAGGACCAGCCCAACGCCGCCCCCCAGCAGGCCCGCAAAATCATCCGCTCCGGCGAGATGGAGTTCGAGATCGAGGCCTTCGACTCCGCCGTCGCCAAGATCGACGCCATCGCCGCCGAGGAGCAGGGCGTCATCGCCACCGTCAACAGCGAGAAACTCCCCAACGGCAAGGTCCGCGGCAGCGTCGTCATCCGCGTGCCGCCCGAGCGCCTCTCCACCCTCATCATCAAGCTCCGCGCGCTCGGCGACCTGAAGAGCCAGCGCCTCGGCAGCGAGGACATCACCAAGCAGTACACCGACCTCGAAAGCCGCCTCCGCGCCGCCCGCACCATGGAAGAGCGCCTCCTCCGCATCATCAAGGAGGGCAAGGGCGAGATCAAGGACCTGCTCCTCGCCGAAAAAGAGCTCGGCGAGTGGCGCACCAAGATCGAGGTCGCCGAGGGCGAAAAGCGCTACTACGACAACCTCGTCTCCCTTTCCACCCTCACGATCACCCTCTTTGAGAAGGAGATCCGCGCCGCGTTCGGCGTCACCGAGACCGAGCGCGTCGACGCGGGCGTCGAGGTCGAAGAAGTCGAGAAGGCCTACAAGGACCTCCTCGCCGCCGTCGTCGAGGCCAAGGGGCGCGTCACGAAGAGCGACCTCAAGAAGCTGGCCGCCGGACAGTTCACCGCGACCGTCCACTTCGAGGTCTCGCCCGACGCGTCGGGCCCGCTCCGCGACCGCCTGAAGCAGCTCGGGAACGTCGCCCGGCTCGACGTCAACGTCGCCCAGCAGGCCGAGGGCGGCCGTTCCCCCACGCCCGATGTCAAGGTCAAGCGCAACGACGCCCAGTTCTTCGTCTCAATCTACAACCTCGCCAACGTCTCGCCGCGCGAGACCGTCCACCTCTCGCTCGCGTGCGTGAAGGTGGAGACGTCCTACCAGGCGGTCCTGGCGCGGGTCGAGAAGGCGGCCGGACGGATCAAGACCTCCCGCCGCGACCAGCAGTCGGCCACCCTCGACTTCGAGGTCAAGGCCGCCGAGGCGATCCTCGAAGACCTGAAGGCCCAGGGCGAGGTGATGATCCTCCAGGTGACCGAGAACTCCGACCTGGCCAACGTGACCCGCAGCAAGAAGGGCTACATGGTGACGTTCGCCTCGCTCACGACCACCCAGGCGCGCGAGACGACGACGATCCAGCTCGCCGCGAAGGACGTGGCCGCCGCCTACGCGGCCCTCTCCGAGGCGGTCCGCAAGGCCGAGGGGCGCGTCTTCCAGGCCAACCTGAACGAGACCGACCGGCGCAACGTGAGCGCGATGCTGAGCTTCGACGTGCGACGCGACGCCCTCAAGGGCATCGACGAGGCGCTCAAGGCGGGCGAGGTCTACACGCGGGCGTCGAACCGGCTGCAGGACGCGCAGAATGTCGTCGACTCGAAGGTCCGGATGGACCTGACGATCTTCCCGATCGAGAACGTGCCGCCCCGTGAGTCGGTGACGCTGGCGGTCGACGTGAACGACGTGGCCCAGGCGCTCGAGGCGCTCCACGCGATCCTGGCCGACGTGAAGGGCCGCATCAAAGACGCGCGCCACACGAGCTCGCCGGGAGGGCAGAAGATCAGCAAGGCGACGGTCGACGTCCCCTTCAAGCAGGTGCGCGCGGTCGAGGAGCGGATCAAGCGGCTGGGCCACACGATGGTCTCCGACTCGCGGCCCAACCCCGCGGTGCCCGACAGCGAGATGTCGGTCGCGCGGTTCGAGGTGACGCTCTCGAACGACCTGATCGTGCCGACCGACTCGGCGCCCTGGGCGTCGATCAAGAAGGGCTTCTCGGTGAGCGCGCTCGCGCTCTCCTGGTCGCTGACGCTCGTCATGATCGGCCTCTGCTTCGTGCTGCCGCTCGCGCTGATCGCGTGGGGCGGCTGGAAGGTGACGAAGATGGCGAAGGGAGCGAAGAAGGCGGTATAGTACCGCGGATGGCGGCGGCGCTCCTCCTCTGTCTCCTCGCGCAGGACCGCTCGCTCTACGTCTGGCCCGAGGCGAAGGCGATCGCGGAGGGGGACCGCGAGGCGGGCCCGAAGCTCCTCGCCTTCTGCGCCGAGCGCAAGGTCGCGCGCCTCTACTTCATGGTCGCGGGCAAGCCCGGCGACGCGCTGGCCGCCTTCGTCAAGTCCGCCCATGACGCCAAGGTCCAGGTCCACGCGATGCATCCCGGCGACATGGCCGAGTGGCTGGACCCGTTCCCGGCGAAGTTCGATCACAAGGTCGTCGTCGACTGGGTGGCCGCGGTGGCGAAGGCGGGCCTGTTCGACGGCGTGCATCTCGACATCGAGCCCCACTCGACGGAGGCGTGGAAGGCGGACCGGCCGAAGCTGATGGCGGGCTACCTCGAGCTGCTGAAGCTTTCGCGCGCGGCGGCGGGGAAGCTGCCGCTTAGCGCGGCGGTGCCGGACAACTGGGACCGGGACGAGTTGAAGGTGGGCGGCCGCCCCCTGATCGAGGCGGTGCAGGACGCGGTCGACTGGGTGAGCGTGATGGCGTACCGGGGGAAGAACGTCGCGAAGGTGCTGGAGTCGATCGCGGCCGAGTGGGCCTACAAGCCGGGGAAGGTGGAGCTGATCCAGGAGACGGACCCCAAGGCGGTGGAGGAAGGCGTGCCCCTGCACGTCGGCACGCAGGCGAAGCTGGACGAGGTCTTCAAGGCGGCGCGGGCACGCTACGGCGAGGCCCTGATGCTCTCGGTCCACCACTACACGACCTGGCGGGCGCTGTCGCCCTGACGGTTTCCTTCCACCCTGGAAGAAACGCCCCGATTCGTGGACAAAACGGGGGAAGATGGTACGGTAGCCGGATCGAAGGGAGGGACGAATCCATGGACGCACCCGCCTCGACGGCGCCTCCGCTCTCCCCGAAGCTGAACGTTCAGCTCTCGGTGATGATGTTCCTCCAGTATGCGATCTGGGGGGCGTGGCTCCCCCTCTTCTTCTCGTTCGCCAACGAACACCGCGGATTTCCCGGAGCCCAGGTCGGCTACCTCTTCTCCCTCGCCGCCGTGGGGGCCCTGGCGGCGCCGTTCATCTCGGGACAGATCGCGGACCGCTACTTCAACACCGAGAAATTCCTCGCCATCAGCCACATCGTGGGCGCGGTGATGGTCTGGTTCCTGGCGACGATCGAAAGCTATATGGGGCTCGTGGTCTTCGGGGTCCTCTACTCGATCATCTACGCCCCCACGCTGGCGCTGACCAATTCCCTCGCCTTCCACCACCTGCCCGACCGGGACCGCGACTTCGGCAAGGTCCGCGTCTGGGGCACGATCGGCTGGATCGCGGTGGGGATCGGGATGGGGCAGTGGCTGCTCCATATGCATACGCCCGACCTCAAGGTCGTGGGAGAACTCGCGGTCCGCAAGGCCCAGGTGGCCGGCATGGCCGACTCGTTCAAGCTGAGCGCGATCCTGGGCGTCGTCCTGGGGGTCTACTGCCTGCTGCTGCCGAAGACTCCGCCCAAGCAGGGGCAGCAGAAGTTCGCCCCGTGGGAGGCGCTGGCCGAGGTGAAGAAGATGCCGCTCCTTGCGCTCTTCCTCATCTCGTTCCCGGTGGCCTGCATCCACCAGTTCTACTTCGTCCACACCGCCGGCTTCCTGGGAAAGCTGAAGAGCGGCCTCGCGGACCAGATCAACACCGTGTTCGGCGTGGGCGGCGGGGGGCTCATGACGATCGGGCAGATCTTCGAGATCGTCGTCCTGGCCTTCATGCCGCTCGTCGCGAAGAAGGCCTCGAGGAAGGCGCTCCTCACGGTGGGCCTCGTCGCTTACATCGTCCGGTTCGCGGTCTTCGCCTACAGCACCAACGTCGCGCTCATCGTGCCCACGCTGGCGCTGCACGGCCTCTGCTTCGGATGCTTCTTCTTCGTCGCGTTCATGATCGTGGACGAGGAGACGCCCGGCAACGTGCGCGCCAGCGCGCAGGGCCTCTTCAACTTCGTCGTCATCGGCTTGGGGACGATCATCGGGAACGCCTTCGCGGGGATCGTCCACGAGATCGCCAACAAGAACGCCGAGACCTACTACCGGACCCTGTTCAGCGTCCCCATGTGGGTGGGGGTCGCCTGCCTGGCGGCGACGCTCTTCTTCTACCGCGGCGGGAAGAAGTCGGAAGCGCACGCGTAGCGATGGACCTCACCACGAAGAAGTGCAGGCCCTGCGAGGGCGGCGCGAAGCCGCTCTCGCCCGACGCGGCGCGCGCGCTCGTCGTCCAGGTCCCCAAGTGGAAGCTCCGCAAGGACCTGCCGCGGCTCTGGCGCGAGTACACCTTCAAGGACTTCGCCCGCGCGATCAAGTTCATCAATAGAGTCGCCGAGATCGCCGAGAGGGAGGGTCACCACCCGGACATCCACGTGCACTGGAACCTCGTGAAGCTCGTCCTCTGGACCCACGACGTGGGCGGGCTCTCCGAGAATGATTTCATTCTCGCGGCCAAGCTCGATAAGATGGCCTGATGTCGGAAGCCACCACGACCTCGTACGCGGTCGAGCTGCTCTACGAGATCGCGCCCGTCTTCACCAAGGCGGAGGTGCTGACCCAGCTGCGCGACCGCTGCGGGGCCGTTTCGGCGGTGGACCCGAACTCCGAAGACGGCCTCAATTTCTACTTCCCGGCCTACCGCGTTCCGTTCAAGGACGACGCGATGCCGGTGCAGGTGGCGATCACGGTCCACGACTCCCCGCTCGAGGACCCGGCGCTCGAGAAGGCGCTGGCGCGGACGCTCGACTGGGGCGAGGTGCGCGCGGTGACGGACAGCCACGGGGCGCACGTCACGCTCACGGACATCCTGGCCGTCCAGCTCGAATACCGCTCGCGCCTGGGCCTCTTCCAGAACGTGCTGCAGGGGCTCATGGAGCTCGTGATGCCGTCGGCGATCCTGTGGCGGCCGAGCATGAAGGTGGTCGACCCGATGGCGCTGCTCCGGGCGCTGCGGCCCGGCGACACGCGCAACGCCCTCTTCGGCGCCGTCAACGCGCGACGCTTCAAGTCGGCGGAGAATCCCGGCCGCATCCTCATGGACACGCTGGGCCTTTCGGCGATCGGCCTGCCCGACTTCGAGGTCGCGTTTGACGGGCTGGTCGCGTCAAAAGTCGAGGCGGTGCTGATGTCGCTCGCGCGCTACGAGTACGATCTGGGCGACGTGATCGCCGACGGCCGCGTGGTGCGGATCCCGGGGGACGACGGCGCGTGGATGTGCAAACGCGGTCCGTCGCGCCAGCAGCCCGCGCGCGAGGTGATCGCGCTCCGCGCCGCGGGGGCGAACACGACGCGCCGCGCGAAGCCGCTGTAGGCCTACCGGATCGGCCCGTAGCCGAAGATATCCCTCACTCCGTTGACATCGCCCAGTACCTCGGTTTCGAAGTCGCTCTCCCAGAAGACCCAGCGTCCGTCCCCCGAGAGGGCCGCGGGCTTGGGGAAGTCGAGGAGCGTCCCGCCGGGCGGGACGATTCCCTTGGAGGCCGTGATCACGCCTCCCTGCGCGTCGGCCACATTGACCTCGAGATCCGTGAGGGCGGCATTGGTGCCGAAGTAGGCCACGAAGCGGCCGTCGTCGGACATGGTCGGCTGGATTCCGTCGAACGTCGTGAATCCAAAGAGGAAGATGTCCCGGGCGATCACGAGATTGGACGGACTGGGGAGATTCCGGTCCCTCCGGAGGATTGGGAACTGGGCGTTGGGAAGCGAAGTGGCCGGAGCGAGGTTGCCTCCCTGGAAGGCGAAGGCGACGTAGCGGCCGTCCCTGGAGACCGTGGCTCCGAAGGAGTGGTTGTCCGCCTCCGCTCCCCCCAAGGCGGCGTCCATGCGGGAAACCAGTTCGGTCATGCCTCCGTCGGTGGCGGAGATGAAGATATGACGGAGGGCGCTGGTCGTCGAGGGGGCGAGATTAGTCGCCCTGGATTCGTAGACGACGAACTGTCCATCGGCCGAAATCCTGGGCCGCTGGGAATTGTTGTTGCCTTCCGTGGTCAGGCTTCCATCGGCGTGGGTGACGACCGTGATGCTGGGGACCCCAGAACCGCTCGTGAAGTCCGCGACAAAAACGTGTGTGGTGCCCGTCAGGATGGGGATGGGGTTGATGTTCGGGATATTGTCGGCGCCCGATTCGAAGGCGACGAACAGCCCGTCCTCGGAGATCGAGGCGTGGAGGATGTCGGAGGTCGGCCAGAGGACGGAGACGGGATCGAAGCTGCCCATCTCGCGATCGTAGCGGTACAGGTTCTTCGTGGTCTGGATGACGAAGGACCCGCTGAAATTGGCCGTCGTCTCGAAGAGGACGTAGCGCCCGTTCCCCGAGATGACCGGGTTCTCGCAATCCGCCCGTACCGTGGGCTGCACGATGGTCGACAGGTGGGACACGTTCTCCACCGACCCGGTCCAGCGATCCTTGACGAAGATCTCCTTGAAGCCGGGCTCCGATTTCGCGAGGTTGCCGGCGCGCGAGGCGAACACCACGTAGCGGCCGTCGGTGGACGCCCACGGGGTGTCGCTCGGATCATTCGCGGGCTCGGTGTTCTTTCCCACCGAGACCCGGAAGCTTACGGGGCCTGGACTCCCCTGGCCCAGGTTGTCGTCGCATTTCTGAGCGCCCATCAGGGCCGCACCCGCCAGGAGCGCGAGCAGCCGAAGCATCGGTCGGTGGCTCACGGTCGGCACCTCCGTCTTAGATCTCATAGGTGAACCCCAGCGCCATGTTGAACGCGTCGCCCCCGAAATCGGCGCCCAGGTCGATCACCCAGGACCGCCCGCGCTCGTCGGTGATGGAGATCCCCAACCCCGCCGTCACGATGTCGAAGTGGCCGCCCTTCGTGTCGAGGAGCAGCTTGAAGCTGCTCGTCATCGGGAGGTCGTCCTTGTCGCCCCAGGGCGCGTTGAAGCGGCGGTAGCCCGCGCGCGGGTACAGGTTGACCTTCGGAGTCGTCGGAATGCGATATTCGACGCCAACGGAATAGTTGAAGGCATCGCGGAACTTGGGCTGGCCCACGAAAGTGGGCTCTTCGGCGGTCTGGCTCCATTCCACCCACTGGAGGTCCAGGGTCGTGCGGAGCCGGAGGCCGGGAAGGTAATAGCCCGTGATGCCGGCATTGAACTGCTGGGGCATGTCGAAGGCCGGGAGGATTCTCGGGTCGGTGTTGAAGTGCCAGCGGATGGCGCTTTGATAGGCCAACCCGAGATTGAACTTCAGGTCCTCGGCGTTGTCGTAGACCCCGACGAGCACGCCGGCTCCGTACCCGGGGGCCGTGGCCGTGTCGCTGGCCGAGGTGGTCGAGTTGAACTGCCAGTGTTCGTAGCCGATATCGACGCCGGCGCCAACGGAGATGTGGGTGAGAAAGCCCGTCCCCCCCAATTCCGCAATCCGGAAGTCCTTCGCGAACGCGATGCGGAAGCGGCTGAACGATTCCTCGATGTTGGTGTCGGGGACGAAGACCGTCTGGGCCGGGTCCTCCACGTGGTCGAAGCTGTAGTTGAGGTGGTAGGGCCTGGCGTAGCAGATCCCGATGGCCATCGCGTCCTCGGGGGTTCCGATCTGGAAGACGAGCCCGAGGTAGGAGGGGATGAAGGCCGGGTCGACGAACGTTGTCACCGGGCCGGCCGAAGTCTCCACGCTCGTGGGTCCCAGTTCGCTCTGGAGGGGATAGGTGGTGTAGGTCTGGTACGAGATCGCCAGCTGGTTCGGCTGCGTCGCGATGCCCGCGGGGTTGAGCCACACGGAGACGGGATCGTCCTCGAACGCGGTGTAGCTGCCGCCCATCGCCTTGGTGCGCGCGCCCAGCTGCTGGTCCTGCGCGAACGCCGCGCCGGCCAGGGCCAGGACGAACAGCAGGGTCGCGGGTGTCTTCATGCCCTCTCCCGTAAGAGTGTGGGGATTCTACGGGCGCGAGGCGGATCGTTCAAACAACATCGCCACCGTCATTGGAGCGGCCCGCGGACGAAGATGTCGTTCACCCCGTTGATGTCGGAGGCCACCAGGTTCTCGGCCAGCGTGTGCCACGCCGCCCACCGCCCGTCGCCCGAGAGGGCGGGGGAGAACGGTTGCCGGTTGGCCCCCTGGCCGGTGACGTTGATCGAAACCATCTCGACGGCTCCCGTCGCCACGTTCCGGACCGCCATCTGGACCGTGTCGCTCATGTAGGCCACGACCTGGCCATCCAGCGAGAGGCCGATCCGGTCGGTGCCGAAGATGATGGGATTGATGGTCCCCGCGTCCGGGGCGGCCATCTCGATCAGACCGGCCGTCCGGTCGCGCCGGGCGATGTACAGATTGGGCGTGAACCCCCAGTTGTCGGCGCCGGAGGAGAACGCCACGTAGCGGCCGTCCGCGGAGATGGCCGGGGACATCGCCAGCGCAGGGAATCCGAAGCTAGTTCCCTTCTCCGTCATCATGGAAGTGGGGTTGAACCCGATGTTGACCACCTCGTTGGGGAGCAAGGCCGAAGTGAGCGTGCAGACGTAGACGTCGCCGTCCGGGTCGGAATCCAGGGGATCGCCCAGGTTCGTGGACTGGCTCGCGTACGCGACGAAATTTCCGTCCGCCGAGATCCGGGGCGTGGTGGAGAACCCGTCGCCGATCGTGGAGATGGAGCCGCTCGCGTGGGAGACGAGCCGGACGATCGGGCCGACGGCGGGGAAGGTGAGATCGGTGACGTACACTTGCGACACGTTGCCCCCATTGGCGTAGGCCGTCCCGCCCGTCACCCTCGACTGAAGGTTCGAAGCGGTCGATCGCCAGGCGACGTAGCGGCCGTCATAGGACAGACTGGGTGCCAGGCATTCCTGGTCGGGAGGGGAGAAGAGGTCGTCAACACACCCCTGGAAGGCGCGGGTCACCCGGTCGTAGACCCAGACCAGCTTCCGGGTCAGAGGCCCGAATCCGGCGAAGACATAGGCCCCTCTCGATTCGAAGGCGACGTACCGGCCGTTCCCGGAGATGGCGGGGTTGAAATTATGCTCCGGGAAGGGACCGAATTCGCCGGAGATGAGGTTCGTGAGGTTCTCGATCTCCCCCGTCAGACGGTCCTTCACGAAGATGTCGCGGAGCGTGTTGGAGTCCCCGGGGGTCAGGTTGGTCGCCGTCGATTCGAACGCCACGTACCGGCCGTCGGCCGAGATCGCGGCGTTGAGGCTCTCGTTGTTGGCCTCCTGGCCGAAGGGGAGCACCGAGACCCGCACGGTCACGCGCGAGAGCTCGGGGTTGGACCCGACGTCGGTGGTGCAGCAGGGCAGCGCCACCGCCCCTGCCGCCAGGAGCAGGATGCGCAGGGCCGAGGCCGTTCGCTTCATGGCGGTCCCTCCGGCTCTAGAACTCATAGTTGAACCCGAGCGCGAAGTTGGGGGCGTCGCCCCCCGCGTCGCCGGCGATGTCCACCGACCGGAGCTTCCCGTCCTCCGACGTCCAGGAGATGCCCGCGCCGAGGGTCACCACGTTGAAGGCCTCGCCCTTGGTGTCGAGCACGAGCTGGTAGTTGCTCGTCATCGGGAGGGCGTTCTTGTCCCCCCACGGGGCGTCGAAGCGCCGGTAGCCGATCCTCGGGTAGACGGCCATGCGCTCCATCACGGGGATCCGGTACTCGAACCCGACGGAGTAATTGAGCGCGTCCTCGAACTCCGTCTTGCCGGGGAAGGTCGGCGCGTCGGCGGTCTTGCTCCACTCGATCCACTGGAAGTCCACGGTCGCCCGGAGGGGCGAGTCCTTGAGCAGGTAGAACGTGAGCCCCACGTTCAGTTGCTGGGGCATGTTGAAGGCGGGGAAGATCTCGGTGTCGATGTTGAAGTTCCATTCCACGGCGCTCTGGTACCCGAACCCCAGGTTGACCTTGAGGTCCTCGGTGTTGTCGTAGACCCCCACGAGGATGCCGGCGCCGTACCCGAAGGCGGTGGAGTTGTCGGAGACGCTCTCCGCGGTGGACTTGAACTCCCACCGCTCGTAGCCGGCGTCCAGGCCCAGGCCGACCGAGACGTGGGTGAAGAACCCGGTCTCGCCCGGCTCGCGGAGGCGGAAATCCTTGGCGAGCGCGACCCGGAAGCGGCCGAACGACTGGTCGACGTTGCTGTCGGGGGTGAACGTCTGCTGCGCGGGGTCGTCGACGCGGTCGAACGAGTAGTTCAGGTGGTACGGCCGGGCGAAGCAGAGGCCGAGGGCCATCCCCGAGTCGGCCGGTCCCACGTGGAACACGAACCCGATATAGGAGGGGAGGATCGCGGGGTCGACGAAC
>CAZSCC010000642.1:0-7988 GCA_964604905.1 uncultured Planctomycetales bacterium
AGGACACGCAGATCTTCTTCTTCGACAAGTATCTCTCGGAGCAGGTGGTCTTCCTTCAGGGTCTCTCGCGGCCGGGCAGCCGCGACTGGGTCCTCTGGTCGATCCCCTCCACGGACGGTCGGGACGCCCACCGGCGGAACCTGATGGGCCAGGTGCTGGCCCACGCCGTCGATCTGGAACGAGGGATCCTGTACTACGTGGCGGACATCAACAACGACCGGAGGGACCGATCGCTGTACAGCGAGTCTATGGATCCCGCGAGGAAGGATTTCAAGCGGATCGAGGTCTCGCTCAACGCGAAGTTCATGCCGCCCACCCACTTCGCCTGCACGCTGGCGGCGGGCTCCGACCGGATCTGCCTCCTGGTGCCTCCCCCCGCGGCGGGGGGCGAGGCGCTCCTGTGGTCCTTCAACCTCGAGGGGAAGGAGGACCGGAAGCTCCCGCTCCCCGACGGCCGCACGCTCCCCGTGGGCCGCGCGACGGGTCCTCTGCTCGACGAGAACGGGATGATCTACGTCTACAACGTCCCCAAGGAGAAGGCCGCCCCCACGCGCGCCTTCCTGACCGGGATCAAGGTCGCCGCGAAGGACGCCGCGGAGGCGATCGCCTGGGACGCGGTGGCCCCGGTCGTCGCCAACACCCCGGCCGGCACCTGGCAGGTGATCTGGGAACCGCGCTCCCTCGCCGTCTTCGCCGCCCCGCGGGCCGCGATCCCCGGCCAGTCGGGCGAGACGCCGATCGCCGTCGTCTACGACCTCGCCGACGGAGGTTATCTCCGGACGGTCCACTCGAAGCTTCTGGTCGCGAACGACGGGGCGGGGGCGGCGATGCCGGCCTGCTGGTGGCGCGGCCGGCTGTACATCAACTCCGAGGCCGGGCTGCAGGTCTACGGGGAGTGAGGCGATCCCGATTCCGATGAAGGCCCTCGCCCTCGCGCTTCTACTGCTCCTTCAGGATCCTCCCGGGCTCGACGACCTGTTCGAGCGCATGACGTCGCTCGACCCCAAGGTGCGGATCGCCGCGCACGCCGAGTTCCAGAAGCTCCCGCGCGAATCGCTCAAGGGCCTGCCGGTCGCGCTGGCGTTCCTGGGTGACGCCTCGGTGAAGAAGGAACTGCCGAAGCTGCTGGCCGGGGAGAAGCCCCGCGCGGCGGCGGAGGCGGCGGGGAGCGTCGATCCGGACGGCTCGGCCCGCGAGCTCTCGAAGCTCCTCGAGAGCGACGACCTCGCCACCGCGATGGCGGCGGCGCGCTCGCTTTCGCGGGCGAAGTCGCCCCAGATCCGCGCCGCGCTCGCGGGGCTGGCCGACAAGCCTGAGAATCCGAGGCGGAAGGTGCTGGCCTGCTACGGCGTCGAGCTCGTGGAGCCGGGCCCGCGCCTGCCGTCGATCTTCGCGCAGGCCGAGAGCAACCTCGTGCCGGTCCGGGAGGCGTCGTGGGCCGCGCTCGCCAACCTCCCTCACGCCGGGGCGGCGCTCCGGAAGCGGGTGGAGCCCAAGGAGCGCGAGGTCGCGCCCGAGATGCGCCGGCTGTTCGAGTCACAGCCGCTCTCCGACGAGCTCCGGACGCTCTTCGGACGGTTCCTCCTCGAGGCGGGCGCGTACGCCTACGCGGACGTCGCCGCGATGACGACCCACGCCTCGAAAGAGGTCGCCGAGTGGGCGCGGAAGACGGTCGTCGACCCCGCGCTCGTCAAAAAGAGCACTCTGATCGCCGTGATCCTCGCCAAGCTCGCGGAGCACAAGGACGAGAAGGACGAGACGAAGGAGCCGGTCCCGACGCTCGAGATCCTGCTCCAGGGGCAGGGCGCGCGCGCGGTGGGAGACACGGTGAAGGACCGCCTCGAGTCCTACCGGGCGTGGTGGGAGCGGAACCGTACCTCGACGGTCGACCGCGACGTGCCGCGCGCGATCGACGAGGGCGTGGCCTGGCTCAAGTCCAAACAGCTCGAGAACGGCTCCTGGAAGTACTGCGTCTGCGGATCGAACCCGAACGACGGCTTCGCGCCGGGGACGACGGCGCTGACGCTCTACACGCTCCTCAAGTGCGACGTCCCGCTCAAGGACGCGTCGGTGCAGGCGGGCTTCGACTGGCTCCTGAAGGAGCCCCTCCCGAACCACACCTACACGGTCTCGCTCGAGGCGATGGCCTGCGGCGAGGCGATCGAGCTCCTGCAGCCGGCCTTCAGGGCCGAGAAGAACAAGGCGGCGAAGCTGGAGATCGCGACGGCGATCGACCGCCATGCGAAGCGCCTGCGCGAGTGCGCCACGTGGCTGGTCGAGGCGCAGACGCGCTCGAACCGCGGCGGCTACGAGAGCGGCGACTGGGGCTACCAGAAGCCCGCCAACCGGGACATGGACAACTCAAACACCCAGTTCGCCCTGCTCGGGATGCGCGCCTCGCAGAATGCCGGTATCCCGGTGCCCGAGGCGGCCTGGGCCAAGTCGCTCAACCACTGGCACGCCGACCAGTTGAAGGACGGCGGCTGGCCCTACCGCCGCGCCCCCGACGACCCCAACCAGGGCCACACCCGCTCGATGAGCGCGGCCGGGATGTATTGCACCCTGGTCGCGAAGGCGACTCTCCGTCGCAAGGCTCCCGAGACGCTGCTCGGCGATGAGCCGATCAAGAAGGTCGTGGGCCTTTTCACGAAGCAGTATCCGATCCCCGACGCGAAGCGCGAGCGCCCCGGCGGCCACGTCCACTCGATCTACTACGACCTCTACAGCCTCGAGCGCGCGATGATGCTGGCGAAGATGGACAAGCTGGGCGCCCGCGACTGGTACCACGACGGGGCCTTGTTCATCCTGCTGAATCAGGAGGCGGGGGGAGAGTGGATCGATACGACGGATACCTGCTTCGCCCTGCTATTCCTGAAGAAGGCGTATATCGCCGTCGCGACCGGAGACAGCAAGTAGTCGGGGCGAATCACGAATCAAGAGGCGCGGGTAGGCGGACTCCAAGAGGCTGGCATAGCCGACCTCCAGCAGGTCCGGGCGGCGGCTCCCCCCGGCTTCATCAGGACTTGAAGGAGCAGGTACACTCCACGAGCCGGCGCAGCATCCGGGACACGTCCTGAAGCGCGGTCCACAGGGCCTCGAAGTCCTTGAGGTACCCCAAGTCGCGGGCGAGGATCATGCAGTACTTAAGCTCCTCGGCGGAGCCCTCGGCGATCGTATAGAAGCGGGCCTTGTCCGCGGGGCGGCGGCGGCCGTAGCCCTCGGCGATGTTGGCGGGCACCGACACGGCCGCCCTCCACATCTGGGACGCGAGATGGAAGCGTTCGCGGGCGGGCAGGGTCTCCGTGAGCGTGTGGAAGGCCAGAGTGAGCGGGTGGGCCTTCTTTCAGACGTCGAGTTGGGTGAAGCAGTGGGTCGGCATCGTTTCCTCCTTGCGAGCGGACTCAGTTCATCGTCGCGCTCTCCTCTCATGCCCGTTTGACCCGCCCCTGCTCGCGATAGTCCCACCGCTTCGCAGGGAGCTGGAACAGTTCTGAGGTTTGATCGGCGGCCCTGATTCGTGATTCCTTCGGTCCGCTACAAAGCCCTCTCGTAAAGCCGGTAGGTTTTGTAGGGCTTCCCCCCCATCTGCTGGATCGGCCGGTTCATCAGGTCGTTGGTCTCGAGGACCCACGAGAGTTCGCCGGCCTTGTAGCCGCGCTTCAGGCCCTCCTCGAAGAACTTCTGGTAGAAGAGGGTGCCGATGCCCATGTGCTGGTAGGCGCGCTTGACGCCGAGCGCGACGATGCGGCAGGTGGGGATCTTGCGGAGGTTGGATTTCAGGAAGTAGAACCAGCCGAAGGGGAAGAGCGAGCCCTTGCACTTCTTGAGGGCGTGGTTGATGTCGGGGAGGGCGAAGGCGAAGCCGACCGGCTTGCCCCCGACCTCCGCGATGTAGGCGAGTTCGGGGAGGACGATCGACTTCAGGTCGTGGGCGGTGAAGTGGATCTCGGCCTCCGTCATCGGGACGAAACCCCAGTTCTTCTCCCAGGCGTCGTTGTAGATCTCCTTGATGATCCGCAACTCGGCCTCGAAGCGGGAGAGATCGACGAAACGGATCGTCACCTTCTTGCGGTCCTGGATCGCGTTGGCCACGCGGTCGATCTTGTCGCGCACGAGTTCGGTGTGGAGCAGGATGTAGGCCCAGAGGTCCATCGCTTTCGTGAAGCCGGCGGACTCGACCAGGCGGACGTAGAAGCCGGGGTTGTAGGTCATGAGGACGAAGGGGGACCACTTGAAGCCGTCGACGAGCAGGCCGCAGGGGTCGTTGAGCGAGGGGTTGGCGGGGCCGAGCATACGCGTCATGCCCTTGTCCTTGAGCCAGGCGCCCGCGCGGTCGAAGATCGCCTTCGCCGTCGCCTCGTCGTTCTCGCAGTCGAAGTAGCCCCAGAAGCCGGTCCTTTCGTTGTGGATCTCGTTGTGCGTGCGGTTCAGGATGGCGGAGATCCGGCCGACGAGGCGGCCGTCCTTCTCGGCCAGGAAGTGGGCCGCCTCGGCGTGGTCGTAGAAGGGGTTCCGCTTCGGGTCGAGCATCTTCCGCTCGGAGCCGATGAGGGGCGGGACGAAGTTCGGGTCGTCCTGGTAGAGGGCGAAGGGCAGGCGGATGAAGTCGTCGAGCTGCCGGGCGGTCGTGACGGGGACGAGGTTCATGAGCGAGCGATCCCCAGGGTGAGGCAGACGGCGTCGATCGCCTTCCAGCCCGCGGCGTCGAAGCGGAGCGGGAGCTTGTTGCCCTCGACTTCCAGGAACTGGCCGGTCAGCTTGTGGTTCACGAGGCGGCGGATGATCGAGAGGGGGGCGTAGAACGAGCGTTCACCGATCCGGCCGGGGACCCCGGGGATCGCGAGGAGGAACTGCTCGGGGGTGACGCCGTCCTTGGGGGAGAGGAAGGCGAGCCCCTGCGCGACCGCGATCAGGAGGCCGCTCGACCACTCGGGGCCGGCCTCGGTGGGAACGCTGAAGCGGACCTCGGGGATGACGTGGGGCAGGGTGATCTCGATCGAATCGGCCAGGAACTGGGCCGGCTCCTCGACGGCCGGGTGCGCGGTGGCACGGGTGGTCTTGCACAGCGGGCAGACGCGTTCGGAGGCGGGAACGGTCTCATGGCAGGCCAGGCACTTCCAGGTTTCTTCCGCCATCGGTTCCGTGATAGAGTTCAAAGTGTTTGGAATCTATCGCGCTCCCTCAGATGACGCCGAGCTTCTTGCCGGTCTTCTCCATGATTTCGATGACCCGGTCGAGCTCCTCGTCGGTGTGGGTCGCCATGTAGCTCGTGCGGATGAGGCACATGTCGGGCGGCACGGCGGGGGAGACGATCGGGTTGACGAACACCCCCGCCTCGAAGAGTTCCTTCCAGAAGATGAGCGTCTTCTCGAAATCGCCGACGATGATCGGCACGACGGGGGACTGGGTGCCGCCGATGTTGAAGCCCAGGTCGCGGTAGGCCGACTGCATCTTCCGGCTGTTCTTCCAGAGGCGCTCGCGGTGCTGCGGCTCCTTCTCCATGATGTCGAGCGCGGCAAGCACGGTGGCGACCGCCGAGGGGGGCATGGACGCGGAGAAGATGAGCGCCCGCGCGTTGTGCTTGATGAAGTAGATCACCTGCTCCTCGCCGGAGATGAACCCGCCCAGGGAGGCGAAGGACTTGGAGAACGTCCCCATGATGAGGTCGGTGTCCTTCTCGACGCCGAAGTGCTCGGCGGTCGAGCGCCCGTTCGGGCCCATGTAGCCGATGCCGTGCGCGTCGTCGAGCAGGACGCGGAACCCGTAGCGTTTCTTGAGGCGGATGATCTGCTGGAGGGCGCCCAGGTCGCCCTCCATCGAGAAGACCCCTTCCGTGATGACGAGGATCGAGCCGTTGATGTCCTCCATATCGGTGGAGTTCAGGATCCGCTCGAGGTCCTCGACGTCGTTGTGCTTGAACTTGATCGTGCGCCCGAAGGCGAGCCGGCATCCGTCGATGATCGACGCGTGGTTCATCCGGTCGCAGAGGATGACGTCGTCCTTGCCGACCAGGACCGAGATCGTTCCCAGGTTGGTCTGGAAGCCGGTGGAGAAGAGGAGCGCCTTCTCCTTCCGGACGAACTTGGCGAGGCGGTGCTCCAGCTCCTCGTGGATGTCGAGCGTGCCGTTGAGGAAGCGTGACCCGGTGCAGCCGGAGCCGTATTTCTCGATGGCCTTGATGGCCGCTTCCTTGACCTTGGGGTGGGTGGTGAGGCCGAGGTAGTTGTTCGAGCCGATCATGATCATCCGCTTGCCCTTGATCATGACCTCGGCGTCGGCGCCCGACTCGATCGCCTTGAAGTAGGGGTAGAGGCCGCTGGCCTCGGCTTCCTTGTGGCGGGTGTAGTTCCGGCACTTCTGGAAGAGATCGGCGCGGGCCTGACCCATGGCGGGTGATTCTACCCCTCAGAGGGGGGAAAGCAAGCAAATCGCGGGGCGCCGGCCTCCTTTGTGATAAACTGAGCCCCGTGGCGGACGAGAAAAAGGACCTCGGGACCCGCGTGCGCGGCCACTGGTCGCGCTTGCGCACCTTCATCCATCGCGACCTCTGGCTCCACACGCCCCAGGAGCGGGGCCCTCGCGCCCTCTACCGGCTCCTGCGGATGGGCGTCCTGATCGTGGAGGGGTTCGCCAAGAGCGAGGTCTTCCTCCTGGCCGCGGCGCTCACGTACCAGGTGGCCTTCGCGATGGTGCCCCTGCTGGTCGTCATGCTGGCCCTCCTGAAGGGATTCGGCGGGCTCGACACGGCGGAGGGGAAGGTGCAGGAGTTCATCCTCCGCAACATGACCCCCGAGGCGGGCGGCCAGGTCGTGACCCAGTTCAATGCCTTCATCAAGAACGTGAATGCGACCGCGATCGGGGTCATCGGCTTCGCCGCGCTGCTCTACACCTCGCTCTCGCTGCTCATCACCATCGAAGGGGCGTTCAATAAGATCTGGGGCATCAAGGTCCCGCGCACCCTGATGCGGCGGTTCACCGTCTACTGGACGTTTCTCACCGTCAGCCCGCTGCTGCTGGCGGCGTCGCTTTCGATGAGGACGTACCTGACGTCGAGCGACCTCTCCAAGTGGCTCACCTCGCACATCCCGTTTTTCGGCGCGGCGACGCTCTTCCTCATGCCCTTCGTCATGGCGTGGATCATGTTCGCCGGGTTCTACATGATCATGCCCAACACGCGCGTCCGCCCCGGCGCGGCCTTCATCGGCGCCCTCGTTTCGGGCACCGCGTGGGAGGCGCTCAAGACGGGATACGTCTGGTACAACTCCCACTTCGCGGCCGCCGAGAAGTTCGCGAAGTTCTACGGCTCGCTGGGCGCGATCCCCATCTTCCTGCTCTGGATCTACATCAGCTGGATCATCGTCCTCTTCGGCGCCGAGGTCGCGTTTGCCGCCCAGCACGTGGGGACCTACAAGCGGGAGATCGCGCAGCTCCGGCTGAGCGCCGCCGACCGGGACCGCCTGTCGCTCGTCGTCACGGTCGCGATCGTCCGGGACTTCGTGAAGGGCGAGCCGCCGCCCACGGGCGAGGAGGTGGCGGCCCGGATGAACTCCCCCATCCGCCCGGTGAACGAGGTCCTCTACGAGCTCTCGGCCCAGAAGGTCCTCCGGGAGGTGGCGATCCAGGGGCGCAAGGAGCCCGGCTTCGTCCCGGCGCGCGATCCGGGGGTGATGACCGCGCGGGACGTGCTGGCGGCGGTGCGGAGCTACGGCGACCCCGCCTCGCTCCCGGAGGGCCCCGCGGCCGCGGAGCTCTACCGCCTGGTCAACGAGGCGGAGGGACAGGCGACCGGGATGCTGGCGCGGTACACGCTGAGGGAGCTGGCCATCGAAGCCGACGAATCACGAATCGCGACTCAGGAATCAGGGCCGGTGGGTGAACCGGGGATTCCGTCCGCGCCGGGGAGCCAGCCCACCTAGCCCAACTTCCGCAGTTAGGTAGCCCAGGAAAATAGTTCGAGGCGTCAGCCTCGAAATGCGGCACGGAATCGC
>CAZSCC010000643.1:0-2489 GCA_964604905.1 uncultured Planctomycetales bacterium
CTGGACCCTGCTGGGCCAGGCCCACGTGATCGCGGACAACCTGATCGCCGACGGCAAGGCCGCGCCCATGCTGATCGTCATGACCGACGGCCACGTCAACGTGCCGCCGAAGGAGGCGGAAGAAGCCGAGGCCCGTCGCGCGAGGGCGGCGGGCGCGTTCGAGCGCGACCTTCTGGACTCCGTCGTGCCGCTGGTCGAATCGGAGTACCGCGTGAACGCGGCGCGGGACGCCCGCGGCATCGTGGGGCTCTCGATGGGCGGCGGCCAGTCGCTCGGTACGGGCCTCCGGAACGTCGACCGGTTCGCGTGGGTGGGCGGCTTCAGCGCCTCGACCCGCGGCTGGGAGAAGGGCGTGCCGGGCATGGCCGACGCGGCCAAGGTCAACGCCGATCTCCGCCTCCTCTGGATCGCGATCGGCAAGGAGGACTTCCTGCTGGAGCCCAACCGCAAGTTCGAGGCGTGGCTCAAGGAGGCGGGGATCAAGCACACGTACCGGGAGACCGAGGGGCTCCACGCGTGGGGCGTGTGGCGCCGCTACCTCGCCGAATTCCTCCCGCTGCTCTTCAAACCTCGAGAATAAAACAGCCGCAGAGGCACAGAGTCACAAAGAAGATCCTATTCCTTGATTCCGTGCTCGAAGGCGTAGAAGGAACTTCTTAGGATTTAGATTCTGCTCTGCGCCTCTGCGGCCATCTTCAAGGCCGCTCGGCCAGGCGCTTGAGCGCGAGGCGGACGTGGTCGGGCTCGATCTCGAAGCCGAGCCAGCGGCGCCCCAGGCGGCGCGCCACCACCGCCGTCGTCCCCGAGCCCATGAAGGGGTCGATCACCAGGTCCCCCGGGTTGCTCGAGGCCTGCAGCACGCGCTCGACCAGCTTCTCGGGCTTCTGGTACGGATGGGGCGTGTTCTCCGGCATCGACCAGAAGGGCACGCAGAGGTCTGTCCAGATGTTCGACGGATGGGTCATGCGGTAGCGCTCTCCCCCCTCCTCGACCCAGTCCTTGGGCTTGCCGCCCTCGCGATACGGCGCGATCACCGGCTTCTTCCACTTGACGAGGTTGAAGGTGTAGTCGTCGCCCTTCGTGGCGAACCAGACGTCCTCCATGTTCTGCTTCCAGTTGCGCTTCGCCCCGCGGCCCTTCTCGCGCCGCCAGGTGATCCGGTTGCGCACCGTGAGGCGCTGCTCGAGGATCGCCTGGATCGCGCCCGAGAGCTTCCAGTCACAGCAGACGTAGATCGAACCACCGGGCCGCAACACGCGGGCCGCCTCGGTAATCCACGCCGCCTGCCACTCCGCCCCCCGGTCGTACGGCGGGTCGGCGAAGATGAGGTCGGCGAGGGGCGAGACGCGCAGGCCTTCGAGCGCGTCGCCGCAATAGAGGTGGCCCTCGACGGGATGCGCCGTCAGCCGAGGGGCGGAGAGGCCGCGGTCGGAGTCGTTGAGGAGGAGCGTCCGGTTCCGCGGAGCCGGCACTACAGGTTCTCCACGTGGAGCGATCCCTGGCGGCGCCGGCGGACGTGGGCGCGGATCTGCTCCTTGACCTCGATGGGATTCTCGATCCCCACCAGCTCCAGCGTGGGCTCCGTCGCATCGGTCGGGGCGATCACCGTGATGATCCCGACGTTGAAGATCCGCTGGATCAGGTTCTGGCGCACCGCCACGTCGTCCACCCGCACGAGTTCGACCTCGTCGATGTGCCGCGAGAGGATGCCCCTCTCCCGGAACAGGCGATGGGTGGTGAGGCGGTAGCGGATGGACAGCTTGAGGATCAAGGTGCTCCAGACGATCGCTCCCAGCGGCAGGAAGGCCGCGCCCAGGAACGAGGCGCGGACCCAGGTCGCGTACGAGCCCGACGGAGGGACCTTGAGGAAGACGACCACGAGGGCGGAGACCCAGAAGGCCCAGAGCACCCACCGGTGGCCGTGGGCGCGTGCCGAGAAGCGTCCCTTCCAGAGCTCCTGCTCGGGCTCGTTCGCCGACGACGTCGTCGCAGGGGCGGAGAGGGGCGCGGCGGCCTCCAACAAGGAGGCGCCGCACTTGTTGCAGAAGGAGCTCCCGTCGGGGAGCGCCGTGTTGCACTTAGGACAGGACATATTCCCGCCGAACACAGTACCGGGCAAGCCTGGACTCCACGACAGTATACCCGATGCCCGGACCCTGCGGCACGATGAGGGTCCCCTGCGGCGTCACCGTGACCGGCGGGTCGATGACGTCCTCCTTGTAGTACCGCTCGCTGGCCGAGATGTCCCCCGGAAGCGTGAAGTTGGGGAGCGTCGCCAGCGCGATGTTGTGGGCCCGGCCGACGCCCGTCTCGAGGAGGCCTCCGCACCAGACGGGAGCGCCGTTGGCACGGGCGACGTTGTGGATCATCTTCGCGCTGTACGGACCGCCGACCCGCGCCTGCTTGATGTTGATGATGCGGCAAGCCTTGAGCTCGAACGCGCGCCGCGCGTCGTCGTGCGAGCGGATCGACTCGTCGAGGCAGACCGG
>CAZSCC010000644.1:0-7308 GCA_964604905.1 uncultured Planctomycetales bacterium
CGTGCCCGACACCGGCACGAAGTACCCCTTCAGCGGCGACGTGATCCCTCCGCTCGCCCTCTTCCCCGCGGTCGCGCTCTCGGGCCTGGTCCGCTACGAGGGGACGGGCTTCCCGGAGGCGATGCGCGGCAACCTCTTCAGCGCCCAGCACAACTCGCGGAAGGTGATGCGCCATGTGCTCGCGCGTGCCGGCGCGTCGTACGCGTCGCAGGACGCCGAGTTCGTCTGGAGCGAGAACCCCGACTTCCATCCCTCCGACGTCCTGGAGGCGCCCGACGGCTCGCTCCTCGTGATCGACACGGGCGCGTGGTACGTCCAGCACTGCCCCACCGGAAAGATCCGCAACTCGCGCGCCCCGGGGGGGATCTACCGCGTGAAGAGCACGGCGAAGGAAACCCCGGCCGGGGAACAGCTCAAGCACGGGCTGGCCGCCCTCGAGCGCCAAGAGGTCTGGAGCCATTCCCGGGTCCCGGGCGAGGACGCGTTCAAACACCTCAGCGTCGCGATGAAGGGGCCCCACGCCGGCGTCGCCGTCCGCGCCGTGGGACGGCTGGGGGAGAAGGCGTTCGCTCCGGCGCTCGCGAAGCTGCTCTCCTCGAAGGACCCCTCGATCCAGCTGGCCGCCGCCGAGGCGCTCGCGACGTGCGGCACCCCGGGATCGCTCCCCGAGATCTGGGAGGCCCTCGCCGCGACGACCGACCGGTTCGTCGAGCACCAGCTGGTCCACGCCGCCTTCGCGCTCGCCCGCCTCGACGAGCTCGAGGACGCGCTCAAACACGAAAGCCCGCGCGTCCGGAAGGCCGCGATCGTGCTTCTCGACCAGAAGGATCCGAGGCTGCAGTCGGAGACGGTCCTCGGGCTGGCCGGCGCGGCCGACCCCGGCCTCCGCCAGGCCGCGCTCCGCATCCTCCAGAAGCGCCCCGCGTGGGCGAAGGACGCCCACCTGCTCCTCCAGGGATGGCTGGACAAGGAGCCGCTCTCGGGGGAGGAACGGGCCACGCTCCAGTCGCTCATCGTCGCCTTCCAGGCGGAGACGCGGATCCAGAATATCGTGGGCCTGGGCCTCCGTCAGCTCGCGGCCGACCGGAAGGTCTTGCTCCTGGAGACCCTCGCCCAGACGTCCCTCCCGAAGACCCCCGAGCCGTGGCTCAAGGGCGTGGGCGCGTCGCTCGGCGACGACTCGCTTGTCGTCCGGGCCCAGGCGATCCGCACGATCACGGTCCTGGCGACCCCGGATTTCGACGACCGGCTGGCCGCGATCGCCGGGGCCGACGGGCCCCTTCGCCTCTCCGCGCTCCGCGCGCTCGTCGCCCGTCGTCCGAAGCTGCCGGGGGAGTCGGTGGATTTCCTCGTCTCGACGCTCGCCGCCGACGCGCCGCTCGACCGGCTCGCCGCGTCGGAGACGCTCGGCCGCGCGCATCTCTCGAGCGCGCAGGTCTCGAAGGCGGTGCGGGCCGTGCGGGGCGACACGCTCCTCTCCCCCTCGCTCTTCCTCCCCGCGCTCCGCGAGCCCGCCGACGCGGCGCTCCTCGGGGAGATGACCGAGGCGGTCAAGGCGGGATGGAGGCCCTCCCCGCAGGAGCTTGCGCCGGTCCTCGAGAAGGCCTCCGCGGACCTGACCCCGCTCCGGGAGGCGATCGCTAAAGGAACGGAAGAGCAGCGGGCCAGGCTCGAGAAGGTCCAGCCGCTCCTGGCCGGCGGCGACGCGACCCGAGGCCGCGCGGTCTTCTTCGGAAAGAAGGTCGCCTGCTCCGCCTGCCACGCGATCGGCACCGAGGGCGGCCGGATCGGCCCGGACCTGACCAAAGTCGGCGCCATCCGCTCGGGCCGCGACCTCCTGGAATCGATCGTGGTCCCGAGCTCGACTTTCGCGCAGGGCTACGAGGCGTTCATCGTGGCCACGAAGGACGGCGACGTGCTGGGCGGCCTGATCGCGCGGCAGGATGCCGACGCCCTGGTCCTCAAGGACGCCGCGGGGGCCGAGACTCGCGTCCGCCGCGACCGCATCCGCGACCTGAAGCGCGGCGAGAAGTCGATCATGCCGGAGGGCCTGGAGCGGAACCTGTCCGAGCAGGAGTTCCGCGACCTGCTCGCGTTCCTTCAGGGGCTCAAGTGAGCGGGGCCGGCCCCGCGCTCCGTCGCGGCCTGGTCGTCGCGATCGCGGGCTTCAACATCTTCTCCGCCTGCATCTACGTCTTCTGGGGCATCCTCAACGTGATCGCGGCGTTCTACGAGACCCCGGTGAGCGGTGGGAAGGTGGGCACCCAGTACCTCAAGCCCGCCCTCTTCGCGATCTTCGTCATCCTCTACGGGCTCTTCCTGGTCGTCTGCGCCGCGGGGCTCCTCCGCGAGAAGAACTGGGGCTGGTGGGCGGGGATCGTGGCGGGGGGGATCTCGCTCCTCTTCGCGGTCAGGGACCTCTTCCTCCATGCGTGGGGGAGCCTGGCGGTCGACCTCGCCTATTCCGCGGTCGTGATCGGCGGCCTCCTCTGGGTCCGCCGGGGGGGCACAAACGGTGGCGCTCCGCGGGAGCCCACGGTATAATCAAAGCCGTTGAGCAATTTCACGTTCAGAGCCGCCGGCCGCACCGGAGGCCGGTCCTCCTTGGAGCGGGAGCCCCGGCCGACCCCCCTTCTCGCGAAGGAAAGCGCGACATGAAGCCCACGCTGAAGAAGATCCCCGTCGGCAGTTCCTCCGAGTCCTCCCACATCGACTCGCGCAAGCGCTACCGCGTGAAGATCGAGGGCAGCTGGTACGAGGGCTCGTTCTCCAAACAATGGTTCGGCTGGAGGTTCGACGGCTACGGGAGCACGGGGATCCAGCTCAACCTGGTCGACCAGGTCTTCGAGATCGTGCCCCCCGACCGATTCAAGAAGAAGCCCGTCGCTCCTCCGCCGCCCGCCGAGGGGAAGAAGAAGCAGAGCTGAGGCCACGCCCTCCCGCCGGCGCCCGTACCATCCCTAGGAGGATCACATGAAAACGCTCCGGATCGCCCTTTGCTTCGCCGCCCTCTTCGCCGCGCTCGAGGCTCAGGATAAGAAACCGATCGAGTCCTTCACCGACGCCGCGAAGGCCGGGCCCGACTTCGAGCTCCAGGGCGAGTACGCCGGCGACACGCTCGGAGTGCAGGTGATCGCCGACGGCGACGGCGCCTTCTCGGCGATCTGGTACGCCGGAGGCCTCCCCGGCGCGGGATGGGACGGGAAGACGAAGGCGAAGTCCTCGAGCAAGTCCGAGGGCGCCACCCTCAAGTTCGGCGGCGTCTGGGCCGGCACGATCGCCGACGGCGTCTTGAAGGGCCGCGGAAACGACGGCGACTTCACCCTCAGGAAGGTCGTCCGGAAGAGCCCGACCGAGGGCGCCAAGCCGCCGGAGGGCGCGGTCGTCCTCTTCGACGGCACGAAGGCCGACGAGTGGAGCGGCGGGAAGCTGGTGGAGGAGGTGCTCCTCAACAACGGCGTCAAGTCGAAGAAGGCGTTCAAGGACTTCAAGCTCCACATCGAGTTCCGCCTCCCCTTCATGCCCCGCGCCCGCGGGCAGGGGCGCGCCAACAGCGGCGTCTACCTCCAGGACCGCTACGAGTGCCAGGTCCTCGACAGCTTCGGTCTGAAGGGCGAGAACAACGAGTGCGGCGGCTTCTACACGCTGGCGGCGCCGAGCGTGAACATGTGCCTCCCGCCCCTCTCGTGGCAGACCTACGACATCGAGTTCCGCGCTGCGAAGTTCGCGGACGGCAAGAAGACCGCCCCCGCGCGCGCCACCGTCCTCCACAACGGCGTCGAGATCCACAAGGACCTCGAGCTCAAGGGGTCGACCGGCGGGGGCCAGAAGGAGGAGGACACCCCCGGCCCGATCCAGCTCCAAAACCACGGGAACCCCGTCCACTTCCGGAACATCTGGGTGGTCGAGCTCAAGTAGGACCGCGCTCCGGGCTCGTTTTCTTGACATTCGAATCCCCTCCTCTATACTCGCCTTTCTCTGTCGGGGAGGAGAAGTCATGGCGCGACCCATCACCCTCTGCACCGGCCAGTGGGCCGACCTCTCGCTCGAGAAGATGTGCGAGTACGGGAAAGAGTGGGGCCTGGACGGCCTCGAGCTCAACACCTGGGGCCACTTCGACGTCGAGCGGGCCGTCAAGGACGACGCCTACGTGAAAGAGGTCAAGGCCACCCTCGACAAGTACGGGATGAAGTGCTGGGCCATCGACGTCCACCTGGTAGGCCAGTGCGTCTGCGACCCGATCGATTCGCGCCACAAGAGGATCGTCTCCCCCGCCGTCTGGGGCGACGGCGACCCGGAGGGCGTCCGCCAGCGCGCCCAGAAGTGGCTGATCGACGCCGGCAAGGCCGCGAAGAAGCTCGGCGTCTCGATCGTCAACGGCTTCACCGGCTCCAGCGTCTGGAGCAAGCTCTACTTCTTCCCCCCCACCTCGCAGGCGGACATCGAGGAGGGCTACAAGGACTTCGCGAAACGCTTCACGCCGATCTTCGACGAGTACCAGAAGCTGGGGCTCAAGTTCGGCCTCGAGGTCCACCCGACCGAGATCGCCTACGACCTCTACACGATGCAGCGCGCGCTCAAGGCGGTGAACCACCACCCCGCCTTCCAGGTCAACCTCGACCCCAGCCACTTCACCCACCAGTTCCTGGACCCGGCCGAGTTCATCTACGAGCTCGCCGACCGGATCGTCCACGTCCACATGAAGGACTCGAAGGTGAAGCTGACGGGCCGGAACTCGATCCTGGGCTCGCACCTCGACTTCGGCGACCCGCGCCGCGGCTGGGACTTCGTCACGGTCGGCTACGGCGACGTGCCGTGGGACAAGATGGTCCGCGCGCTCAACCACATCGGCTACAAGGGCCCGCTCTCGATCGAGTGGGAGGACTCGGGGATGGACCGCATCAAGGGGGTCAAGGACTCGCTCGAGACGGTCCGCCGGTTCAATTTCTCCCCGGCGGGTGCGGCGTTCGACTCGGCGTTCCAGAAATACTAAAAGGACAGCCGCAGAGACACAGAGGCACAGGGAAGAACCTGGAATCTTCTCCGTGACTCGGCGCCTCTGCGGCTGATTTCGGAGGCGCGATGAGCAAGAGCGGCGGGTTCAACGAGATGGCCGACGCCAAGGCCACCCAAGAGGCCCCCCACGTCGGCATCGGCATGCTGGGCTACGCGTTCATGGGCAAGGCCCACTCGAACGCCTATAAGAAGATCCCCTACATGATGTACCCCCCGGTCGCGGTCCCCGACCTCGTGGCCATCTGCGGCCGCAACAAGGAGAAGGTCCAGGAGGCGCAGAAGCGCTACGGCTACCGGAAGCACTACACAGACTACCACAAGATGTTCGAGGACAAGGAAGTCCAGATCGTCGACAACGGGACCCCCAACGACACCCACGCCGTTCCCTCGATCGAGGCCGTGAAGGCCGGGAAGCACATCTTCTGCGAGAAGCCGCTCGCCCGGACCGCCGAAGAGGCGAAGACGATGCTCGACGCGGTCAAGAAGGCCAAGGTCAAGCACCAGTGCGCCTACAACTACCGCTTCCTCCCGGCGATCCGCCAGGCCTATGATCTCATCAAGGCGGGGAAGCTGGGGAGGATCTACACCTACCGCGCGGTCTACCTCCAGGAGTGGGGCATGCCGAACTACGGCGTGCCGCGCATCTGGCGCTACCACAAGGCCGAGGCCGGCTCCGGCGCCCTCGGCGACCTGGCGGCGCACCTCATCGACCTGGCCCGCTTCCTCGTCGGCGAAATCAAGGCCGTCTCGGGCCTCGAGCGGACGTTTACGACGGAGCGCCCGATGCCCGACGATCCGAAGACGATGGGAAAGGTCGACATCGACGACAGCGTCGTCTCCCTCATCGAGTTCGAGGGCGGCGCGATCGGGACCCTCGAGGCCACCCGCTTCGCCGCGGGCCGGAAAAACTTCGGCAGCTTCGAAATCAGCGGCGAAAAGGGCGCGATCAAGTTCAACCTCGAGAACCTCAACGAGATGGAGGTCTTCTGGGTCGGCGAGGACCCGAAGGAGACCCAGGGCTTCCACAAGGTCCTGGTCTCCGAGAGCTACCACCCCTTCATGTCGAACTGGTGGCCCCACGGCCACATCATCGGCTGGGAGCACGCGATGATCCACGAGATCAACCACCTGCTCGACTGCGTCGCGAACAACAAGGACGTGGCGCCCTACGGCGCGACGTTCGAGGACGGCTACCGCTGCGCCGTCATCTGCGACGCGATCCTGAAGAGCGCCGCGGACCGGAAACACATCGACATCAGATATTAGAGAGGAAGCCATGGGAATCGACTTCAAGCCCGAGTACATGCAGCTGAGCGTCCTGACGGCCGCCCTTCAGGAGCTGACCCCGCGCGACAAGCGGAAGAAGGATCCCGACCTCGCGGTGGAGGAGTGGATCGCGTTCGCGCCCCAGATCGGCGTTAAGCGGCTCCAGATGTCCTCCGCGCTGCCCGCCGAGCTCGCGGACGTCCCTCCCGAGGCGATGCTCGACCCCGTCGCCGACCACCTGAACGTGCTCAAGCCGTTCGACAAGAGCCGCGCCAAGCGGATCGAGTCGGCCCTCAAGGCCCACGGCGTGACCTTCTCGGACATCGGCTACTTCGACAACATGCTGATCGGCGACGAGAAGGTCCGCAAGATCAAGCACGACTGGATGGTGAAGCTGATGGACGCCGCGGTCGCCCTCGGCGTCAAGGCGGTCTGCGGCTTCGTCGGCCGCGACGTCGAGCTCGACATGGACCAGAACCTCGAGGCGTTCGAGAAGCTCTTCGTGCCGCTGCTCAAGGCGGCGAAGGACCGCGGCCTCGAGTATCGGGTCGAGCAGTGCCCGATGCCCGGCTGGAACACGACGGACCACTGGCACAACAACATCGCCTACACCCCCGGCATGTGGATCCGGCTCCACAAGATCGCCGAGAAGCACAAGGTCGGCGATGCCTTCCGGATCCACTATGATCCGTCGCACGCGATCCTGATGGGCCAGAACACGCGCGACCTCTTCCAGTACCTGAAGGACGAGGGCTACAACTTCCTGATCGCCGGCTTCCACGTCAAGGGCCAGGTCGTCAACTCCAAGGGCGTCTCGGGCTGGGGCTACGGCGGGCAGACGATGGAGCGCGGCGATTGGATCGGCGGCAAGCCTTCGGCCAAGCCCGCGGATCACTTGAACGCCTGGAAGAAGCAAGTCGTGCTGTGCGAGCACGAGCTGCCCGGCACCGCGCGCCACGACCCGCTCGCTTACCTGCAGAATCGCACCGTCGACTGGCTCGATCATCAGCTCGCGGCGCGCGAGCT
>CAZSCC010000645.1:0-6298 GCA_964604905.1 uncultured Planctomycetales bacterium
GCCCTTTGGGCTCGAAATCGGGCTCCCGGGTCCCGCAAAGGCTTCCGAGCGATCCGTGCGAATACGAAATCTCCTGTCGGCAACGCTCTTGCCCGCGTTAATCAACACGATCTAGCTAGCGGCCGAACTCCTGGATGCCCATCGCGTGCCCGGGGCCGACCGGCAGGCGGGTCCCGAAAAAGTCTTCCTTGCCGGGGTCGATGCCGACCATGGACTGGAGGTTCATCCCCGACTCCCGCGCGGGAGAGCCGGCGCGGAGCTTGTAGGCGTCGAGGAACTTCAGCCGCGCGGGATCGGTCAGCTTTCCCGCGAAGGGCCCGGTGAGTCCGGGATCGGCGTTGAGGCCGTAGAGGCGGCCGCCGAGCGTCTCCTGGCCGGTCTCCTTCCGCCACTTCTCGAAGTCGGTGAATTCGTCGACGGAGAAGCCGCCCCCGATCGACTGGTAGCCGTTCGCGATGAACCGCCCCTTCGCGGCGTTCTTCACCTGCGGGGCGCCCTTCGTCAGGAAGAGGTTGTTGTGGAAGGAGAAGTTCTTGGGCGTCCCCTGGAAGAAGTGGACGCCGGGCTTGCCGCGGTCGTTGACGACCACGTTGTTGTGGATCCGGCAGTCGGAGAATCCGTGCTTCGCCTGTTCGCCGATGCCGATCCCGGCGTCGCCGTCGTTCTCGCTGACGCAGTAGCGCACGACGTTGTTTGCGAACGGCGAGTCGCTCCCGTATTCGTAGAGCAGGTAGCCCCAGCCCTTGTTCTCGTACGAGTAGTTGAACTGCATCACCGAGTCGGTGACCCCGCCGTCGAAGTCGAACCCGCCTCCGTCCGCGCCCGGGCTCTTGTTGTGGTGGGAGATGCAGTGCTGGATCGTCACCCGGGTCGAGCGGTTGGCGCACCAGATGCCGACGGGCCCGTTCCCCTTGCGGGGCATCTCGGCGCCGTTCCCCGCCGCCTCGCAGTGCGTGACGATCGCGTCCTCCACGTCGAAGAGGACGATCCCGCTCCCGCTGTGGTTGTCGAGGATCGTCGGATCTCCGGCATTGTCGATGGCGCGGCACTGCTCGATGCGGACGTTCCGCGACCGGGGCGACTCGGAGGAGATCCCCGCGTAGCCGTTGTCGTGGGCGTGGACCTGGCGGAGGGTGATCCCCGTGCAGCCCCGGAACTCCACTCCGGCCCGCTGGAATCCGCTGGCCTCGATCCCTTCGAGACGGACGTTCTTCGCACCGGTGATGCGCACCCCCACGCCCTGCTTGTTCCCGGTCTTCCGGCCGGCCCCGACCACGGCGACGTTCCGGATCGAGGCGCTCTCGCAGCGGTCCAGGACGATCCCATCTCCCGCAGCTCCGTCGATCAAGGGCCTGCCCTCGCCGTAGTTGAGGACGGAGACCACGTCGTCCTTGTCGAAGCTGAGCGGGCCGGAAAAGGTCTTGCCGCTCTCGATGTAGAGCGTCTCCCCGCGCTTGAAGGTCCGGGCGTTGGCGCGGGCGAACGTCCTCCAGGCGGTCTCGGGCGACGTCCCGTCGTTCGCGTCGTTGCCCGTCGAGGAGACGTAGGAGTCGGAGGAGAGCGCTAGGACGGCAAGAGCCAGGATCAAGGCATGTCGCTCCGGATCGGAGCGCCCTCCGAGTTGAAGAGACCCTCCTGAGGCGAGACCGCCATCCCGAGACGGTGGGCGATGCAGCTCCCGACCGCCTCGTCGTGGCGGTGGCCCCAGGCACGCGGGTCCCGCGACACGAAGCCGATCGCCCGGGCGGGCTTCCGCGCGCGAACTTCGGCCGGGGCGTGCTCGCTCAGCCACGGGCCGCGGAGGAGGTCGAGGCGGCGCTGGAGCTCGTCGAGCCAGGGGGACGGCAGCGTGAGCCCGATGAAGGTGCCGTTCAGGAGCGGGAGGCCCATCGCCTCGTCGCGGGTAAGGCCGAACGCGTCGAGGCAGGCGTCGCTCGCCCAGTTTCCGAGCCGCTCGCCGCCGGTGACGAAAAGGTGGCCGTCCTTCTCGATGCGCTCGAAGGCGGGCTCGAGGGGCGCCACGGCCCGGCATGGGGCGTCGAGCCAGAGCACGCTCCTGAAGCCCTGCCACTCCGCCTCGCGGATCGCGAAGAGCTTGAAGGCATAAGGGGTCTCCGCGTGGGTCGGGCAGCCGGGCGGGAGCTCCGTCCACGTGATCAGTCCGTCCCGGTAGCCGGCGTCGCCCAGGCTCCGGACGAGCCGCTCCTGGAGCGGCGCGTAGCGGCCGGTGGCGACGTTCAGGATGGAGCGTCTAGCGGTAGGGTTCAACGTGGCCCGCGAAGGTCTCGAGATCGTCGTAGCGGTCATACCAGCTCGTATACATGATGCCGATCGTTCCCTTCGACCGCCGCGCCGACTCCAGCCAGTCGCGGGCGCGCTCGGGCTTCTGGTCGTAGTAGCCGGCGATGAGCGTCCGGTGGCCGCGGCTCGAGAACCACGCGAGGCTCTCGTCGCGCCGGTCGAAGAACCACGTGGCCACGATGACCGACGGGTCGAGCCCTTCCCAGGTCCCGGCCATCCCGCCCCGCGCGAGGTAGTAGTCGTCATGGGCGTTGTGGACGGGGTCCCACATGTCGCTCCAGACGTAGATCTCGCTCGACGGGCTGATCTCGCGGAGGATCCGGATGCAGGTGCGGGCGTTGTCGGCGAAGATCTGCCCCGCGGCCAGACCGCGCCGCGCGCACGAGAGGTCCCAGTTGCAGACGCGCATCTCGTCGTGCGACATGAAATACGCCTTCGCGCGGAAGATCGAGTGAAGGCGGCGGGCCTGATCGCGGAGGAGTTCGACGGTCTTCGGCTCGGAGGGGCAGATCATCATCTGTCCGCCGTCGGGAAACGTGAGGGGGTGATAGTACGAAACGCGGAGGCGCGTGCCGTCGGGGAGCTTCGTCCGGATCGCGGGCGGCTCGTGCCATTCGGTGAAGCCGCCGAGCCGCGGGTCGGCGACCGGCTCGAAGTCGCGGCCCTCGACGAGCGCGCGGCCGTCGTCGGTCCGCACCTCGAGCGGCGCGCCCTCGCGGCGGAGGACGTTGACCAGGCCGATCTCCTCGATCCTCGGGTCGGCGAACTGCGTCTCGCCCGTCTCGCCGTCCCACGCGCCGAAGGCGACGCGCACCTCGCTGCTTTCCAGCGAGTTGAAGACGGCGCTCTGCTCGGTCCAGTCCTGGGTGGGCTTCGGCCCGCGCGGGTCGTAGTTGAGCATCCGGCCGCCGCCGAAGACGACGACTTTGGGCAGCCCCTTGAAGTCGCGCGTGCGGATCCGCACCGAGACGCGGTACTGCCGGAAGGGGCGGACCCGGACCTTCTGCCAGACGCGGGCGAGTCGGCCGCGCGGGTCGCGGATCGTCCAGTCGTCGGCGACCGTGTCGTCCTTATGGTCCCAGCGAGGGCGGAACGAGACGGCCGGGTCGGCCTCGATCCGCGCCACGCCCCCGTTGATCACGAAGAGGGCGTCCTTGACGGGGAGTCCCTCGGCGAGATTGGGGTCCTGGGCGAGGAGGTTCTCGGAGTGGCCGATCTGGAAGAGCGCGGGGACGAGGTCGAGCCGCGCCTCCCGGGCGGCCGCCTTGATCCGCTCGAGAGTGGCGAAGTAGGCGGCGTCCATGAGGGGGAGCTTCCCGAAGTTCGGGTCCTCAAGGAGGATCGTGGTGTACCCGGCCTTCGCCGCCCGCTTCATGACCCCGAGGAGCTTCCCGACGTTCTTCTCCTCGCGGAGGTTGAGGGGCCAATAGACCCACCGCTCGCGGACCTCGAGGGGCTTGAGGTCGGGGACGGACGCGCATCCCAGCAAGAGGAGGGCGAGGGCGGCTCTCATGGGGTGCCTATGCTAGCATGGGCTGGCGTAAACCTGCCAGGCGGTTTTGCGCCACCCGGGTGGCGTAAAACCGCCTGGCAGGTTTACGCCAGCCGGCATCAGCCCTCGAGGCCGGGGAGTTCGCCCTTCGAGTCGCCGAAGGAGTCGACCGGACAGCCCATCCGCTTGAGCATCGAGCGGTAGAGGTTGCAGAGGGGGGTCTTCTTCTCGAACACCAGGTGGCGGCCCGTCGCGAGCGTCCCGCCCGCCTTGCCGGCCAGCACGATCGGCAGATTGACCGGGCTGTGGGCGTTGCCGTCGCGGATCCCCGCGCCGAAGACGATCATGGAATGGTCCAGCAGCGTCCCGTCGCCTTCCTTGATCGCCTTCAGCTTCTCGAGCATGTAGGCGTACTGCGCGACGTGCCAGATCCCGATCTTCCGGTACTCCTCCATCTTGGCGGGGTTGTTCTCGTGGTGCGAGATCTGGTGGTGGCCGCCGCTCACGCCCTCCAGGAACGAGAAGTTCTTGCCGCTCACCGCGTTGGCGAACATGAACGTCGCGATCCGCGTCGTGTCGGTCTGGAAGGCGAGCACCATGAGGTCGAGCATCAGGCGGACGTGGCCCGTGTGGTCCACCCCGCGCTCGCGCAGCTTCGCGGGGTCCTTGTAGGCGTCCGCCAGCCGGCCGCCCAGGGCGTCGATCGCCTTCCGCGACTCGGGATCGCCGTCGAGCTCCTCCTTGCGGCGCTTGGCGTCGAACTCGATCCGCTTCTCGACCGCGCGGACCGACTCGAAGTACTCGTCGAGCTTGCGGCGGTCGGCCGTCCCGACCTTCGCCGAGAGGCCCTTCGAGTCCTCGAGGACGAGGTCGAGGACGCTCTTGTCCGTCTCCGACGTCTTCTTCGCGTTCGGGTCGCGGCGGAAGAGGCGGTCGAAGGCGAGCTTCGGATTGATCTCCTTGGCGACCGGCGTGGTCGGCGTGCTCCAGGAGATATGGCTCCCGTAGAGCCGCGTGTAGCCGACGTTGGTGTCGACGCCCGTCGTGACCGGTTCGATGCCGAGCTCGAGTGAGGGGAGGGGCGTCAGGTTGCCCACCTTCTGCGCGGCCAGCTGGTCCATGGAGACGCCGCCCGAGCGAAGGTCGCTGCCGGTGGTCTTCGTGATCGTGGTGCCGGTCAGCCAGCCGCCGGTTTTGACGTAATGGCCGTCGCCGGAATTGGAGGCCGCGTTCCACAGCTCGGTGAGGACGAGCAGGTCTTCGCGCACCTTCGCGAGCGGCTCAAGGACCGGGGTGAGCTGGAAATCCTTTCCGGTCTCCTTGGGGGTCCAGGCGCTCGGGTGGACGCCGTTGGCCATGTAGAGGAAGGCCATCCGGACGGGCTTCGATTGAGCCAGGAGCGGCGCGCCCATCGCTTCCAGAAGCGGCAGGCCCACGGCCGCGCCTGCGCCCTTGAGGAGGGTCCGCCTCGAGATCGTCCGGCTCATTTCGCCCCCTGTACGGGTTGATTGCGCCTGTACTGGAAAGGATACCCCGTCACGATGCCCGTGATCAGCGTAAGGCTCTTATATTCCTTACCCGCCAGGGCGTCGGTCAGTTTCTTCACGGCCGGGGCGTCGTACGATTCGACCCCGCGCCCGAGCGCGTAGGAGAGCATCTTCTCCGAGAGATGGTGGACGAACAGGTCCTTCTGCCGGAGGAGGATCTTCTTGAGCTCGACCGGCCCGCTGAACTTCTCGCCGCTCGCCAGGACGCCCGAGGCGTCGACCGGCTGGCCGCCAATCTCGGACCGCCACGCGCCGGTCCCGTCGAAGTTCTCGAGGCCGAAGCCCACGGGGTCCATCTTCTTGTGGCACGCGACGCAGGCAGGCTTCTGGCGGTGGGCCTCGAGCCGCTGGCGGAACGTGAGCCCCTTCTCCGGCCGGTCGCTGGAGCCCAGGAGGCCCACGTTCATGGGGGGCGGCGGGGCCGGCGTGCCGAAGAGTTCCTCGAGGACCCACTTGCCGCGCAGCACGGGGCTGGTCCGCTGCGGGTAGGAGGTGATCGTGAGGACGCCCGCCATCGTGAGGACGCCGCCGCGCGTCGCGTCCTTCAGCTCGACCCGCCGCATCTCCTTGCCCTTCACGTCGGCGATCTTGTAGTGCTTCGCGAGGTCCTCGTTGACGAAGGTGTAGCCGCAGTCGATGAGATCGAGCAGGCTCGCGTCGTCCCGCAGGAGATGGAGGAAGACCTCGATCCCCTCCGCGACCATCGCGTCGCGGAGTTCGGGCGTGAAGTTCGGGTAGCGTCGGGGGTCGGGCTGGGCGACGGTCCGGAGGTCGTCCACGCCCAGCCACTGTCCGGCGAAGCCCTCCGCGAGCGCCCGCGCCTTCGGGTCGCGGATCATCCGCTTCACCTGGGCCTCGAGGGTCTTCGGATCGTGGAGCTTCTTCTCCGCGGCGAGGCGGAGGAGTTCGTCGTCGGGCATCGAGGACCACAGGAAGTAGGAGAGGCGCGAGGCCATCT
>CAZSCC010000646.1:0-3390 GCA_964604905.1 uncultured Planctomycetales bacterium
CCGGGCAGGGGGCAGGTCTACGTCACGGCGATGGCTGCGCTGATCATGCAGACGCCCTGGAGGGTGCCGCCGCTCGACCAATAGCGTATAATCGGGGCGATGGGCAAGGTCGCGATCATCGGCGTTCCGCTCGACCTGGGCGGCAACCGGCGCGGCGTCGACATGGGGCCGAGCGCGCTCCGGCTCACCCACCTGGCGACGCGCCTCAAGATGCTGGGCTACGACGTCGTCGACACCGGCGACGTCGACGTCCCGCTCCCCGAGGAGACCCACGTCGGCGACGTGAAGAAGAAGTTCGCGGAGGACATCGCCGACGTCTGCCGCCGACTCTGCGACCGGGTGCACGCCGCGATGAAGGAGGGCCGCGTCCCCGTCACGCTGGGCGGCGACCATTCGCTGGCGATGGGGTCGATCGCCGGCGTCGCCCGCCACCACCGCGAGAAGAGCGAGCGCGTCGGCCTCCTCTGGTTCGACGCCCACGGCGACATGAACACGCCCGAGTCGAGCAACAGCGGGAACGTCCACGGCATGCCGCTCGCCCACGTCCTCGGCATGGGCGACGAGGCGCTCGCCACGATCGGCGGCTTCAAGCCCAAGGTCCACGCCTCGAACACCTGCCTGATCGGCATCCGCGACCTCGACGAGCGCGAGAAGAAGCTGATCGCCGACAGCGGCGTGCACGTCTTCACGATGAAGGACATCGACCGGCACGGCGTCTCGCACGTGATCGACGAGGCGATGGAGCGCGCGTCGCGCGGCACGGCGGGGATCCACGTGAGCTTCGACGTGGACGCGATCGACCCGAGCGAGGCGCTGGGGGTCGGCACGCCGAAGAAGGGCGGCCTTACCTACCGCGAGGCGCACCTCTGCCTCGAGATCGTGGCCGACTCGAAGCTGCTCACGTCGCTCGACATGGTGGAGATCAACCCGATCCTCGACAACCGGAACACCACCGGCGAACTGGGCGCCGAGCTCATCCTCTCGGCGCTGGGGAAGCGGATCTACTAAGGAGATAAGGAGATAAGGAGATAGGGAGATAGGGAGATAGGGAGATAAGAACCCGAGAACCAAAGAGCCCAAGAAAGAAAGAAACCAAGACGACAAAAATCAAAGAAGCGGGTGCACTACCCCATGGCCGCAGAGCCGCAGAGTCACGGACCAGACTCTCAAACCGAAGGCTTTCTTTACTTCGCCCTCGACCATGGACTTCAAGAGCGGGATTTTCTCCGCGTCTCTGTGGCCAATAAAGGTTTCTGCAGCAGCCTCTGAGAGCTCGAGAGCTACTTTTTGGGAGTGAGCTCGGCCGAGGCGAAGGCGTGGGCGATCTGGTCCTTCACGTCGGTCTCGACGGCCTTCTTGAAGTAATCCTTGGCGGTCGCCGGGTCGCCGGCGATCAGCCGCTTGACTCCCGCGTCGTAGTACATCCGGCAGCGGAGCTCGAGGATGCGCCGCCCGTCGCCGCCGTCGATCCCCTGCAGGAAGAGCTCCTCCGTGGAGGTCCCGACGAAGAAGGAGGAGACCCGCTTGAACTCGCCGTCCTCGGCGGGGGCCTTCCTCTTTTTCAGCCAGTCCTGGAGGTCCGCGATGGCCGCGTCCTTCTCGCCCGCGCGGGTCTGCGCCCTCCACGAGCGGAGGCGGCCCGCGTCCTCGACCGTGGAGTCGATCTCGCCGGCCTTCTTGTAGGCCCGGATCGCCTCGAACCAGGCGCCGTCGAGGTAATAGGCGTCGCCGAGGGTGAGGCCGATCAGACCGTCCTTCGGGTCGACGCCCACGGCCTTCTTCAGGTCGTCCTGCGCCTCCTTCAACTTCCCCATGAGGGTCCGGTTGCGCCCGCGGTGGTAGAGATAGGCCGCGTTGGCCGGGTGGACGGAGACCGCCCGGGTGAGATCCGCCTCGGCGCCGGCGAAGTCGTGGGTCCAGTGCTTGGCCGCGCCGCGCTGGAAGAACTCGGGGGCGTCCTTGGGGGCCTTGAGGAGAGAGACCGTCCGCTCGAGGTCGCTGCGGGCCTGAGCGTACTCCCCCTTCGCGATCCAGGCGAGGCCGCGGAACGCGTGGGCGGCGGGATGGAGCGGGTTGGTCTCGATCGCCTTCGTGTAGGCGGTGATCGCGTCGTCGTACTCCCGGCGCGCGAGGTGGATGTCGCCCCGGCCGATGTAGGCGTAGGTGTGGCGCGGATCGAGCTCGATCGCCTTCGTGAAGTCGCTGAGCGCCTTGTCGAACTGGCGGAGCCCCGCCTGGCAGAGGCCGCGATTGGAGAAGGCCTTGGCGTTCTTCGGGTCGAGCTGGAGGGCGCGGTTGAAGTCGCCCATCCCGCCCGCATAGTCGCCCTTCTGGTACTTGACCTGGCCGAGCGCGATCAGGCGGTCCACCTCGAGCACCGAGCCGGCCGGTGGGGGCTTCTGGGCCAGGAGCAGGACGGCGACGACGAGGGCGTTCACTTGAGCTTCACGTCTACTATAGCCGAGAACGTCATCGAAGGGTCACGCCTCTTACGCGCCTCCTCGATCAGGACGTCGACCGAGCGCTTCACGAGGCCGTCGTGCAACTTCCTCCCGTTGACCGTGATCGTCACCGGTCGGGCGAGGTCGACCAGGGCGTCGTCCAGGTAGATGCGGAGCTCGCGGACCTCCTCGGTTGCGATCTCGATCGCGTTTCCGCTCCGCTTCGCGCGGACGATCGCGGGCGGCCGGAGCTCGGTGCGCCGCTCCGACTCCCTCCCCTGCATGTCGAGGTGGACCATGATGAGCGGGGCCGGGTCGCTGCGCTTCACGACCTCCACCCAGTACGCCCGAGCAAAGATTTTCTCGTAGCTCTTCCACGCGATCTCCTCGGGATAGGTCGCGCGGCGGTGCTTCTCGTACCACTCGAGGACGGCGTCGTCCATTTCGAGGCTCCAGTCGTGGCCGCCGTCGGGGAACTCGCGGTAGACGAGCTCGCCCTTCGCGGCTTCGATCGCGGTCTTCGCGGCGCGGGCCATCTCGACGGGGATCTTCTCGTCCTTCGCCCCGACGACCCAGTAGACGGGGACGTTCCGGAAGTTCTCGGGGAGCATCGTGACGTAGGTCTGATCCTTCTTCTGCCGGACGTCGGGGACGTTGCAGCGCGGCCCGATCGCGGCCCAGCGGTCGGGGTGGTGCTCGGCAAGGCGGAACGCGCCCCCGCCGCCCATGGACATGCCGTCCAGATAGACGCGGTCCGGGTCGATGTGGAGCTCGTCGGAGACCTCCCGGATCGCCGTCAGGACGCGGGAATGGCCCTGCCGGGCGGACCACGTATGGCGCGTCGTGGAGGGCGCGACGAGGACGAACCTCTCGCGCGCGCCGGCGCAGCGCAGCCAGGTTCGGATCCAGTCGGCGCTCCCGTTCGCCCCGTGGAGGGTGACCAGGAGCG
>CAZSCC010000647.1:0-19875 GCA_964604905.1 uncultured Planctomycetales bacterium
GGCAATCTCGGCATCCCCCAGTGGACCGAACTCATCCAGCAGTTCCCCGACTACACCCAGGCCTTCGTCGAGCGCGGCATCCTCCTTCATCGCACCGCCCGCTACGACAACGCCCTCTTCGACTTCAACCAGGCCCTCAAACTCGTCCCCGGCGAGTACAAGGCGCTCTTCTACCGCGGCTGCGCCTACATGGCCTACCGGAAGTTCAAGGAGGCCGTGGCCGACTTCAAGCGCTGCATCCCGCACGAGCAGGGGAATGCCGAGGCCTGCTTCTACTGCGCCTTCGCGCTCACCGAGCTCAAGGACCTCGAGGGCGCGCTCGGCTACCTCGACAAGGCCCTGGAGCGCAAGCCCGACCACGGGAAGGCCCTCGCCCTCCGCGGCGAGATTCGCGTCCGACGCAAGGACTACGACCACGCGCTGGCGGATCTCAACCAGGCCCTGGAGCTCGATGCCGAGAACGCCGACGCCCTTGCCACGCGCGCCCAGGTCCATCTCAGCAAGGGCAACTTTGGCCGGGCGATGGACGATCTCAATTCCTCGCTCCGCCTGGACCCGAACCAGGCGTCGCCCTACCACGACCTCGGCATCATCGCGCTCCGCAAGCAGGACTATCCCGGCGCCATCACCAACCTCCAGAAGGCGTTGACCGTGGAGCGGGACTATCCGGTCGATCCCCGATACGCCGAGGCCTACCTCCATCGCGCCCGCAAGAACGCCCAGGCCGGCGATCTGGACACCGCGCTCGAGGACTACCGCACCGCCCAGGGGCTCAATCCCGAGGCCGTGTCCGAGTCCGAAGTGGCGGGCATCCAGACGCGCCGCGCCAAGGGGCACCTGGAGAAGGGCTCCGTCGACGCGGCCGTCGCCGATTTCGAGGCGGCCTCGGCGGCCGACGCGAAGGCGGCTTCCGACCCCGCATTCGTCGAGGCGCTCCTCCGCCGCGCGGTCGCCCGCGCCCGCGAGGGCGCCCACGACGCCGCGCTCCAGGACCTTTCCCGTGTCCTGGTCGCCCGGCCCGACACCGCGATCGACCCCGTGTTCGGCCCCTCCTTCGGTCACCGCGGTCGCGCGCGGTTGGAGGCGGGCCAGTTGGGCGAAGCGGTCGAGGACCTGACCCGCGCCATCTCCATGGTCTCCACCGACGCCGCCCACCGCGAACAGCGCGCCGCCGCCTACTTCCAGATGGGCGAGATGGAGCGCGCCGCGGGCGACATCGAGATCGCCCTCAAGCTCCAGCCCGAGCTGGACGTCGACCCCACGCTCATGGTCGCCTTCGGCGACCGCGCGCGGGCGCGCCTGGAGCGAGGCGACGTCGCGGGCGCCGTCGGCGATTTCGAGATCGCCGCCCGCGTCAACCCCGAGGTCCAGCAGGACCCCGACTACGCCAACGCCCTCCTCGGTCGCTGCCAGGCGTACCTCGAGAAGCAGAAGTTCGAGACCGGCCTGGCCGACCTCGAACGCGCGCTCCAGATCAACCCCGAGCTCGAGGTGCAGCCCTTCATGTCGGGCGCCTACTGCGCCCGCGCCCAGGGGCGCGTCACCCGCGGGAAGATCGACGCCGCGCTCAAGGACCTCCTGCGGGCCCTCGAGCTCGACCCGAGCTGCGCCGGGGCGTACGCGATTCGGGCGGGCATCCACCGCGACCGGATGGACTTCGCCGACGCCGTGACCGACTACGCGAAGGCCATCCAGTTGGACCCGGCGCTGAAGCCCGCCCTCCAGGTCCAGCTGGACAAGGTCCGGGCGATGATGAAGTAGGCCCGGACTCCCGCCGTTAGGAGACCGGCATCATTCCAGCCGCGGGTTTCGCGAACCCGCCCAGTTCCAAGATCTGGAGCAGCGTGTCCCGGAGCAGGTCCAGTTCGGCCCGATCGCGGATCCGGACGCCCCTCCGCGTGAAGCCCTCGAAGTTCTCGGTGCTCACGTACTCGCGGATGTCCAGGATCGGCCCCGTCCCCGGCTTGCGCGGATCCTGCACCAGGCGGACGCGGTACCTCCCCAGGGGCGCGAATTCCCGGAGGACCTCCTCGCGGGACGGTTTGCTGGTCTTCTTCTCCATGAGCCACCTCCGACCGGAAACAGAAAAACCCCGGCGCGTTGCGTCGGGGTCTTTCTCGCTGCTCCGCCTGGAGCGGCCCGCCTGAGAAGCAGACCCTCAACCTAACACCGCCGCACAGCGGCGTCAATCCGCGCCGTTCAATCGGCGGCGGGTGTGGGACTCGAACCCATCGGCCACTCGCGTGACCTCCTGCTTCTCGGGCAGGCCGCGTACGCCCCACCCGGAGCACCCACCGCACGGAGACGTCGCAGCAAGCCGCGTGCCACAGGGGGGGGCGACGCAAGTCCTTGGGGATCAACCGGTGAGTGATGTGACCTAAAGCGGCACATCATGAAATGTTACGAAACGTAACATCACGGGTAACACGGAGGAACCACGAATCAAGAATCAAGAATCACGGGCGGGGGGAAGGAGGCGGGTCCGCCACGACGGTTGTGAAGAGGTCACGTCCTCGCGCGTCATCGGTTGGGAGTTGTAGGTTGGGATTTCTTTGGGAGTTGGGATTTTGGAGTTCCGCCCCATCGAGACAGGAGGCCGTCCTCCATGTAACCGCCGGAATCGGGGCGGCTACTCCTTGGGGAACTCGTCGCCGAGCTTCTCGGCGAGGTCCGAGAGCTTCTTCTTCATCTCCTCGGTCCGCTCGGGCCAGGCGGGGTCCTTCTCCCAGAGCGCGAGGGCTCGACGGTAGTAGGGGACCGATTCCTTCGCGCGTCCCGCCGCCTCCAGGATGCGGGCGAGCTGGCGGCACGGCTCGGCGCGCGGGGGGCTCGCGTCCACTCGCGCCGCGAAGCGCTCCCTGAGCGCCGCGGGGCTCGTGAAGAGCTCCAGCTTCTCCCCCATGAAGGCGCAGAGCGTGCCGGAGACTACGAGGTGGCCCGCGTCGTCGCCCGCCTGCCAGGGGAAGGAGTCGCGCCGCTCCCAGGTCGCCGTGTCGTACACCTGCAGCAGGGTCCGGCTCGGGAGGTAGAGGAGGCCGTCGACCAGGGCCCCGTGGGCGGGGCGCAGGGTCTCCGACTCCCCGAGCCGCGCCACGTCGCCCGTCGAGAGATGGATCGCCTGGTTCTTGAAGCCGGAGAAGACGAGCCACTCGCCGGCGCGGCCCACCAGGCGCGTCACCTGCGGCCAGGGGACCTCGCCCTTCAGCTCGGGCATCGACGCCTCCCGGCCCGTCCAGCGGTCGTACACCAGCGGCTCGTCGCAGTCCTGCGCGAGGACGTAGACCAGGCTCCGGTGGAAGAGGGGAGGGTTGACCGCGATCCGGTTGCCCTGGCTGGAGTACTTGACCAGCCAGTCGATCGCCCCCGATCCGGAGTCGAGCGAGGCGATGATGCCGAATCCGGTCGAGACGACCAGCGCCCCGTCATCCTCGGCGAAGGCCGGGACCGAGGTCCGCTCGCGGGTGGCCGGCGCGGTCCCGACCCAGGTGCACCAGCGGGGGAGCCCGGTCGCGGCGTCGAGGCAGACGACGTAGCTCTGGCGGTCCGGCGTGACCGTCATCGCGGCGGCGTACAGGCGGTCGCCCCGCGGCACGACCGGCCCCGTGAAGCAGAAGTTGAGCCGCCCGAAGGGCAGCTCCTCCACCATCTTCTTCTTTTCGCCGTTCACCTCGATCTCGATCGTGTCCGTGTCCCAGAGGAGCTTCCCGGTGGCGAGGTCGAGCGCGCGGATCGCGCCGGGGCCTTCGAAGCGGTCCTGCCGCCGGCCCACCTGGCCCTGGCGGGACTGCTGGCTGAACATCGTGGCGAACGCCCGGTCCCCCGAGATCGACAGGCCGACCTGGGGATGGGGGCCGCCGTAGAGGGTGGGCATGTAGTAGCGGAGGTTCCCCTCCGTCGGCCAGCGCCATTCGACGGCGCTCTCGAGGGAGCCGCCCTCCGCCGCCGCCGGGTCGATCGCGATCACGCGCAGGCCGTTGGTGATCAGCAGCCGCTCACGGCCCTCCGTGCGCGCGAAGGCGGGTCGCATCGAGCCGGTGGACCGGCCGAAGCTCCCGCCGTCGGCCTTGAGCTCGAAGGTCCCCATCGAGACCTCCGTCGAGGGGCGCGGCGCGGGCGCGGGCCGGAGCAGCGGGGCGGGCGCGGCCGAAGCGGGGACGGGCACCCCGGAGGAGGACTGGAGGAGCGCGAGGAAATCGTGGAGGTCCCGCTTCCGGCCGCCGACGGTGATCTGGCCCTTGCAGCCCAGGCGCTCGGCCTGGGCCCGGAGCGCCGAGAGCGCGGCCGGATCGCCCGCCGCGGCGTGGGCGTGGGCGAGCCGCGCGACCAGGTCGGGCGAGAGCCGCGTCTCCATCGCGCGGGACCAGCCGCGGATCGCGCCCCGGAGCTGGCCCTCGTCGTACTCCTGGTTCGCCGCCAGCTCGATCGCGCGCCGCCCGGCCCGGGTGTACCCGTACTTCTCGATCACCTTCGCGCGGGCGTCGGGGTCGGCCAGCGTGTCGAGCAGCTGCTGGGCCAAGACCTCCCGCGACTCGCGCGCCTTCTCGGGGAGGACCGTGGCCAGACGGTCGCCGAGGACGGCGGGCATCCGGAGCCAGCGGCGCACGTCGGGGTCGGGCTGGGCCAGCCGGTGGGGGGAGCGCTCGATCGCCCCCTCGTAGAGCTTGAGGATCTCCGGCCAGTCCTTCTCCTCTTCGGCCTTGGTCCAGCGGCGCTGGAAGTCCTCGCTGACGGTGTCGATGGAGAGGCGATCCTCGTCCTGCCCGGGGAGGGCGGGAGGGGCGGCCAGCAGCAGCAGGGCCGCGACGACGCGCCTCATATGACTAATATACGCCGCGCGAGGGGAAGGGGCCTCGACGGGCGTCCAGTTATTGAGGTATGCTCACCCGGATGCGCACGGCGAATCTCCTGGCCCTCCTGCTCGCGGGATGCGCGACTTCCGAGTTCGAACGGATGTCGCGCCTCGAGCGCGAGGTCCGCCTCGCCCATGTGCGCCACTCCCCCGAGTCGCAGATGTCCCTCTGGCTCACGCGGACCGACGGGACCGAACTCCTCTCCGTCCAAGCCGACCGCCGGGTCCCCGGGGCGAGCACGGTCAAGGTCCTCCTCCTCGTCGAGGCCCACGCCCAGGCCGCCGAGGGGACGCTCGACCTGGGCGGCAGCACGACCTACCTCGAGGAGGACCGGGTCGGCGGGGCGGGATCGCTCCAGCACGAGAAGCCGGGATCGACCTGGACCTGGCGGCAGCTGATCCGGAGGATGATCGCCGAGAGCGACAACACCGCCTCCAATCTGCTCCTCCGGCGGCTGGGGATGAAGAACGTGAACCTGCGCGCCGAGCGCCTGGGGATGCACGTCACCCGCTTCGAGAGGGCGTTCATGGACGAGGAGGCCCGCCGCGAGGGGAAGGAGAACTGGACGACCGCGCGCGAGATGGGGAGGCTCCTGCTCGCGATCTGCCGGAAGGAGATCCTCAGCCCGACCGCGTGCGACGAGATGATCGAGACCCTGGAGAAGACCTCGCGCGGGCGCATCGCCGCGGGTGTCCCCAGGGTCGTTCCCGTCGGCCACAAGGGGGGCTCGCTCCCGGGCCTGCGCCACGACGTGGGGTGGGTGCGCGTCCAGGGCCAGCCGTACGTGCTCTCGGTCTTTCTCGACAACGTCCTCGAGCGCCCCTCCGCGGAGGAGGACCGCGGCCTCGCCGCCATCGGGGCCGTGGCGCAGACCGTCTACTCCGCGCTCGGCCCCACCGATGAGTGATCAGAAGCCCAGGAACGTCCGCTCGATCGCGCGGAGGCTGCGCTCCGATCCCTCGGGAAGCCCCTTGAAGACCACGCCGGCCAGGTAGCGCGGCTCCAGCGACGCCGTGTCGCGCCGGCACCAGCGGACCACCGCCTCGGCCTTGACGGTCAGCTTCGACCGCTTGAACTCGAGGCGGAGATCGACCGCCTGGCCGGGCCGGAGCTTCCGGGTGCACACGATCTGGGCGCCGCCCAGGCTCAGGTCCTTCAGTCGCCGGCCGGTGTTCCGGGCGAGGCCCATCGTCCGGAGGAATCCGCGCGGGAGGCAGACGATCTCGACCTCCTGCGGTGCGAATCGCTTGTGGGCGCGCTGCGGTTCGGGGGCGCGCGAGGAGAGGAGTCCCTTGGGGGCGGGCGAAGGCTTCTTGCGAGGCTCCTGAGGCAGCGCCCGATCGAGCTGCAGTCCCGCGACGTGGGCGCTGCGCCCGCGCGACTCGACCGTGGTCGACCAGGCCACGGTCGCTCCGGAGCTGAATTCCACCCGGCCGCTCGGAGAGAGGATCTCGACGGCGACCCGGATCCCCATGCGGAGGCGGCCCACCGTGACCAGGCAGATCCCTCGCGGGCTGAGGTCCACGACCCTCTCCGCGTGGTTGAACTGCCGCGCCTGCAGTTCGGTGCTGCTGCAGCGGACCTTGAGCCCCCAGGCCAGTTTCCCCCGCGGGTGCTGCCGTCGTTCGGGCTTCATCGGGTGGGGGAAGGGGCGTCGCGCCGCCCCGGGAGGAAGGACATCCGATCTCCGCTGCATTCGAGGACGCGGTCGAAGCTGAGTCCCGCGACGCGGGCCGTCCGGCCCCCGCGCTCGAGGGTCTGCGACCCGCGGACGACGGCGCGCGCCTTGAAGCGCGCCAGCATCCGGGGGACGGAGAGGTCGACGATCAGCGGGACGCGCTCGCGGAGCCGTCCGGTCCTGACCTGGCAGACCCCGCGGGGGCCCACGTCGAGGATCCGCGTCGCCAGGTTGGTGCGGTCGGCCGAGTGGCCGGCGAACTCCGCGTTCGTGCAGCTGCAGACGAACCCGAGGTCGGGCTTGATGCGGGAACACTTTCGTCGCCCGGCGTGCATGGACTCCCCCCTCTCTCACCCCCTTGAGATTCATCGTCTTGTGGCGTCGGTTGTCTTGACGCCTTTCCACGGGTCGCATAGCCTCTATCCCGTGAATCCGGACCCGATCTTCCAGATGCTGCTGGGCTACCGCGGGGCGGCCGTGCTCCGGGCGGCGGTCGAGCTGGACTACTTCAGCGCCCTTGCGGAAGGGAAGCGGACCGCGGAGGCGATCGCGGCCTCCCGCGGGGGGACGGAGCGCTCCGCGCGCATCCTCCTGGACGCCCTGGCGGCGGCGGCGCCGAAGATCCTCCGCAAGACGGGGAGCCGGTACGCGCTCACGCCGCTTTCGAAGCGCTATCTGGTCCGTACGAGTCGCGAGTCCCTGGCTCCGCTCATGCCGCTCTACGGCCACCGCCTGCTCTGGGACGCCTTCTACGAGCTGCCCGGGGCCGTGAAGGCGGGGACGAGCGTCCAGGCGCAGAACGCCCACACGCCCAACCAGCCGTTCTGGGAGGACTTCGCCCGCGCGACCGTGAAGGACGCGGTCCCCAAGGCCCTGGCGATGCTCCGGCTCCTCAAGAAGGCGCCCACGCCCTGCGAGATCCTCGACGTGGCCTGCGGCTCGGGCGCGTACGGCGCGACGTTCGCGCGACGGATCCCCGGCGCGAAGCTCACGCTGTTCGACCAGGCCTACGTCCTGGCGACCACGCGGAAGCAGGTGGAGGTCCCCGCCCGCTACATCGAGGGCGACCTCTTCACGACGCCCTTCGAGGGCCCGTACGACATCGTCCTCGCCAGCCACGTCTTCCACCACTTCGAGCCCTCGGAGTGCGCGGCCCTGGCGCGGAAGCTGGCCGGGGCGCTCAAGCCGGGCGGCCGCCTGCTGATCCAGGAATTCGTCCCCGACGAGAAGCGCTCGAAGAAGGCCCAGCCGCTCCTCTTCGCAGTGACGATGCTCGTCCTGACGCGGGCGGGCGACGCCTATCTTATGAGCGACTATCGGAAGTGGCTGACGGCGGCGGGGCTGAAGAAGATCACGGTCCATCCCCTCAACCCGCCTGGAGACGTGATCCTCGCCACTCGCTGAAGGGGCGGGCTACTTCGAGAGCTTGAGCTCCAGCGCCTGCTTCTCCGGCGTGATCACGTGGCGCAGCACCAGGTCCGACACGCCGTCCCCGTTGAAGTCGGCGACGAAAGGCTCGGTGAGGCTCGTCCCGGCGGGCGGGCTCATGAGGATCTTTCCCGAAGCCTCCTCCGAGACGCACTTCCCGCGCAGGCCCGGGTAGATGTTGAGCGTCTTCTCGTCCGCCACGAGGAGCATGTCGCGGAGGCCGTCCTTATTGAAGTCGCCCTTGAAGTTGGGGCGGAAGACGAGGTCGAGGTTCATCGAGTCGCGCGTCACGTGGAACGTGTAGGGAATCTTGAATTTCAGCTCCTGGACGGGGTCCTGGGTGAAGGAGCCGTTCTCCTGCATCGCGTAGAAGTGGAGCTCGAGGCCGACCTTCCCGGACATGAACGCCTCGATGCCGCCGGTGACGCCGAACTTCCGGATCACCCCCATGACGAGGTCGGAGCGCTTGTCGCCGGAGAGGTTCTCGACGTAGACGCCGCTCGACCAGCCGTCGGCGACCTGCATGACCTGGTCGGCCTGGGTGAAGTCGGTCCGTCCGGCGCGCCCGAAATAGACCGCCACGCGTCCTTTCGAGGGGTAGATGACGGCCACGTCGAGGAGCCCGTCGCCGTTGAAATCGCCCAGTCGGGGAGGGAAGTCGAACTGGATCACGCGGTTGGGGCGCCGCTTCCGGCGCTCGACGGTGAGGTCGCGGTTCTCGAGCGGCTTGAAGAAGCCCTTCTCGTCCTGCGCGAAGAGGCCGATCCCCTCGTCGCGGTAGTAGGCGAGGTCGGTCCGGCCGTCGCCGGTCATGTCGGCGAACGCGAGGAGCGGTACGGTGGCGGACTGCGAGAGCTTCATGTGCGCGGTCCAGGGGATGACCATGAGCATGTCGACGGGGAGGGGGAACTTCTGCCGGCAACGGAAGCCGCCGCCGGGCTCCGCGTGCATGAGGAAGAGTTCCTCCTCCTGGAAGACGAGGACCTCCGAGCGGCCGTCCGCGTCGAGGTCGGGCGCGAAGTCGAGGTGGACGGGCGGGTGGGTCTCCGCGGCGGTTCCCTCGAAGATCGATGGGTGGACGATCGCGTCCCGGGGTTCCGCGAAGTTCTTCCCGTCGAAGACGTGGACCTGCACGGCCCGCGAGCCGGAGCTGAAGAGCGCGGGCCGCTTCTCTCCGTCGAGCGATCCGAAGGTCCAGAGGAAGACGGTCGGGTCGAGCCGGACCGTCTGCTTCGGCTTGGGGTCGAATCCCTGGCCTTTCTGGAAGAGGAAGATCTGGAGGTCGCGTCCGCTCTGGACGACCAGGTCGGGGAAGCCGTCGCCGTCCAGGTCCCGCGCGAGGATCTTGTCCGCGCGCGGCCCCGTGTCGAGGGTCAGGGTGTCGTAGGAAGGGTCCTGGATCAGCGCCAGGATCGCCGCCAGCAGCATCATCATCGGGACCTCACTCTAGCGCACCCGCAGCATCCCGTCAATTGAGCGTCCGCGGGGCGGGGAATGTTTGCTATAGTCGGCTCCCGATGAAGATCGCGATCGAGCCCGGAGGGCCGCTGAACCTCGACGTCGCGGTGCAGGGCTCGAAGAGCCTGACCAACCGCGCGCTCGTCGCCGCGGCGCTCGCGGAGGGGACGACGCGCCTGACGAACGCCTCGTTCTCCGACGATTCCCGCACGCTCTCGGCCGCGCTCAACCAGGTGGGGATCGGGGTCGAGACGCTCGAGAGGGAGAACGTCTTCGTCGTCCGGGGCGGACCGCTGGGCGCGACCGATCGGCCGCTCTTCATGGGGAACGCGGGCACGGCGCTGCGGTTCTTCAGCTCCTTCGCCTGCCTCGGCCGCGGCCGGTATGTCCTCGACGGCGACGAGCGGATGCGCGAGCGCCCGATCGGCGGGCTCGTGGACGCGCTCCGCCGGCTGGGGGCGGAGATCTCCTACGGGATGAAGGAGGGCTACCCGCCGCTCCAGATCGATGCGAAGGGACTCGCCGGCGGACGGACGATCGTGAAGGGCGACACCTCGAGCCAGTTCGTCTCGTCGCTCCTCCTCTCGAGCCCCGGTGCGGCCGGACCGGTCGAGATCGAGGTCGAAGGGGAGGTCGCCTCCAAGCCCTACATCGAGATCACGCTCGATGTCATGCGGGATCTCGGCGTCCGGGTGGATCGCGAGGGGTACCGCCGGTTCCGGATCGGGAAGGGTGCACGCTACACGGCTCGGGAGTACGCGATCGAGTCGGACGGCGCGAGCGCCGGCTATTTCCTCGCGATGGCGGCGGCCACGGGGGGGCGCGCGAAGGTGGCCGGGATCGGCTCGCGCTCGCATCAGGGAGAGATCCGCTTCGCGAGCATCCTCGAAGAGATGGGCTGCCGGGTGACGTGGGGGGACGAGTCGGTGCAGGTGACGGGCGGCCCGCTCAAGGGAATGGACGTCGACATGAACGACTGTCCCGATTCGGTCCAGACGCTGGCCTGCACGGCGCTCTTCGCGAAGGGGAGGACGCGGGTGCGGAACGTGCGGAACCTGCGGGTGAAGGAGACCGACCGGATCGCCGCGATCGCGAAGGAGTGCGGCAAGCTGGGCGCGCGGGTGGATGAGCACGACGACGGGTTCACGCTCTCGCCTCCCGCGCGGGTGGGCGCGGCCGAGATCGAGACCTACAAGGACCACCGGATGGCGATGAGCTTCGCGGTGGCGGCGGCCGCCGCTCCCGGGATCGTGATCCTGGACCCCGAGTGCGTCTCGAAGAGTTTCCCCGGCTACTTCGAGCAGCTCGAAGCGCTGGGCCTCAAGGTCCGGCGCTTCTGATCATCCGCCTCCCCTCGTGTACATCAGCATCATCGCGATGGCCAGGAGGAGGAGCACCGCGATGAGGCGGAAGTTCTCGGGCTCGACGCGGAAGGTGCTGCGGAGATACGCCAGGAGCCCGTACTGCCGGATCGTATAGACGGTGCGTCCGAGCGCCGCGCCCGCCAGACAGAGGAACCCCACAGCGAGGGCGCCGAAGAACCATTTCCAGATCGGCTCGTTCGGCATCCAGTCCACGGAGGGAGGAGCGCAAGCGGCGTGCCATTAAAAATGGGCCAGATTCGCGCCTGCGGACGGAAAGTGTCGACGGATTGCGCGGGGAGTGACGCTCTGCGTCGCCTACTCCTCCTCCGGGTGGCGCCGCCGGGCCGGCTCGCCGTAGCGCTGCATGAGCGCGTTTTCGACGCCCAGCTGGTCGAGGATCCGCGAGACGATGAAGTCGACCATCCGCCCGAGCGTGTCCTCGCCGCTGTAGAAGCCGGGGGAGGCGGGGAGCACCACCGCCCCCGCGCGCGTCACCCGCAGCATGTTCTCGAGATGGATCTCCGAGAGCGGCGTCTCGCGGGGGACGAGGATCAGCTTCCGCCGCTCCTTGAGACACACGTCCGCCGCGCGCTCGATCAGGTTCGACGACGCCCCGCAGGCGATCCGCCCGAGCGTCCCGCCCGAGCAGGGGCAGACGACCATCCCGTCGTGCCGGTACGAGCCGCTGGCGATCGAGACCTCGAAGTCCTTGTAGTGATGCGCCTGCACGTTCGCGGGCTCCTCGCCCAGCAGCGCGCGCAGCAGCGAGGGCCCGTCGTTCACGTCCAGCGGGATCGAGAGTTCGTGGTTGAAGACCTTGGCCGCCGCGTCGCTCACGACGAGGTGGACGGTGCTTCCGGTCCGGGCGAGGCACTCGAGGAGCCGGCGTCCGTAGGCGGCTCCGGAGGCGCCGGTGAGGGCGACGACGAATCGGCGGTCGGCCATAAGGTCCTCTTGATCGCGACCCACGCGACGTAGCGGTTGTACTCCTCGAGCTGCGGGAAGACGGCCTCCCTTATATCCGCGGCCTCGAGCAGTTTCAAGGCCATCGGCGTGAACGCCCCGGCGCTCTTCTCCCGGAGGTCCTTCACGAACATCTGGAAGCCCCACGCGTCGCCCATCTTGACGGCGTCGGCCCGCTTCACGTAGCTGATGCCGTCCAGCGACACCCGCAGCCAGGTCCCGAGGTCCGCCGTCACCAGGTCGACGGCTACCTTCACCTTCCCGGCGTACTTCGACTGGATCTCCTCGAAAACGGTGTCGTCCGTCCCCTTCTTCCTCGCGGCCGGCTCGGGCTTGTTCTCCATCCTGAGGATCAGGTTCTCGCGGACCACCTCGCGTTCGCTGCCCTCCATCAGGTGGAGGGGGGGGATCATGTGGAACGGCACGTGACGGAAGAGTTCCTTGTACTGCGGCTTCGCGACCGCGCCGACATGGATGACGTGGAGCGCCTCCCACGGCAGCGCCTCCTTCCCTCCCTCCCCCGCCGCGATGTACGTGAAGAGGTCGTCGCCGTACTCGACATGGGAGGCGCGCCGGAGCGGGGGGAGGGCGGGGAGTTCGTCCGCTTTCACCGAGAGCGCGCGGACGCCCTCCTTCTCGAGTTCGGCGGCGATCCGGGTCGCGTGCTCCTCGGCCAGGTTTTCGAGGAAGATCCCCCGGCCCTTGCGTATGGACATGCGGGCCTCGGCCAGGGTGACGCCGAGCGCCGGCTGGACGATCGGCCCGAACTTACGCGCGTCGACCTGGACGTCCTCCTCGAGCACGAGGGTGAATCGGGGATCGGGCACGTCTGGATTATAGTGACCGGGGGGATCGAATGGTGCTCCTGATGGTGGCGCTGGCCGCGGACCTTCCGCGCGACCTTTCCGCCGAAGTCTTCCGCTGGGAGCGGCCCCACTCCGGCATCGCCCTGAGCCTGGGGGTCGAGGCGGACGCCCGGGTCTCGCTCCCGATCGGAGTCCTCGGGGAGGAGCGGATCGTGACGCCGGGCGGGACGCTGACGAACAGCGACCACCTCCTGTATTCCGGCCTCTTCCACCCCGGCCTCGGCGTGGCGCTCGAAGCGAGCCTCCTCTTCGGCCCCGACCGCCCCCGGGGCGCGGAGCCGCGCCTCTCCGACAACTCCTCGCTGGGCCCCTACGCGGCGATCCACTGGGACCACCTGGGCGGCGCGAGCGAGGAGGACGACCTCGGCACCACGATCGAGCCCGACGCGATGGAGATCACCACGATCTTCGGGGGCGTGAAGGGGGAGGGGATCATCCAGGGCCCGTTCTATGGGAGCCTGCGGGCGGGGATCGGCGCCGTCCACTACGAATCGGTCCGCGCCCGCTTCAGCCCTGCCGCAGCGCCGGAGTTCCGCGGCGAGATGATCTCCGACAGCTGGACCGCCGCGATGGAGTTGCGGCTCCACTTCGGCTGGCGCGCCGGACCGCTGGGCCTGAGCTTCGGCTTCGGCTTCCGGATGATGGGCGGGCCGCAGGACGGCGACGCGATGGATTTCGAATCGGGGATCCTCTTCCTCCTCGACTTCGACGTCGGGGCGGAGCTGCGATTCTAGAAGGCTGTTGAAGGACCGCTATTGGCCGCAGAGACCCAGAGTCGCAGAGCAGACTTGATTGGGTGGGCTCTGAGGGCGCGTCGGGGGCGTCGCATGCCGCGGTCGGCGTTCCGCTGATGGCTGGACGCTGAGAGCTGAGAGCTGAGAGCTGGCCTAGAATCCCATCTCCTTCCACTTCCGGTCCACGAGCAGCTTGATCTCGCGGCTCATCTTGATCTCCCCCGGCCAGCGCCGGGTGAACCCCTCGCCCGCGGTCTTCGTCGTCGCGTCGATCCCCATATGGGACCCGTAGCCCGCGAGGCGCGAGGAGTGGTCGAGGATGTCCACCGGCCCCATCACGAACTCGATGTCGCGCTCGGGGTCGATGTGGTTGAGCGATTTCCAGCAGACCTCGCGATAGTCGTGCACGTTCACGTCCTCGTCGACGACGACGATCGCCTTCGTGAACATCGCCTGGCCGAGCCCCCAGACCGTGTGCATCACCTTCCGCGCGTGGCCGGGGTACTGCTTGCGGATGGAGAGGATCATCAGGTTGTGGAAGATGCCCTCCATCGGCATGTGGTAGTCGACGAGCTCGGGGATCTGCATCTTCATGAGGGGGAGCATCAGGCGTTCGATGGCGTATCCGATGAAGCCGTCCTCCTGCGGCGGCGCGCCGACGATCGTGGTGTGATAGACGGGCTTCGCCCGGTGGGTGATCGCCTGGACGCGGAAGACGGGGAAGTCGTCGTCGAGCGAGTAGTAGCCGGTGTGGTCGCCGAACGGCCCCTCGCGGCGGCGCTCCTGCGGGTCGATCGTGCCCTCGAGGACGATCTCGGCGTTGGCGGGCACTTCGATGTCGACCGTCTCCGCCTTCGTGAGCCGCGTCCCCTCCTGTCGGATGAGCCCGGCGAAGAGGACCTCGTCGACGTCGGGCGGGAGGGGGAGCGTCGCCGCGAAGCACATCGCCGGGTCGCAGCCGATCGCGACGGCGGCCTGGAGGGGCGTCTTCGATTTCCGCAGGTGTCGGGCGCCGTCCTTGTGCCAGTGGAAGTGCATCCCGGTGCTGCGCTTGTCGTAGACCTGCATCCGGTAGGCGCCGACGTTGCGTTTCCCGGTCTCGGGGTCGAACGTGAAGACGAGCGGGAAGGTGATGAAGCGGCCGCCGTCCTCGGGCCAGCACTTGAGGATGGGGAAGCGGTCGAGATCGACCTGGTCGCCTTTCAGGATCACGTCCTTGCACATGCCGCCGCTCACCGACTTCGGGAGGAAGCTCGCGGCCTCCATGAGTTTCGGGAGGGCCTTGATCTTCTCGATGAAGCCGCCGGTGGGCGGGTTCATGGCGAGGGCGAGGAGGTTGCCGAGGCGGTCGGGCAGCTTCTCGAGCGTCTCGACGTCGAGGGCTAGGGCCATGCGTTCGTTCGAGCCGAAGAGGTTGATGGCGACGGGGGTGGAGTGGCCCTTCACGTTCTCGAAGAGGAGGGCGGGTCCTCCCTGTTTCGTGACGCGATCGGTGATCTCGGCGATCTCGAGATCCTGGGAGACCTCGGCCTTGATGCGCCGCAGATGTCCCTTCTGCTCGAGGGCCTCGATGAAATGCTGGAGATCCCGGAAAGGCATGGGCGAGAGTGTAACAAAAACCGAGTCCTCAGTCCCCAGTCCTCGGTCGAGGGTGCTCCTTCAGCTCCGGAGACTCCTTCCGGCTATCGACGCCAGCCCCCCACCTCCAAGCTCGCAGAGGTGTCTGATTTCTGTCCCTTCTGGACCGGGGACTCTTCAGGCCAGGTTGCTCATGCATCCGCGGAAGAGCAGGGAGGCCAGGAAGAGGGCGATCATGAGGGCCATCGGCCAGAGGAGCCAGGCGTACCAGGGGACCTTGATGTCGGTCGGCGGCTCGAAGCCGGGGGGATAGGTGGGCCGCTCAGGCTCCAAGTCGTCCATCGGGGCATGATAGCCACGCCTCGTAACAAAACAAACCGTTTGTTTTGTTACGCGGTCCGGGTCCCCACGTGGATGGCGGCGACCCCGCCGAAGACCCGCTCGTAGCGCACGTCGTCCAGGCCGGCCGACTCCATCTGCCGCTTCACCTCGTCGGGGCTGGGCCAGCGGGCGACCGAATCGGGGAGGTAGCGGTAGGCGTCGATCTCGGAGCGGGCGATCATCCGGCCGATCCGCGGGAGGACGCGGCCGAAGTACAGGAGATAGCCGCGGCGGAGTAGCCCGTTGGCGGGGAGGCTGAACTCCAGGATCACCACACGCCCGCCCGGGCGGACCACGCGGGCCACCTCGGCGATCCCGCGCGCGCTGTCGAGCACGTTCCGGATCCCGAACGCGACCGTCGAGGCGTCGAAGGTCGCGTCGCGGAAGGGGAGGCGCATCGTATCGGCCTGCTGGAACCGCACGCGGCCGTCGAGCGACCGGCGGCGCGCCTTGAGCCGGCCGATCTCCAGCATCCGGAGGGCGAAGTCGCTGCCCACCACCTCGGCGCCCCAGCGGCGGCGGATCTCGAAGGCCATGTCCCCCGTGCCGGAGCAGACGTCGAGGACCCGGCGGACGGGGCCCAGCCGCTCGGCGGCGCGGCGGCGCCAGAGGACGTCGGAGTTCAGGCTGAGCAGGTGGTTGAGGAAGTCGTATCGCGGGGAGATCTGGTCGAACATCGCCCGGATCCGACCGGGCGTCTTATCGACCATTCCACACCGGGTCGGAGCTCGCGCCGTCGTCGGTCAGGCGCGTCCACGTTTTCGTCCCGATCTTGAAGACCCAGAGGTCGGACGCGCCGCCCCGGCGGCGGTCCATCACGAGCTCGCTGCCGTCGGGGGAGAAATCGATCGCGTGGGGCGCGCCCTCGTCGGGCTTGAGCGTGACGAGTGTCTCGGCCTTCCCGGCGCGGACGAGGGCGATCGCGAGCATCCCCGCGTCCTCGAGCCGCAGCGTCGCGACGGTCGAGCCGTCGGGGGAGAGGGCGATCGCGTCGGGCACCCCGATGCCGGCGTCGGTCAGGTCCGACGTCCGGCGGATCGCCAGGTCGATGCGGAAGAGCTTCCCGTCGGAGGTCTTGAGCCACGCCCCGGCGTCCTGGAGGAGCGGGCCGGCGACGATCGAGGCGGGAGAGGGCGTCGCGATCTTGTCGTCGCCCGAGCCGTCGGCCCGGATGACCCGGAGGTCGACCGTCCCCCCGAGCGCCGTGCGGTGGACGAGCGATTGCCGGAACAGGTAGGCGAGGCGCTTCCCGTCGGCGCTCCAAGCGGGCGCGGCGGGCTCGCCGTCGCCCTCCGGGGCGAGGACGACGTCCTTGAGGTGGACGGTGCCGCCCTCCGAGACGGTGGTGAAGCGCGTGGCCAGGAATCGCCGCTCGCCGATCAGACCGGCGATCTTGACCCAGCCGCCGCCGGCCGGGAGGAAGGCCTGGAACGAGCCGTCGGGCTCGGTCTCCCACGCGCGGCGGGAGCCGTAGGCGGTGACGCGGAACCCCGCGAGGGGCTGGTGGATCCCGTTGACGAGCCGGAACACGCGGCCCCGGACGGTCCCCTTGGGGGCGTCGTCGAGGCGGTGGTCGGCACGGGGCATGGGCGTCACCTGCCGGAGCTCCGAGCCGTCGGCGCGGACGGTGAAGAGGTTCCGGGGGGTGAGCTGGAAATCGGGCTCGACGGAGGCGCTGAAGGCGAGGCGCTCGCGGTCGGGCGACCACGCGGGGTGGGCGGCCGCGGCGTCGGCGAGCCGGGTGACCGGCCGGGCTCCGCTGCCGTCGGGCTTCATCACCCAGACGTTGCCCCCGCGGATGAAGGCGACGAGCCGATCGGCCGGAGCGGCCTTCCTCGTCGGGGCGGGCGCCGGAGGAGGGGGCATCGCGGGCGGGTCGGGCTCGCGCCCGCACGCGACGAGCGCGAGGAGGCCGAGCACGATCGCGCGCATCGGCCGAGATTCTATCAATTCCTCTTGAACAAACCCGCCATTTCCTGATAACGTTCGGCCCCATGGCGACGCACGACGCGCGGGCGCGGGACCTCGTGGCCGCGTGGCAGAAGAAGCCGTCGCGGATGGCGGCCGTGGGCCTTCGCGCTTTCTACGGGAAGCACGCGCGGGAGCTTCCGCTGCCGATGCGCGCCGAGATCTGCATCGCGCTCGGCGAGGCCTCGGAGCTGGAGGGCTACTTCGAGATCGCCCGCTACCTCTTCGCCGCGGCCGTGAGCGCCGCCGATCCCCAGAAGGACGAGCGGATGTACGCCCGGGCGGCCCACCGCGCGCTCCTGAACGCCTCGCTCCTCCGCGACCTGGGCGTCCTGGTCGAGGTGGCGCAGGTGGTCGAGTCCCTCAAGGTGGAGGAGCAGACGCCGCGCCTGGCGGGAGTGGGCGCCGTGGCGCGGGGCCTCGAACGCTTCCTGCGGGAGGACTGGACCGGCGCGCGCCGCGCGTTCGAGGCGGCGATGGGCGCGGCGTGGGAGTCGCACGACACGGACGGCGAGGCGCTGGCGCACCATCTGCTCGCGCAGACGTGGAACCGCCTCGGGCGCCTCGCGCTCGCGAAGGAGCACGTGGAAGCCGCGCGCGTGGCGGCGGCGAAGGCCGGCTCGTGGCTCCTCGAGCGCCGCCTCGCGATCGAGGCGATCATGTACCGCCTGCTTGCGAAGGTCTCGGCCGAGACGCTGGCCGAGGCGCGGAAGATCATGGTCGAGCTGCAAAAGCTCGGCTTCCCGCGTCTCGAGTCGATGGCCTGGTCGAAGCTCGCGCGGGGCGTGATGCCCGACCGGAAGGCGGCGGAGGCGTTCCTCGCGCGTTCGGAGCGTCTCCTCCCCGCGGGCCATTCCGACCGCGCGCAGCTGCAGGCGCTCAGGGCGGCGCTGGGGAAGGGCGGGCGGAACGGCGCGCCGGCGGCGGACAAGCGGCTGGCGCGCGAGCTCGCGTCGCTGACGCGGATGGCCAGGGGCTAGGAAAACTCCCAAACCCCAACTCCCCATAAACTCCCAACGGGCGGCGGTCACGGGGACCCTGGACTGCAATGTCGCATCCCCGTACGCCGGGCGTTGTAGGTCCGGCCATCGACTCGAATCTTCACTCGTTGGTCCCCACTCCGTGATCTTAACAGGCTCCACCTTCACTCCCGCGTCATCATTTCCTGGACGGGCGTTCGAAGGGGGCGGTCCATGCATGGAGGGGCCAAGAGAACGTTGAGGAGGAGATCGCCATGCCTGGGTCTGCTTCGGACATCCATGCGTGGCAGCGGCTTGAATACGGCCTGGATGGCTGTCGCAGGCTTCTGGGAGGAAGTCCCCGTTGGGATTTTGGTTTTGGGAGTTTATTGGGAGTCGGGATCTGGGTTTTGCGAGTTCCTCTTCAGGCGGTCTCCTTCTTCGCCTCCCCGTCCTTCTTCACGTGCGTGCCCTTGAGGGGGCGGATCACGATGGGGTCCTCGCCGCGGACGTTGCGGTCGCTGATCAGGATCTCGCGGGCGTCCTTGCGCGAGGGGAGCTCGAACATCACGTCGAGCATGATGCTTTCGACGAGCTGACGAAGCGCGCGGGCGCCGGTCTTCTTGGCGATCGCCTTCCGCGCGATGGCGCGGAGCGCGTCGGGCGTGAATTCGAGGCGCGCGTTCTCCATCTCGAAGAGGCGCTTGTACTGGCGGATGAGGGCGTTCTTCGGCTCGGTGAGGACCTGGGTGAGCTGGTCCTCGCTGAGCGGGCGCACGACGCACTCGACGGGGAGGCGGCCGACGAACTCGGGGATCATGCCGAATTCGGTCAGGTCCTCGGGCTCGACGCTCTCCAGGATGTCGCCCAGCTCGTGCTCGTCCATGCTGCCGCTGGCGGGGACGTCGGTCTTGAAGCCGATCTGCTTCTTGCCGCAACGGCGGGCGATGATGTTCTCCAGGCCGTCGAAGGCGCCGCCGCAGATGAAGAGGATGTGCGACGTGTCGACCTGGATGTATTCCTGCTCGGGGTGCTTGCGGCCGCCCTGCGGGGGGACGTTGGACGTCGTCCCTTCAAGCATCTTGAGCAGCGCCTGCTGGACGCCCTCGCCCGAGACGTCGCGCGTGATGGACGGGTTATTCTGGGTCTTGGCGATCTTGTCGATCTCGTCGATGAAGATGATGCCGCGCTCGGCGCGCTCGACGTCGAAGTCGGTCTCGTGGAGGAGCTTGAGGAGCAGGTTCTCCACGTCCTCGCCGACGTAGCCCGCCTCGGTGAGCGTAGTCGCGTCACCGATCGCGAAGGGGACGTCCAGGATCTTGGCGAGCGTGCGGGCGAGGAGCGTCTTTCCGGAGCCGGTGGGCCCGATCAGGAGGATGTTCGACTTCTCGATCTCGACGTCGTTCTCGGTGGGGTGGACGATGCGCTTGTAGTGGTTGTTGACCGCGACGGCGAGGGCCTTCTTGGTGCGGTCCTGGCCCACGACGTACTTGTCGAGCTCCACCTTGATCTCGGCGGGGGTGGGGAGCCTCTTGAGGGGGTAGGGCCGGTGGGCGGTCTTGAGGGTCTTGGCGCCGGGCTTTTTCTCGACCTTGAGGATCTGGTTGCAGATCTCGACGCACTCGTCGCAGATGCAGATCTCGCCGGG
>CAZSCC010000648.1:0-10679 GCA_964604905.1 uncultured Planctomycetales bacterium
CGGGGCTTATGGCGCGACCCACGGCGACCGGATCATCCGCTTCTTCGGCAACGTCAACCCCGTCGAGGACCGGGTCTGGATCACCAAAGGGGCCGTCCCCGAGCTCTACCGGCGATTCGGGGAGCGGGCCGGCGTCGGGAGGCGCAACGGGAACGAATCGTATCTCCGGGAGGGTCTCCTTGACCGGATGCGCACGGCGACGGTCGCTGCCCTCTCGGCCGTCGTCCCGCCCGCCAAGCTGCTCGATTCGTCGCCCTACGATCGCGAAATGCGCCGATTCCACAACTTCATGAAGGACACGCCTGAATTCCAGTCGACCCGCGAGGGCCACGAGGAATTCCGGTTCAAGCCCTTCACGTCGTGGATGGTCTTCACTGACATGGTGAGCCATGCGTGCATCTCCGGCCAGCACGCGTTCGTGGACACCTTCGTCGTCCCGCTCGGGAACTGCCGTCTCCCCGAGCAGGCGCCGATCAACATCCTCATGGGCCATCCCTGATCATGGGTCCGCGGATCCTCTTCATCCGCCTCAGCGCGGTGGGGGACGTCATCAACACCCTCCCCGCCTTGGAAGCGCTTCGCCGCGGACTCCCCGACGCGCACATCGGGTTCCTGGTGGAGGACCGGGCGCACGACCTGATCTCCAATCACCCTTCCGTGAACCGGGTGCACCTCTTCCGCCGCCGCCGCTGGGCCCGCTGGTCCCACCAGCCGATCCACTGGGCGCAGCTCTGGCGCGAGACGGCGGGCTTCCTCCGGGAGATCCGGAGGGAGGACTACGGGATCGCGCTCGACTTCCAGGGCAACCTCAAGGGATCGGTCCAGGCGCTGCTCAGCGGGGCCTCGCGCCGGATCGGGTTCGCCCGCGGGCACTGCCGCGAAGCCAGCTACTTCTTCAACAACGAGCACGTCGACCCCGGGAGCGCCCAGATCAATCGCGTGCACAAGTTCCTCGCGCTCGCGGGCGCGCTCGGCGTCCCCGTCGACAACGCCGGCTACCGCCTCCCCGAATCCAGGGCCTCCCGCGCGCGAGTGGACGACTTCCTCCTGACGCGAGGCATTCGGAACCACGTGACCATCCACCCGGGGACGAGCGATTTCGGGAAGCTCAAGCGCTGGAAGACGGAACGCTTCGCCCAGCTGGCCGAGCGCATCGGCAAGGAGCTCCCTCTGAAGCCGCTGATCACGTGGGGTCCCGGGGAGCGCCCGCTCGCGGAGGAGATCGTCGCCGGCAGCCGCGGCCAGGCCGTGCTGGCCATGGAGACGCAGAGCATCCTCGACCTCGCGGAGCTGATCCGGAGCGCGAGGCTCTTCGTGGGGTGCGATTCCGGGCCGCTCCACCTCTCGAGCGCCGTCCGCACGCCGAGCGTCGCCCTCTTCGGCCCCAAGGACCCGCGGACGTACGGCCCCTACAATCCGCTCCACAGGGTGATCAGCAAAGGACAGCCCGGCGAAGGCTCCATGGACGAGATCAGCGTCGACGACGCCTTCTCCGGCGTCAAGGAGCTCCTGGCCCTCCTGCCGGGGGTCGCATGAGGATCACGCCTTTCCTGTTCGCCGTGGTCCTCCTCACGGCCGGATGCGGCACGATCGCCTCCCTTACGGGCCCGGACGACCCCAAGCTGATCGGGGGCGTCCGGTACGACCTTCGCTATCTGGACTTCCACGGGCCCGCGCTCGGGATCTGCGGCGGGTGGCTCCCTCTCGTGCTCGACCTGCCCTTCAGCTTCGCCTTCGACCTTCTGCTCCTCCCGGTGACCCTTCCCTGGGAGATCTTCCGGTAACACCGCTCTCCCCGGGAGATTCTGGCCGAACCTCGCATTTCCTCGAACCTTTTCCGGCCCCACCGGTTCAAGGGACATCCCTCCAACCCCATCGGGGCGGGGACACGCCCGGACGGACGGACCCGCAGGCGACCCGCCCTTGGCCCATGATTCCCTAGGAATCTTCACGTGCAGATGGAATTTGCGATTCAATATCGGCTGGTCGACGCGGTCCGACGTTCGCTGGAGGCGGCCGGATTCACCGGTTTCACGCTCTCCCGCGTGGAGTCGTGCTCCGCGTTGTTCGACCACGCCTGGATCGCCGACTACCTCGACGGTCTGGAGGTCGAGGAGATCCCTTTCCTTTGGAAAGGCCGCCGCCTGCAGCACTTCTCCTATCTCGTGGCGGGCTGCCAGACGGAGGCGGCCGGGTCCGTACGCCGCGAGTGGCGCGCTACCTTGTCGCTGGTGGAAGGGCAGGTGGTCCTCGCCCTCCTGGCGGATCCCTACGACGACCCCACGCTGGTCCTCGGCGAACGGGAGAAAGGCGCCCTCCAGAGATTCCTGGCCGGCTACTCCGTGTATGCTCGTGACCGCTCCCGCTCGTGCGGCATGATCACCGTCATCGGGGACCGTCCGATCCCCCGTCCCTCCGGGTTGGGATGGGACAGCCTCCACCTTCCCTCCGAGCTGCGCGACGAGATCCGTCTGCAAGTCGACGGGTTCTTCGCCGCGAAGGACGCCTATCGTCGCATGGGCGTGCCCTATCGGAGGGGAATGCTGCTCACGGGGCCCCCCGGAAACGGGAAGACCACGCTCCTGCGCGTCCTCGCATCCCAGCGGCCCGAGGCTTTCGTCTTCCTCGTCGCCAATCAGAACACGGAGCAGGAGGATCTCGACCGGGCGTTCGATCGCGCCGCCGCCTACGCTCCCGCGCTGCTGTGCATCGAGGACATCGACACACTCTTCACCGGGAAGGTCCCGCTGAGCCATTTCCTCAACCGGCTGGACGGCATGGAGAGCTTCGAAGGGGTCCTGATCGTCGCCACGACCAACCACCCCGAACGCCTCGATTCGGCGCTGACCGACCGCCCGAGCCGCTTCGACCGCGTGTTCGTGCTCGAGAATCCTACGGGCCCCGTCCGACGCGCCTATCTCCGCGCCTGCTTCGCGGACGCGTTCGACGATCAGCTGGTCCCGTGGACCGAGGGCCTCACGATGGCTCAGCTCAAGGAGGTCTGGATCTCGGCGTGCCTCGAGGCGATCCATCGCGGAGGGACGACGCCGTCCCTGGAAGCGGCCCGCAAGGCGACCGACCGCCTCCGCACCCAGCGTGAATCGGTGGAGCGCGAGTGGGACGGCCCCCGCGCGATCGGTTTCCAGCTGGCCCGGGCGGATCCGCCCGCCACGTCCTGAAACCTACTTCGTCCGCAGCAGGAGGAGCATCACCACGTCGAACAGGAAGAGGGCCACCACCATGATCTCCAGCACCAGGGTGCGCCGGTGGCCGATCTCCGTCTGGACCAGCGAATACAGACGATCGAGCTCGAGGAGCTTCTGGTCCACGCTCGTCTCCCAGTGGTGCAGGTGAAAGCGGTCCTTGCACGCCAGGTAGACCCGCGCGAGGTACCAGTCCCCCACGAACTTCGTGATGTTCGAGACTTCCTCCGACATCTTGGTGATGTCCATCCGGTACGAACGCAGCGCACGGAGCCTTGCCGTCGGGAGGGCGAAGATCCGGGGCGCCTTGTGGTAATGCTCGAGGTCCCCGTACGCTTCCAGGAAATGGCGGTCGAGCCGGTCGTCCAGCAGCTTGTACTCCTCGAGCTGCAGGTTGGCCAGCTCGATCATGTAGAGGACGTCGTCGAAATAGCCGCTCCGGTCCACCACGAGCGCCGAGTCCCAGTCGACGACCGTCACGTCCTCCGTCGTGTAGGAGAGCGAGTGCCGGAGCGCCTCGTCCACCTGGCCCTTCGCGAGGCGTTCGGGGATGGCCTCTTCGCAGAGGAGCGCCGCGATCTCGGGCCGGTGGCCGGCGATCCACTCCTGCACGCCGCCGCCCACGTCCTCGATGCAGAAGGCCGTGTACGCCTCGACCGTCGGCCGCTCGGTCGTCGGCTTCACCATGTACGGCTTCAGGTTCTCCGTCACGAGGGCGCTCAACCGCTCCGCGCGGACCTCGAGCGCGACCCCGCCCACGGTGAGCGCGTGGTACGGCACGAGGTCCACCAGCGCATCCGCGCGGAACGAGACCTCGAAGGAGATGGAGAGCACGCCCACGTCGAAGATCTTCACGAAGGGCCGGACCGTGATGCGTCCCACGTTCGAATCGAGGTCCTCCGGCTTCAGGCTCACCGTGAGCGGACGGTAGATGGGCACGTCGCGCGGGGCGGCTCCCCCCACCCGGATCTGGAACGGGAAGGGGCGCTGCGAGAGTACCTCCCGGACGAGCGGCGTGCGGATCTCGCCGGCGACGTCGAAGGCGAAGAAGTAAACGACCGTGCCCTTCATCACGTCGAGTCTACAGAACGGACCCACTTCCCCGCAACGGGAGGCGTTCCTTACCTGATGAGATTCGTCGCCGCCCTTGCCTTGCTCTCCTCCTGCGCGACCCTGCCGCCGCCCCCCCCCCTCCGCCTCTCCTGGGAGAAGAACATGCTCTCGATCTCGGGCGATCGGGTGCCCGGGGGCAAGGTCGACGTCTGGTACCTCGAGGCCTACTGCCGCTCCGGCTCGACGAACCGCGAATGGAAGCTCACCACGATCCCCCACAAGACCGAGAAGATCTCCGAGGCTCCCGACTCCATCCGCCTCCGCTGCACGGTCGAGGGAGGCGTCGAGGTCTCCCATACGATCACGGCCGGCCCCGGAGAGGTCGACTTCCGCGTGGAAGCCGTCAACCGCGGCCCGGAGTACGTCGACGCCGTCTGGGTCCAGCCCTGCATCCGCGTGGGAGGCTTCACGGGCGGCACCAAGCAGACCTACGTCGACCGTTGCTTCATCTTTGTGGACGGCAAGCAGACCTTCCTGCCCCAGGCGCGCCGCACCGAGGAGGCGATCTACAAGGGGGGCCAGATCTACGTGCCCCCGGGGATCGACACCAAAGACGTCAACCCGCGGCCGCTCAGCCCGGACAAGCCCTCCAACGGCCTGATCGGCTGCGTCTCGGCGGACGGGACGATGCTCTTCGCGACCGCCTGGGAACCGTACCAGGAACTCTTCCAGGGTGTGATCATCTGCATTCACTCCGACTTCCGTCTCGGCGGGCTCAAGCCCGGGGAGACGAAGCGCGCGCGCGGGAAAATCTACGTGATGGAGAACGACGTCGACCGTCTCCTGGCGCGATACCGGAAGGACTTCCCCACGGCCCGTTGATTCCCAGGGGACGCGGCGCGGTAATGCGTGTCTATTCTCGTGTTCGAGACTAGACTCTGGAGGAAACCATGATGCGCGCTTGGATCGCCGCCGCCCTGCTCTGCGCGGCCCAGGACCAGCCCGAAGGCGCGAAGAAGGAAGTGCTCCAGGAGCTCAAAGGGTACCGCCACAAGATCCTTTACGAGACCTTCAAGGACGGCAACTGGGAGATCTACCTCTCCAACGCCGACGGGTCGGACGCGAAGAACCTCACCAACACCCCCGACGTCGACGAGGTCTACCCCAAGGCCTCGCCCGACGGGACCAAGGTCGTCGCCGTCGTCGATGAGGGCAAGGGAGAAGCCAAGGCCCGCAACCTCTACGTGATGAACCTCGACGGATCGGCGCGCAAGAAGCTCGCCGACAACGGACGAGAGCCCTGCTGGAGCGGGGATTCGAAGCAGGTCGCGTATCTCCCGGGCGAGTTCGACAAGTTCACCTACTCCGATTTCGCGACCAAGGGGATCCGGATCTACGACGTCGCTTCAGGGAAAACCCGAGAGCATCCCAACAACGCCAAGATCCATCACCTGTACACCCTCAACTGGACCCCCGACGGCAAGTGGTTCATCGCCACCGTCCACGGAGGCATGGGATTCAAGCATGGGCTCCTTGCGCTCGCGGCGGACGGAGACGCCGTGGTCGACCTCAAGCTCTCCGGCTGCCGTCCCGACGTCAGCCCCGACGGGAAGAAGCTCATCTGGGGCCACGGCGACTTCGCCGTCGGCCTGGCCGAGCTCGATTTCTCGGGCCCCCAGCCCGTCGCGAAGCTGGTCCGGAACATCGTCGAGAGCAAGGATCCGATCGAGACCTACCACTGCGACTGGTCGCCCGACATGAAGTACGTCAGCTTCACACTCGGACCCAAGATGAAGGGCAAGAACCTCAAAGGCCTCCTGCCCGAGTTCCCGGGCGTCGAGGCCCCCGGATGGAACGTCTGCATCGCCGACGCCTCCCAGACCAACCGGTGGGCGGCGATCACGCTCGACGGGAAGTCCAACAAGGAGTCCGACTGGGTGTTCGTGCCCGAAGCGGGCAAGTAGCCGGCGCGCCGCTCACATTGGAATCGGAGGGGAGGCGGGGCCGGCAGGCGTGTCGTAAGGGTTGATGGAGCTGGTCCTGCGGATGGAACCCTCAGCGTGCGGGGAACTCTGGCGCCGTCACGCCGACTCCCTCCTGCTGTACGCCACCACGATCACCGGCGACCGAGCGGCCGCCGAGGACGTGCTGCAGAACGTCTTCGTGCGCCTCCTCGCGGGGGCCTGCCCTTCCGCCCTCGAGTCGGAGACCGCCTACCTCTTCCGCGCCGTGCGCAACGAGGCGCTCAACATGCTCCGCTCCCGCCGGGCCGCCGCCCGCGCGTTCGAGCGGCTCTTCGACGCCCCGCTGCATGATCCCGGCGACACCCGCGATACCGCCGAGTTCGCGCGCGAGGTCGCGGGCGTCCTGATGGACCTCCCCCGCGAGGAGCGCGAGGCGGTCGTGCTCAAGATCTGGAGCGACCTCTCCTTCCCCGACGCCGCCGCGGTGGCGGGCATCCCCGAGAAGACCCTCGAGCACCGCTACTACCGCGGGCTCGCCGCGCTCAAACAGAAGCTGGGAGTACGCCATGAGTGATCCCTTCGAGGACCGCCTCTCCCACCTCAAGCCCGCCGCGGCCCCGGAGGCCCTCTGGGAGCGCATCCGGAAGGGGGAGCCCGCGCGGCCGCCCCGGCCCGCCGTCCGCGAGCCGATCGTCTTCGGCGTCGCCGCCTCCCTCGCGGCCGCCCTGCTTTACGTCCTCTTCATCAGCGGGCCGGACACCCCGAAGGTCGTGCCGGCCGAGTCCCTCGGCGCCCCTTCCGCATCCATCGTCCGCGACCTCACGCTCTACGGCCCGAAGATCCTGCTGGAGACCCGCCGTGACGGCAACGGCGAGATCTACCGGGTCAACGCCGACGGATCCAATCCCTTCAACCTCACGCGGACGCGCGACGTCGACGAGTGCTATCCCAAGGCCTCCCCGGACGGGAGCCGGATCTGCTTCGTCGCCGACGAAGGGGCGCCCCGGCGGCGCAACGTGTACGTCATGAATGCCGACGGCGCCGCGCGCCGCAAGATCGCGGAGAACGGCCGCGAGCCCTGCTGGTCACCCGACGGCACGAGGATCGCCTACGTAAAGGGCGAGTTCGAGGCATACAGCCAGGTCGATTTCGCCACGAAGGGGCTGTTCGTCGTGGACGTGAAGACCGGCGTCGAGCGGGCCCATCCGAATCCGGCGCTCCAGCATCTTTACACGCTCGGCTGGACCCGCGACGCGAAGTGGTTCATCGCGACCGTCCACGGGGCGATGGGCTTCACCCACAATGTGATCGCGATCGAGGCCGACGGAACCCGCGTCGTCGACCTGGGCCTCGACGGCTGCCGACCCGATGTCAGTCCCGACGGGACGAAGATCGCCTGGGGCCGCAGCGACTTCTCGCTCGTCTCGGGAGACCTGGAGATCGCCGCGAGCGGTCCCGCCATTACGAACGTCCGGACGGTCATCGAGAGCCGCGATCCCCTTGAGACTTACCACGTCGACTGGTCGCCCGACGGGCGCTATCTCCTCTTCAGCTACGGCCCCAAGGCCCAGGGGCGCAATCTGAAGGGCCTCCTTCCCGAGTTCCCCGGCGTCGAGGCCCGCGGCTGGAACGTGGGCGTCGCCGACGCGTCGGCGAAGAATGTCTGGGCCCCCCTCACCTCCGACGGGCGTTCGAACAAGGAGCCCGATTGGCTGCCGGAGCCGCGCCGATGAGACGGCCACTCCTCCTCCTCGCCGCGACCCTGGCGGCGTGCGACCCGGGATCCTCGAACAGGGCGCCGGTCCTCGAGCTCCCCATCGTCAAGACCGCGGGCGGCCGCGAGATGGTCCTGATCCGCGGCGGCGAGTTCACGATGGGCTCCACGGGAGACAAGGAGGACGAGAGGCCCCGCCACAAGGTCCGGGTGGACGACTTTCTCATGGACCGGACCGAGATGGTCCAGGAGATGTACGCGAAGCTCAGCGTCCCCAATCCCTCCCACTTCAAGGAGTCCGCGCGTCCCGCGGAGCAGGTCACCTGGCCCCAGGCGGCGCTCTTCTGCAACATCCGATCGAAGGCCGAAGGCCTCGATCCCGCGTACGACGAGAACACCGGCCTCTGTGACTTCTCGAAGAACGGCTACCGCCTCCCCACCGAGGCGGAATGGGAGTACGCCTGCCGCGCCGGCCGGGACATGGAGACCTCCTGGAGCTCCGACAAGCCCGGCGACCATGCGTGGTTCGTCGAGAACTCCGGGAAGACCACCCATCCGGTCGCCCGGAAGAAGCCCAACCCGTGGGGCCTCTACGACATGAACGGCAACGTCGCCGAGTGGTGCAACGACATCTACGCGAAGGACGGATACGCCCGAAGATCCACGGAAAACCCGCGCGGGCCCGACGAGGGCGACAAGTACGTGCTGCGCGGCGGCGGGTGGAATTCGGGCGCCGGCGCGATGCGGTCCACGTACCGTGCCGGGGAGAACCCCGGATTCTCCGACGCCTGTCTCGCGCGGGACGCCATCGGCTTTCGCTGCGTCCGGAGCGCCCCGAAGGCCGCGCCCAAGTCCGGCTTCCTCCAGGACGCGCCCCCGCTCAAGACCGGCTTCGTCTACGAGGACATCTATCTCGAGCACAAGACGGGCCCCGGCTTTCCCGAGCGGCCCGCGCGGATCGAGGCGATCTTCAACAATCTGAAGGCCAAGGGGCTGCTCGAGAAAGTCGAGCGCATCAAGCCCATGACCGGCGTCGAAGACTGGATCGCCGAGTTCCACACCCGGGAGTACATGGCCCGCGCGAAGAAGGCGTGCGAGGACTGCGGGGACGAGGTCCGCCACCTCGACCTCGGCGACATGCCGATCTCGAAGAAGTCCTACGACGCCGCCCTCGCGGCGGTGGGTGGGGTCCTCGCGGCGTGCGAGGCGGTCGTCGAGGGAAAGATCCGGAACGCCTTCTGCGCCATCCGCCCCCCCGGCCATCACGCTCTCCGTGAGAAGCCGATGGGCTTCTGCCTCTTCAACAACGTCGCCATCGCCGCGCGCTTCCTCCAGAAGAAGCACAAGCTCGCGAGGATCCTCATCATCGACTGGGACGTCCACCACGGGAACGGAACGCAGGACGCGTTCTACTCCGACGGCACGGTGATGTACTTCAGCACCCACCTCCACCCGTTCTATCCCCGGACGGGGAACGCCGACGAGACGGGCGAGGGCAAAGGAAAGGGGCTGATCCTGAACGTCCCGCTCGCCCGCGGCGCCGGGGACGCCGAGGTGCTCAAGGCGTACGAGGAGAAGCTCAGACCCGCCGCGCTCGCGTTTAAGCCCGACTTCGTCCTCATCTCCTGCGGCTTCGACTCCCACGTGAACGACACGCTCGGCCAGCTCGCGATCACGACCGAGGGGTTCGGCAAGATGACGAGGATCGTGAAGGAGATTGCGGCCGCGAGCGCGAAGGGCCGGATCGTCTCCATGCTCGAGGGGGGATACAACCTGGACAACCTGGCCAGCGCCTCCGAGCGGCACGTGCGCACCCTGATGGAATAGCCGCGACGACATGCTCTTCCACACCTGGGTCTTCGCCGTCTTCTTCCTGATCGTCTACCCCGTCTACATGGGGATCCGGAAGCACAACGGCCTGATGAACGCGTGGCTGCTGGCGGCGTCGTACCTCTTCTACGGCTGGTGGAACCCCTGGTACCTGATCCTGATCGTGGCGACGACGACGCTCGACTGGTACCTGGGCCTTCGCATCGGCGCGCCCGGATCCCGGAAGAAACTCTGGATCACCTTCAGCCTCATCAGCAACCTGGGCCTCCTGGCGTTCTTCAAGTACGCCGACTTCGCGACGGAGAACCTCAATGCTCTCCTCGGGATGGTCGGGATCGACATGCAGGTCTCCAACCACGCCAAGGGCCTCATGGAATCGCTCGGGATGAAGTACATCCTCCCCGTGGGCATCTCGTTCTTCACCTTCCAGTCCATGAGCTACACGATCGACGTCTACCGCGGCCAGATCCCCGTCGAGAGGAACCTGGTGCGATTCGCGACGTTCGTGTCGCTCTTCCCCCAGCTCGTGGCGGGCCCGATCGAGCGGGCGAGCAACCTGCTCCCCCAGCTCCAAAGCCCGCCGAAGGTCACGCTGAACGATGTGACCGAGGGGCTTTCCTACATCCTGGTGGGCCTCTTCAAGAAGATCGCGCTGGCGGACTATCTGGGGATCTACGCGGACAAGGTGTACGGCAACCCGGAGAACTTCAACGCGCCGGCGCTCATCCTGGGGACCTTCGCCTTCGCCTGGCAGATCTACTTCGACTTCAGCGGCTATACCGACATGGCGCGCGGGATCGCCCAGATGATGGGCTTCCGCCTCATGCTCAACTTCAACAACCCCTACGTCGCGACGGGGCTCGGCGACTTCTGGAACCGCTGGCACATCAGCCTCTCGACCTGGTTCAAGGACTA
>CAZSCC010000649.1:0-2076 GCA_964604905.1 uncultured Planctomycetales bacterium
GGGAGAGGGCCATTCCTCTCCCTCCCCGTTGTCGCGAGGGGGTCAATTCCCCCTATTTACCGGCGTGCCTCTTTCAGGCACCGGGCGACCCCATGACCGTTGCCCCGCGCGGGGCGTCAGGTCGTTCCCACCGCAGGAGGGGCACGCACGTCGGTCAAGAACACAAAGCCCATCTTGGCCAGGTGCTTCCGCAGAATCCGCCAGTTGTCGGTGAGGCGTTTGCGTTTGGATTTCATACACCGGAGCCGCATGCGGGTCCAGCGGTCCAAGCCGCGAAAGCAGTCGCCGACGCTGGAAAACGAGGTGGCGAAATAATTCGCCGTGCCCCGGATGACCGCGTTGAGTCTCGCGATGACCTGGGCATCCAGGTTGTGGTGCCGGGGCGTCAGTTCGCGGACCTTGGCCTTGAACTTCTCCACGGCCTTGGGGCGCATGCCGACGCTCCAGGCCGAGATGTCGAAGCCGAGGAAGGCGAAGCCTTCGCGGAATCGGGTCATCTTGGTTTTCTCGGCGCTCAGGGTGAGTCCGAGGGAGGTCAGTTGGTGCTGCACCAAAGCGTGTGCCTCTTGGACCTGCGCCTGGTTCCGGCAGAGGACCACGAAGTCGTCGGCGTAGCGCACGAAGCGGAAGCCGGCGTCGTGGAGCTGCCAGTCGAGGCGGTTGAGCGCGATGTTGGCGAGCAGGGGTGAAATGACTCCCCCCTGGGGCGTGCCCATCCCGGTGGGATGAAACACGCCGTCCTCCATCACGCCGGCCTTGAGAAAGCGCTCGACCAGGTCGAGAATGTTGCCGTCGGCGACCTCGGCGCGAACTCCGTCCATGATGACCTGGTGCGGCAAGTTGTCGAAGAACCCCTTGATGTCGGCGTCGAGCACATGAGTGTGCCCGAGCCGATGGAGTTCGAGGATCTTGCGCACGGCCTGGTGGCAGTTGCGTTTAGGCCTGAAGCCGTAGGAATCGTCGTGAAACAGCCGCTCGAAGAGCGGACTCAGGAGGAGGCGAACCACCTCCTGGGCCACGCGGTCGCGGACGGCGGGGATGCCCAGCGGGCGCGTCTGGCCTGGTCCCTTGGGAATATGGACGCGCCGCAGCGGGAGCGGTTGGTAAGACCGGTCCTTGAGGCGGCGCATCAGGGCGAGCAGGTTGTCCTCCAGATTGATCTGGAAGGCGTCGATGCTCTCCCGGTCAATTCCCGCAGCGCCGCGATTCCGCCGGACGTTGCGGAAGGCGGTGTGCATGAGGGGCAGGGTGATCCTTCCCGTCAGCGAGTGATGTTTGATCTTGGCCACGATGGGTCCTTTCCGGTGGAACCCCGTGAGACGAAACCCCTGGAGGCGTTCGGCGGCGTCGCCCGTGGAGCGTGTTGCTTAGCGTCCCGTTGGGGTCCGGAAGAGGACCGGACGAGCGTGGCGCTCGCACCGCGGGGGCTAACTGCGCTCATGGTCGTCGCCGCGTGTTCCTCCGCGAACACGGAATCTCCTTTCGCCCCTGGGCGGGGCTACTCCGGAGATGCTGCCATCCCTGAAGCGTCGTCCCTCGGGGGGGACGGCGGCACCGCCGCGTGGCCGGACCGTTTCGCGATGCTTATGGGTCCGGGTTTCCCGGCGCGGGCCGGGACGGCGTGGGACTTTCACCGGTCAGCGTGGTCGGCCATTGTGCCCAGGCGAGATCACCAGTCACCGTGTCGGTCCGCAGCCGCCAACCGCCGCAGGCGCTGCGGGGGACGGAAGCGCGGTGCTTCCGCCGCAAGGCTTCGGCCAGCTGGGGAGCGTGGCCCACCGACCCGGCCGAAACGTGACCCCTCCCGAACTGCGCTTGCCTGGCCCCTTCGTCGCCGGCCGTTGCCGCCCGGCGCTGGCTGCGTAGGCTCCCCGCAGGGAGCTTCGAGCAAGCGTTTCCGCACGGGAGCGGTCCCGCGCGGGTAGGATTAGATCGACCGGTGTGGGGTCGATCGCACCGTTTGAGACTGAGCCAACCACACCTGCGGCTCACACCCAGCCCGGAGCGCCAGCGACGGATGAGATACCCGTCGCTTGCGCTTTTTGAAATTGCACGCCACAAGGAAGAGAAGCAAAA
>CAZSCC010000650.1:0-1598 GCA_964604905.1 uncultured Planctomycetales bacterium
CGCCGGTCGTGCCCCGGCCGATCCTTGACGAACTGGAGGAGCGACTCGGGCTTCCGGAGCCTCTTCAGGATCGCCCGCGCGGTGACGAGGTTGGGCCGCTCGTTCCCGCCGCCCAGGTTGTAGACCTCCCCCGACCGCCCCTTCTCGAGCGCCGCCAGAATCCCGCGGCCATTGTCCTCCACGTGCAGCCAGTCGCGCACGTGCATCCCGTCCCCGTAGAGGGGGCACGGCCGCCCTTCGATCGCGTTGGAGATGAAGAGCGGGATGAACTTCTCGGGATACTGGAACGGGCCGTAGTTGTTGGAACTCCGGGTGATCAGCGCGTTGATCCCAAACGTGTGGACGTACGACTGCACCATGAGGTCGGCCGCGGCCTTGGTCGCCGAGTAGGGGTTGTTGGGGTGGAGCGGCGTCGATTCGCTGAACTTGCCTTCGGCCGGGAGCGAGCCGTACACCTCGTCCGTAGAGACCTGCAGGAACCGCCGGATCCCGTGCCGCTTCGCCGCCTCGAGGAGCGTCACGGTCCCCTGGAGGTTGCTGCGCACGAATTCCTGCGGGCCGTAAAGACTCCGGTCGACGTGGGATTCCGCCGCGAAGTTCACGATCGCGTCGAACCCGCGCCGGACCACCGCGTCGACGCGGTCCTCGTCGACGATGGAGGCGTGGACGAACTCGTACCGGGAGTCCGACTCGACGTCGCTCAGATTCTCGGGGTTGCCGGCGTAGGTGAGCGCGTCGAGGTTGACGATCCGCGCCGCCTTCCGGGCGCGGAGCACGAGCCGGACGAAATTCGACCCGATGAACCCGCAACCGCCCGTCACGAGGAGTCTCATGGAATGCGACGCCCACGATTCGACTTTGGTTTAAAACACTTCTCGCCCTGGTCGCGTCTATATTATAGTTGGGCCGTTCGCCCGGGAAGCACTTTAGGAGCCCCTCCATGAGCCGCACCGCTCCCGTCATGCTGATCCTCGCGCTCGTCGGCACCGCGTTCGCACCCGCCCAGGACGTCCAGGACAAGGTCGACCGGATCTTCGACCGGATCGAGGAATCCAAGGGGGCGTCGCTCTGGGAGGGCGCCCGGCAACTCGAGGAACTCGGCCGGGGATCGAACGACGCGGTCCGGAAGGGGCTGACGCGCTCCGACGCGTACGTGCGACTCGCCGTCGCGAAGGTGCTGTACGTGCGCGAACTCCGAGAGGAGTCGCTCGACGCGATCTCGAAGATCATCGCCGGGAAGAACGTCCCGGCCAAGCGGATCGCGGCGGACATGGCGGCCTCGCTCGTGGGGCAGGACAAGGCGCTCTCGCCCAAGGAGAAGCAGGCGATCGCGGGGGATTTCGAGAAGCAGGCCGGGGCGAGCGACGACCCGATCGCCCAGGTCTCGCTCTGGCGGGCCGTGTGGAACCTGACGGGGATGATGGGGCCCGTCCGGGCCGTCAAGCGGATCTACTCCGAGACCGAGAAGCGTGACGCGAAGGAGGAAGCGGCCCTGGCGCTGGCCGAGATGGACCGCTTCATCGACGCCAAGCCCACTCTGGTCGAGATGGCCAAGGAGCCCAGCGACCGCGGCCGGATGGCCAAGGCGTACCTCAAGG
>CAZSCC010000651.1:0-3636 GCA_964604905.1 uncultured Planctomycetales bacterium
GCCCCCGCCTGGAGCGCCTCCTTCACCTGCGCGGCCTGCGCGTTCCGCGTGACCATGATGACCGCGATGCCCTGGAGGGGCGGGAGGGTTCGCATCGTCTTCAGGAGCGTGACTCCGCCCATCCCGGGCATCTCCCAGTCCGCCAGCACGAGGTCCACCGGTTCGTCCAGGCGGAGGAGGAACCGCAGCGCCTCCGTACCGTTGGTCGCCTCGAGGATGTCCTCAGCCCCGTGCCCGTCCGCGCGCAACGCCTCGCGCGCCGCGCGGCGCATCGGCTCGGAGTCGTCGACGGTAAGAATCCTCATGCGGAGCCCCGATCGATCCCGCCGCGCGCGGCGGGGCTACGAAAACGTAGCCTCCACCCCGCCCCGGGCCTTCCAGCGCAATCTCCATGCCACCCCGCGGCGTCGGTGGAGGGAACGCATAAACTATTCAACGGGAGGCCTTTGGAGAAAGCCGGCCCTTCGACCCCTCCCGTTCCGGGGCGCAAAGCCTACGGATTCGTAGGGAATCCCGCCGGGGCGCCACTCCCCAAGACATAAGAAATATTTATCTATGATTGTGTTGAAATTAGCTGAGTGAATAGTATGATCATCGGGATGCAGTTCGAGTCGCTCAAGGTGTTCTGCGACGTGGCGCGGCAGAAGAGTTTCTCGTCCGCGGCGGCGGCCAACGGCATCTCGCAGTCCGCCGTCAGCCAGATCGTGCTCCAGCTCGAGAAGCGGCTCGGCGTTCTCCTGGTCGACCGTTCGCGGCGGCCGCTCCGGCTGACGCGGCAGGGCCAGGCCTACTACGACGGGTGCCGGAGGCTGGTCGAGGATTACCAGGCGGTCGAGGCCTCCGTGCGGAACATCCCCGAGAGCGCGGGCGGCACGGTCCGCGCGGCCGCGATCTACTCGGTCGGCCTGCGCGACATGAGCCAGTACGTCCAGCGCTTCGCCGCCCGGCAGCCGGGCGTGCGGATCGACATCGAGTACCTCCGCCCGGACCGCGTGGTCGAGAAGGTCCTGGACGGGACGGCCGACTTCGGCCTCGTCTCCTTCCCGCAGCAGACCCGCAAGCTGGCCGCCATCCCCTGGCGGGAGGAGGAGATGGTCCTCGCGTGCGCCCCCGGCCATCCCTTCGTGGCCAAGCGCAAGATCCGCGTCGCCGCCCTCGCGGGGCAGAAGTACGTGGGGTTCGACCGGGATCTCGTCATCCGGAAGAAGGTCGACCGATTCCTCCGCGACCACGGGGTCGCGGTGGACGTGGTCCTCGAGTTCGACAACATCGAGAACATCAAGGACGCGATCGAGATCAACGCCGGCGTGGCCCTCCTGCCGCTCCCGGCCCTCAAGCGCGAGATCGAGTCGGGGACGCTCGCGGCCGTGCCGCTCGGCGACGCACGCCTCGCGCGCCCGCTCGGGATCATCCACCGGCGGAATCCCCGGCCGAGCGCTCCCGCCCAGGCGTTCCTCGAGCTTCTGACCCAGCCCGACGATCCGGCGTCCGAGGACGGCCCGGTCGCGGGCGTTTTCGCCGGCGGGACCCACGCGGGCCTGCCGGCCTCCAAGGACGGGACTCCATGAGGCCTCCGAACGAATCCTCCCGGTCCCTCGACCTCCGCCTGGCGGCGGCCGCCCGGGGCAAGCAAGGCCTCTACGACCCGCAGTTCGAGCACGACGCCTGCGGCGTGGGCTTCGTGGTCGATCTCCAAGCCCGCGCGTCCCACGACGTGGTCGCGAAAGCCCTCCAAGTGCTCGTCAACCTCGAGCACCGCGGGGCCTGCGGCTGCGAGGAGAACACGGGGGACGGCGCGGGCGTGCTCCTGCAGACCCCGCACGCCTTCCTCGCGCGCGAGGCCGAAAAGCTCAAGATCAAGCTCCCGAAGCCCGGCGAGTACGGCGTCGGCATGGTCTTCCTGCCGAAGGAAGCCGAGGCGCGCCGGCAGTGCGAGCAGCTCTTCGAGCAGATCGTCCTCGAAGAGGGGCAGTGGGTCCTCGGGTGGCGGACCGTGCCCACGGACAACGCCGACCTCGGCCCCAGCTCGAAGGCCGCCGAGCCTTCCGTGCGCCAGGTCTTCATCGGCCGCTCGGACGCGCTCTCCGACGAGCCCGGCTTCGAGCGCAAGCTCTTCGTGATCCGCCGCCGCGTGGAGAACGCGGTCAAGGCCTCCTCCATCCCCTCGCGCGGCATGTTCTACATCCCCAGCCTCTCCATGAAGACGATCGTCTACAAGGGGATGCTCAAGTCCAGCCAGATCGCCCGCTACTACCGGGACGTCGTCGACCCCGAGGTGCGCAGCGCGCTCGCCCTCGTCCACTCCCGCTTCTCGACCAACACGTTCCCCAACTGGGCGCGCGCCCACCCGTACCGCTACCTGGCGCACAACGGCGAGATCAACACCCTCCGCGGGAACATCAACTGGATGCACGCCCGCGAGCGGCTCTTCGAGTCGCCCCTCTTCGGGGACGACATGCGGAAGATCATGCCGGTCATCGACACCGACGGGTCCGATTCGGCGATGTTCGACAACTCGCTCGAGACGCTCTCCCTCACGGGCCGCACGCTCCCCCACTCGGCGATGATGATGATCCCCGAGCCCTGGAGCGGCCACGAGTCGATGAGCGCGGAGAAGAAGGCGTTCTACGAGTACCACGGCGCGCTCATGGAGCCGTGGGACGGGCCCGCCCTCATCGCCTTCACCGACGGCCACCGCATCGGCGCCGTCCTCGACCGGAACGGCCTCCGCCCCGCGCGTTACACCGTGACCAAGGACGACCTCGTGGTGCTGGCCAGCGAGACCGGCGTCCTGGACATCCCCCCCGACCGCGTCCGCGTGAAGGGCCGCCTCCAGCCGGGCCGCATGTTCCTGGTCGACCTCAACGAGCACCGCATCGTGGGCGACGACGAGCTCAAGCGCCGCATCGCGGGCGAGCACCCGTACCGGAAGTGGCTCGACGAGAACATGGTGACGCTCGAGGAGGTCCCGGCCGCCCCCCCGGTCGCGGGACCGGACCCGCGGACCCTCCTCGTCCGCCAGCATTCCTTCGGCTACACGACGGAGGACGTGAAGATCCTGATCTCGCCCATGGCGGCGGACGGCGTCGAGCCGCTGGGCTCGATGGGCACCGACACGCCGCTGGCGGTCCTCTCCGACAAGCCCCAGCTGCTCTACAACTACTTCAAGCAGCTTTTCGCGCAGGTGACCAACCCTCCCGTGGACGCGATCCGGGAAGAGATCATCATGTCCACGGGGACGACGACCGGACCGGAAGGGAACCTGCTCGACCCGCGGCCCGAGTCGTGCCGCCAGATCAAGGTCAAGTCCTTCGTGCTGCGCAACGACGAGCTGGAGAGGATCCGGAAGCTGGGGGGCTGGCGCGGGTTCCGCGCGCTGACGCTCCCGATCCTCTACCCGGTCGCCGAGGGCGGCGCCGGGATCGAAGCGGCGATGGAGGAGCTCTGTCGGAAGGCGAGCGAGGCCATCGCGCAGGGCGCCACCTTCATCATCATCTCCGACCGCGGGGTCGACCGCGAGAACGCGGCCATCCCGGCGCTCCTGGCCGTGGCGGGGCTCCACCACCACCTGATCCGGGAGGGGACGCGCACCCGCGTGGGCTTCCTGGTGGAGTCGGGCGAACCGCGCGAGGTGCA
>CAZSCC010000652.1:0-16544 GCA_964604905.1 uncultured Planctomycetales bacterium
GGCCGGGATCGCGGCGGTCCTGGGTTCTCCCAGGAGGATGATCCGCTCGTCCTCGGTGAAGGGGGCGGTCCGCGCGAGCGCCTGGGTCGCCCACGCCACGGCCCCCGCCCAGTCCTTCCGGTCCAGGGAGAGCCGCGCCAGCCGGTGGAGCGGCTCTCCGCCGAACGCGCCCGACTCGCACGCCGCCTTGAGGTCTTCCGCGGCGCCGGACTTTCCGGTGAGGGCGGCGCAGGTCCCGCGCCAGTAGCGCGCCCGCGGATTCTTCGGTTCCGCCTCCGCGGCGCGGGCGGCCAGCGCGTGCGCCTCCTCCATCCGCCCTTCCAGGCTGCGGGCCTGGGCGCGGACGAGGAAGGACTCGGCCGAATCTCCCGCCTGTTCGGCGTCCTCGAACGCCTCGGCCGCCTTCCCGAGCCGCCGCTGCATCCGGGCGCGCTCGAGGAGCACTCCCGGGCGGTCGAGGGTTGCCAGCCGGCCGGCGAGCACGCTCAACCGGCGCACCGCGTCGGTCCACGCCTGCTCGCGCGCCCTCGCATCGTCGAGGTCCAGGTGTTTTGCGGCGACCTCGCGCGTCCACGCGAGGGCCACGGCGGCGTACTCCCGGTCGGGCACGAGGCGCGGGTCGTGCTGCAGCGCGAGATCGAGGTCGTCCAGCGCCTCCTGGGCGAGCCCGCGCGCGCGGTATCGCGCGAGGCCGTTGTGGTGGAGCGCGGTGGCGTGGGTCCCATCGAGCTGGATCGCCTCGTTGAGGTGCAGCAGGGCCTCGGCGGGCTGGTCCCGCTGCATCGCCTCGCGCGCCTTATGGACCCAGAGGTCGGCGAAGCGGACCGGGGTCGCCTCGGTCCGGGGCGCGCGGCTTCGGAACTCCCGGAGGTCCTTCTCGGCGAGGTCCCACGCCTTGAGGGCGATGTGGGCCAGGCCGCGCTGCTCGTAGAGTTTCCAATCGTGGACGCCCAGGGCCCCGGCCTTGTTGAACCAGGGGACGGCGTCGCCCGCCCGGGGCTCCTTCGCCTTCATGAGTTCGAGCCCGAGCGACAGGGCGGGGCGGCCCAGGCGGCCGTCCCGGTCCCTCTGCGTCCGGTAGAGCGGTCCCTCGAGGCGGGCGAAGAGGGCGCGGAAGGGATCGGCTTCGCCCCGATCGGCGAGCCCCTGGAGCTCCCCGACGCCGAGATCGAACTCCAGCTCCCGGATCTGGATCTCGAGGTCCGCCGCCGCCGAGGGGTCGAGCGTCCTCAGGTTCTCGAGCGGGCGGGTCGCCCGGACGACGTTTCGGTCGGCGATCGCCTGGCGGCCCTCCAATTTGAGGCCGTCGATCTGCGTGCGGTTGCGCTCCCGCGCCTCGTGATCGGCATTCTTCCGGGCGATCTCGTCGCTTGCCCTCTGCTCTTCCCGTTCGATCCGCACGATCTCCGCGCGGGCGGCGGCAATCCACTTCGAGGCGTCGCGCAGGAGCTCCTTCCGGACGGCGGGATCCGGCTCCTCCATCGCGCGGCGGTAACTCTCGCGGGCGTCCAGGTAGGTCCATCCCGTGACCAGGCCGCCGGCGAGGAGCGCCAGGAGCGACGCGGCGGCGAGGACGCGCCAGCGGTGGCGGACGATCTTCTTCCGCGTGCGGTAGAAGAGTCCTCGGGTCGGCGCCTGCACCGCCTCGCCGTCGAGGAAACGCTGGAGGTCGTCGGCCAGCTCGGCGGCGCTGGCGTATCGCCCCGAGGCCTTCTTGTCCATCGCCTTGAGGACGATCGCTTCCACGTCGCCCGGGATTTCCGGGTTGTGACGGCGCGGCGAGAGCGGCTCGTCCAGGTGGACCTTCTTGAGGATCTCGAGCTCGTTGGGCCCCGTGAAGGGGGTCTTGCCGCAGAGGACCTCGTAGAGCGTGGCTCCCAGCGAGTAGACGTCGGACCGCGCGTCCGTGGGCATCCCGCGCGCCTGCTCGGGGGGCATGTAGACGGGCGTTCCCAGCACGGTCCCCGAGAGGGTCAGCTTGGCGGTAGCGTCCGACCGGCGGGCGAGACCGAAGTCGGTGACGAAGACGTGGCCCTTGCGGTCGACCATCAGGTTCGAGGGCTTGAGGTCGCGGTGGATGACGCCCTGCTCGTGGGCGTAGTGGACGGCGCGCGCGGCGTCGCGGAGGAGACCGACCGCGGTGCGGAGACCGAGCTTCGCCTTGTCGAGGCCCTCCCCGTCGATGAGCTGCATGGCGAGGAAGACCTGGTCCAGGTGCGCGCCCGTGTCGTAGACGGGGACGATGTGGGGGTGGACGAGCCTCGCCGCGAGCTGGGCCTCCTGGAGGAACCGCTCTCGCACCTCGGCGGGGGCGCCGCCGGGATCGAGAAGCACTTTGCGCGCCACCTCGCGGCCCAGCTGGGGCTCCCACGCCCGGTACACGAGCCCCATCCCTCCGCGGTTGAGCTCTTTCAGGATCTCGTAGCGCGGGATGGGAGGGCGGTTCATCTGACGGGTGCTCTCGTGGTCGCGGATGGACCTCGAGACCCGGTCGATCCAATCCCCCGAACCGCCCGACGCCATTTCCTTTCTCCCCGGTCCCCCCCACCTCCCCTTCGGAGTGCGCGCGGACCCTCTAGCCCCCGAACAGCTCCTTCCACTCCTCGTCCAGTTCGGACAGGTCGCGGACCGTCTGGGAAAGTTCGGCCCGGACCTCGGCGCGGATGCGCTCACGGACCGAGAAGAGGTAGTTCCGCACGTCGCTCTCGCTCAGGCCCAGCTTCTCGGCGACGCACCCGTAGGTGGGACGCCCTTCCTGCTCGGCCAGCTCGTACTCCTCGAAAGCGCGGAACTGCACCGACCGGTGGGCGTCGGCGAACCATTGCCGGGCGCGCTCGACGGCCCGCTCCAGGACCTCCTTCTTCCACGCGTGGTCGAAGAGCTTCTCGGGATCGGAGGCCTTGGCGTCGGCGAGGAACTCCCCGAGCGGCGCGGGGGTGCCGTCCAGCGCGACGGTCCGCACGCCGCCGCCCCGCTTGAGCGCGGTGAGCGCGTCGTGCTGGTCGGCCGCGAAGCCGCGGAGGAGGACCTTGAGGTACGTGCGGAAGCCGCCCCGGCCGGGGGTGTACCGCTTCAGGGCGTCGCCCTCGAAGATCCGGACGAAGAACGCCTGGGTGAGGTCCTTCGCGTCCTCGGAGGACTTGGACCAGGCGGTCCTCACAAAGTGATAGACGGGTTTCCAATAGCGCTGGCAGAGGCTCTCCAGGGCCTGGCGGTACGGGGCGGTCGAGGAGCCCTGCATGCCGGCGATCAAGCTCCAGCTCGTGGCGGGGAATTCCCGGTTCTCCCCGCCCAGCTGGGTGTCCCGTTCGTTCCGTGGGGAACCCATAGCTCAATAAGTATAGGGCGCGCCGAGGGGGGAGGGGGGCCCGATTTCAAAAAACAGACCGTCCATTTTCGTGCAAACGACCGCGGCCACATTCCGAAAGGAGGGCGACGGAGGAATGAGACCATGATGACACTGAAGACCTTGTCGGGGCTGGCGGGGCTGGCCCTTCTCGGGATCGCCGGGTGCCGGAAGCATTCGGATTCTCCCCCACCGCCCGTGCCTCCCGTCGCCTCCGCCCCGGCGCAGCTCGAGGCGGGCGACCTGGCTCCGCTCGCGGAAGGGACCGTGACCGGGGAAGGAGACCTCGCGTTCCAGGCGACGGTCTCCGCTTCCCCCGAGCATCTCTGGGTCCGTCTCCACGTCGAGGTGGTCCTCTTCGGCGCCCCCTTCACGGGCCAGCCGACCGCCACGAGCGACTCCGCCCCGAACGGAGACGTCGCGACGGCGGTGGTCCTCGACCTTCAGCCGGGCGGGTACGTCTGGCGCTGCTGGGCGGTCGATCCGGCGGGCCTCTCCTCTCCCTTCGTGGAATTCAACGGGCCCGCCGGCCCGGATTTCGTCGTCGATCCGCTGGTGCCGACCCGCCTGGGGCAGTTCGGCATCGACGGGGCGACCGCGCTGGCGGTCGGCGCGGAGACGCCGGAGGCGGCGGTGGTCCTCAAGGCGCGCGTGCACAGTCCGCAGTCGGCGCTCGTTCGCGCGCAGGTCGAAGTCAAGCCGGTCGGCGTCGCGTTCGACTGGACCGGCCTCGAGTCGGGCTCGTGGGTCCCGGCGGGGAAGGCCTCCGACGCGACGGTGAAAGTCCCGCCGGGCGATTTCCACTGGCGCGCCCGCACGGAGCCGCGCGGCGGGAGCCCGGGTCCCTGGGTCGAGTTCGGGGCGAACGGCGGCGCGGCCGATTTCCTCCGCGGGCCCGCCCCCGCCACGAACCTGCCGCCCGATCTCCCCTTCTCGATGGGCCAGTTCAAGACGGACCTCGTCACCGCGATCGGCCTGGGCGGGTCCACTCCGGAAGGGATGATCGTGCTCGGCAGCTGGGTGAACGATCCTGAGGGAGGCCACACTTCTCTCGAGGTCGAGGTGAAGCCGATCGCCTCGGTTTTCGACGGCACCGGCATCGTGTCGGGGCCGTTCGCGCCGAACTACACGCAGACGTTCGCGGCGGTCCCGCTGGGGCCCGGGAGCTATCACTGGCGGGCGCGGGTTTCCGACGGGTTCGGGGCGGTTTCGAGCTGGGCGGCCTACGGCTACAACTCGGACGCCGTCCCGGCAGTCGCCGATTTCATCGCGGTCTACGGGGCGAACTCCCCTCCAGGCGTCCCCACGAATCTCCGGCAGTACCGCCTGGACGGAGCGACGGCGATCCCCTATGGGGAATCGACGCCCGAGACGGGGCTGGTCGTGAAGGCGAACGTGAGCGATCCCGACCCGGGGAGCGGCATTTTCCTCGAGGTGGAGATCCGTCCGGTCGGCACGCCCTTCCTCAACGTGCCGATGGCGCTGAGCTCGCCGATGTCGAGCGGTTCGCTGGCCGCCGTCCGGATCGACGCGCTCCGTCCCGGCACGACCTACCACTGGCAGGCGCGGACGGTGGATCCGCAGGGAGGCGCCTCCGGCTGGGTCGAGTTCAAAGGCATTCCGCCCCCCGCATCGCCGCCGTCGAGCGGGGGCGGCTATTCCGGCGGGAGCGGCTCGGTGACGACCGGCGCCTGCGGGGCGACGGGGCTGGAGCTCCTGTTCCTCCTCGGCCTGGCGGGGCTGAAGCGGAGGTCACCTTCTCACGGGGGCCGTACGTCAGGAGACGCACTATGAGGCGATCGAAAAGCAGCGCCCCAAGGAAACTGCTCTCTGCGGCGATCGCGGCGGCGACGTCCTGGATGATGTCGGGTTGCACGGTCACCGACGACATGGGCTCCTGCGAAAGATCGGCCGCGATTAGCCTTCAGCTTCTATTACTTGTGGGAGGCGCCGGCTTGTTTTTCATCTTGCTCGGGGCGGTGGGTAGTCTGTTCGATTAGCGTGCATCCGCTCAGTTGCGACTGCTTGCCAAAGGCCTGGCGGGGCTGAAGCGGAGGCGGAGCCGGAGCCGGAGCCGCTGACTCCGCCCGCGGTCACTTGCGGCGCACGGTGACGTAGTAGGCGCCGCAGAGTTCCTTGCCGGCGTCGTCGAGGAACCCCGTCTGGAGGCGCGCCGGACCCGCCTTGAGCGCCAGCGCGAACGTGACCGCCTTATCCTCCTTCCCGACGGCGCGGGTCTCGTCGAGTCCGGCGATCGCGAGCCGCGCCTTCGCGATCGGAAGCGCCTTGCCGGCGGGGTGCTCGCCGTCGGCGATCTTCACGGCCGGGAGGCCCGCCGCGATCGGCGCGTCCGCCTCGGCGGGCCAGCGGCGCAGCGTGACCTCGTACTCGCCGTCGCGGTCCACCTCGAGGTTCCACGCGCCGTTCCGCGGCTCGCCGCGGCGCACCTGCGCGGACTGGTCGAAGAAGACGTCCTGCCATTCGCAGGGGGACAAGAGGCTCGGGTTCTCGGCGTCGGAGCCCACGATCACGCGGCCGAACTCGTCCAGCCGCGGCTCCACGCGCGACCACCACGCGTCGTAGTGGGCGCGCATCCGGGCGGCCAGCTCCGCCTGCGTTCCGATCACGTTCTCCTTCTGGCCGGGGTCGACCCCGACGTCGTAGAGCTCCTTGTCCTGGACGAGGCGCCACTTCTTCCAGAGCACCGCGGCGTCGCCCTTCGTCGGACGGGGCGCGTTCATCCGGCTGAACTGGATCACGAGCATCCGATCGGCGAGGCGCTCCTCCTTCCCGCGGAGGAGCTTCGCAAGGCTCGCGCCGTCGAAGGCCGCGTCCTTCGGGCGTTCGAGGCCGCAGAGGTCGATGAAGGTGGGGAGGAGGTCCTGGACCTGCGCGAGCTCTCCCACGTCGCCCGCCGCGCGGAGGCCGCCCCCCGGCCAGCGGACGAAACAGGGCACCCGGTGGCCGCCGTCGCTGAGCTCGATCTTCTTCCCCTTCATCCCGGCGTTGAAGACGGGCACGCCCGCGGTCCCGCCGTTGTCGGTCATGAAGACGAGGATCGTGTCGTCGCGGAGCTTGTTCTCGCGGAGGAAGGCGTCGAGCTTCCCCATGTTCTCGTCGATGTTGGCGAGCATCCCGAAGAAGCCGGCGACATTGCGGGGCTGGTCCTTGTAGAGGTCGCGGTACTTCTGGGGAACCCAGAGCGGGCCGTGCGGGGCGTTGAGCGCGAGGTAGGTGAAGAACGGGCGGCCCGCCGCAGCGGTCTCCTTCATCCAGCGCATCGCCTCGCCGAAGAAGACGTCCGTGCAGTAGCCGCGGTACGCCTCGAGGCGGCCGTTGTGCCGGTAGGTGTCGTCGAAGTAGTCGTTGTTCCAGTGGTCGGGCGCGGAGGAGATGTGGGAGGACGGATACCAGACCGCCTCGTGGAACCCTCGGTCGTGGGGCCGGTAGGGGTAGTTGTCGCCGAGGTGCCACTTGCCGAACTGGCCGCAGCGGTAGCCGCTCGAGGCGAAGAAGTCGGCCATCGTCGGGATCTCGCGGCGGAGGAGGGTCCGCCCGCTGGAGACGTTCATCGCGCCGTTCGCCAGCGCGTCGCGCCCGGTCATGAGCTGCCCCCGGGTGGGGGTGCACATGGGGGAGACGTGGAAGTCGGTGAAGCGGACGCCTTCGCCGTGGAGCCGGTCGAGGTTCGGCGTCTTGAGGACGGGATTCCCGTGGCAGGAGAGGTCGCCGTAGCCCTGGTCGTCGGTGAGAACGATGATCACGTTCGGCCGGCGCGCCTGCTGAGGGCCGGGGGCGAGGAGGACGGCGGCGAAGGCGATCGTGACGGCTTTCATGCCTGGCCTACGTGGGGCGAGGGGCGACGGAACGTACGCGCTTCATCCGGCTATTTCCTCGGCGGAGGCAGCCACTCGGGTTCCTTGTTGGACTTCCCGTCGAGCGTGAGGGCCGCCCATCGGTTCTTGGCCGTCGCGTCGGCGACGCAGACGTTCCATCCGGGCGCCTCGACGCCGTTCATCTCGGGGAGCATCCCCTTCAGGTTCTTCCCCTTGAACTTCGGGCCGTAGCTGAACGCGACGTACTTCACGTCGGGCGACCAGTCGGCGTGGTAGGTCTCGAGCGGTTCCTTGCTCTCCACGATGTTCCGCACGAACGTCGCCTTCGGCGGCTTCGCGTCCAAGTCGAGTTCGGCGAGCCCGATCGCGTAGTCCCCGTGGCCCCAGATGACTTTCTTGCCGTCGGGGCTGAGGTCGGGCCGGCAGCCCTTGAGCTGGAGGTCGAACACGCCGTCGCCTCCGGCCTCGAGCGCGATGATGCCGTGCTTGAACCCCATGCCGCCGTGGACGGTCGCGACGAACCAGCGGCCGTCGGGCGACCCGTTGAGCGTGAAGAGGTGGAGGATCTTCGCGGCATTCGGATGGTCGGCGGCCTTGCCGGTCGCGAGGTCGTGGATCCGCAGGCCCTTGCTCGCGATGTCGGAGTACATGAACGCGTCGAACTCGAGGAGGAGGTAGGCGATCTTCTTCCCGTCGGCGCTCCAGCAGGGGTCGCGCGCGCGGTCGGCGATCTTCACCCGCCCCGTGCCGTCCGCGTTCATGACGTAGACGTTTCGCGCCCGCGCCTCACCGCGGCCCTCGTCGGCCATGAAGCAGATCTTCGTCCCGTCGGGGGAGACCTTCGGATAGAGCTCGTCGACGTCGGGGGTCTTCGTGAGGTTCACGGGGTTCGAGCCGTCGGCGTTCACGACATAGAGCTCCCAGTTCCCGTCGCGGAACGACTCGTGGAGAATCCGGAAGGGGCAGGACTTGAGCTCCTGGAGCACTTCCTTCGTGGCCCCTTCGGGCTGCTCCTGCGCGGCGATTGCGAGCAGCGCGGCGGCGAGGGTCAGCGTCATGTCATTTCACCTTCTCGCGCCATTCCGACAACTTGCGTTTCAGTTCCGTCTTCTGCGCCACCCTCGTGGGGTCGGCCGCGAGGTTCCGCTCCTCCTGGGGATCTGCCGCCAGATCGAACAGCTCCTCGTGGCCGTAGTCGGGCCAGTACAGATACTTTACGTCCCGCCGCACGACCGCCTCGCTGGCGGGGATGAACTCCTTGGAGCGGACGATCGCGTGCTCGTAGTAGAACTCGTCGCGCCACGCGGGCTTCCGGTCGGCGAGGTAGAGGGGCGCGAAGTCGGTCCCCTGCATCCGGGGAGGCGCGGCCGCGCGCGCGGCGGAGAGGATCGTAGGCGCCAGATCGGCGTTCAGGACGTAGTCGTCGTTCGTCCCTCCGCGCCGCTCCGCCGCCATCCGGGGATCGCGCACGATGAGCGGGACGCGGATCGATTCCTCGTAGGGGTACCACTTGTCGGCCAGCCCGTGCTCGCCGTGGAAGTAGCCGTTGTCGGTCGTGAAGAGGACGAGGGTGTTCTCGAGCAGGCCCTGGGCCTTGAGTTCCGCGACGATGCGGCCGCACGCGGCATCGACCTCGCTCGCCAGCCGGTAGTAGTTCTTCATGTAGTCCTGGTACTTCTCCGCCGTGTCGAAGCGCCAGTGCCAGCGGATCCGGCCGGCGTTCTTCTCGTCGGCGAGGAACGGCGGGAGCGCCTTCAGGTGGACCTCGGAGGCGGTGCGGGGGACGGGGATCACGGCGTCCTTGTAGAGTTCGAGGCTCTCGGGCTGGGGGAGGTACTGCTTGGGATTCTGATCCTCCGCGTGGGTGGCGAAGAAGGCGAGGGTCAGGGAGAACGGTTTGTCTTTCGGCCGGCCGCGCAGGAACTCGAGGGCGTCGGCCTCGTTCTGTCGCGTGACGTGGACGGGCTTCCCGTCCTTACCCTTGAGCCAGTGGGTCCCCGCGTAGGCGCGGCCGAAATCGAACCGCTCGGCGGGGAACTTCCCGTTGTGCCACTTGCCGACGTGGCCGGTCCAGTAGCCCGCGTCGCGGAGGATCCCCGGCCAGGTCTCGGCCCAGGGCGTCTTCCAGGCATCGAAGCCCGGGTTCCCGTGGCGCGACATCCACTGGCCGGTGAAGAGCGTGGCGCGGCTCACTCCGCAGATCGAGGTCGTCACGCACGCGCGGGTGAAGCGGAATCCGTCCTTGGCGAGCGCGTCCAGGTGGGGGGTGCGGAGGACGGGGTGGCCGGCGCAGCCCAGGGTGTCGTGGCGCCAGTCGTCCGCGTAGAGGACGAGGATGTTCAGCCGGTCGGCGGGCTTCGAGGCTCCCGCGAGGAGGGCGGCGGAGAGGAGCGTCAGGGCGAGGCGGATCATGCTTTCCTGTTTAACCCCTGCCCGGGCCGATCAGTTCCGCCCCGGACCGTTTCAAGAGCTCCCGGATCCCGGCGCCGGCTATTCCTTCACGCGGAGGTTCTTGATCTCGAGGGAGCCGAACTCGGCGCGGAGCCGGAACGGGGTGGCCGGCGCGTCGGCCTTCAGCGTGCCCGCGCGGACGGTCTCGCCGCCGACCTTGTGCTCGATCTTCTGGTCGGTCACGACGATCTCGAAGGCGGACCACTCGCCCTCCTTGACGCTCTTGTTCTCCTTGTTGCCCGGGACGAGGTCGAATTTGGTGCCGCGGAGGAAGAGGTCGTTGTTGCACTTGGGGCCCGGCTTGAAGTCGAACTTGATGTGGACGTCCTTGCCGAACGCCTGGGCGGTCTCGAGGTGCAGATCGCCCTTCACATCGGGGTCGAACACCAGCTTGCCCTCGACCACCTTGAAGCGGCCGCCGTAGGCTTCGGTCTTGCCGTCGAGCGCTTCCTTCTTTCCGCCGGCCTCTTTCCAGCCGTCGAGGTTCTTCCCGTTGAACAGGAGCTTGAAGCCGGGTTCGAGCTTGAAGTCGTCGTCCGCCCGGCCCGATCTCGCCGCCAGCAGGATCAGGGCTGTGAGAAGAAGCGCGCCGTTCAGCCGCTGCATGGGACACCTCCCGGGAATCCACGGTCAAGAGACAGGCCCCAGCTTACCCGTCCGCAAGTCGAAGGGGCCAGGAAAAGGGATGCCGAACCTTTTCCGGTTCCCTCCGTTGGGATGAACGTCGGAGGATTCGACATGGACGTGCACGAAGAGATCGAGCGGCTTGCCGAGATGTTCATCGCGGGGGAGCTCTCCGAGGAGGAGGACAGGGAGGTCGCCGCCCACGCGGAGGAGTGCGTCGACTGCGCCGCGGCGCTCGAAGCGGCGGAGGCCGCGGCCCGGACCCCCGAGCCCTTCTGGAGGAGTTCGGGATTCGCCCGGGCCGCCAAGGGCGTCGTGGCGGCTGCCGTCCTGGCCGGCGCTGGTCCTGCTGGGCAGCGTCTTCAAGGATGGCCTGGGCGCGGCCTCGACGCCGGCCGCGCAAGAAGAACAAGTCCTCAGCATAAACTCCCCGCAACGGCCCCGTGAACTCGAGCTCGACGCGCGGGTGAAATCCTTGGACGTGGACGAAGGAGGCGGGGGCGGCGGAAGACTCAAGCGGGCCTACGGCGGCGGGGCGACCGCAGCGGTGACCCTGAATCCGTTCGCGGCGGACGCGAAGCTGATCCGTCACGCCGAGCTCCAGCTCGAGGCCGATTCGTTCCCGGCAGCCCAAGCCCGGGTCGGCGCGATCGTCGCCGAGGAGAAGGGGTTCCTCTCGGGCGCCGACACCCAGAAACTGCCCAACGGGAAGATGAGCGGCGTCCTGACCGTCCGCGTCCCGCCCGACCGGTTCGAGGACGTCCTGGAGCGCTTCCGGGAGCTCGGCATCGTACGCCATCAAACCATCCAGACCCGCGACGTGACCAGGACGTACCTCGATTTTAAATCGCGGCTCAGCTCCAAGCAGGTCCTGATGGAGCGGCTCAAGAAGGTCCTGGCCGAGGCGAAGGGCACGGTCAAGGAGCTGATGGACGTCGAGGTCCAGATCGGAAAGACCGTCGAGGAGATCGAAGCGATCAAGGGCGAGCTCAAGTACTACGACAGCGTCATCGGGTTCTCCACGATCGTGCTGTGCCTCTCGGAACGCGATCTCGGGCAGCCGTTCGAGGTCGTGGAGACGCTCCAGGCCGGTCTCGGTCTCTCCGTGCGGGAGGCGGAGCCCGCGTACGCGCAGGCGCAGAAGATCGTGATCGATGCGGGCGGGCAAGTGATGGAGGCGCAGCTCACCCGCGAGGGCGGCGGGGCCGTGCAGGGCGTGGTCCGCGGGCGGGTCGATGCCGTGAAATTCCCGGATGTCCGGCAGGCGCTCCGGGCGCTCGGCCATGTCACGAAGGACACGGTGAACCGGCGGCGCGCCGCCCAGGGCGCCACGCCCGTCGCGGGCGACGTGCCGGTCCGCGCGGAGCTGGCGGTCGTCGAAGTCTTCCTCTCGACCTACTCCTTTCAGGTCACCCGCCGCATGGAAGTGGTGCTCGAGGCGGCGGACGTCGATCCGGCGTACCAGGCGGCCCGCCGGGCGTTCGAGGAGGCGGGCGCCGCCGTCACGGGGGGCGGGCTGAGCGCGACGTCCGGAGAGGCGTCCGCGACGCTGGGCGGGGAGATGGACGTCGACCGCTCCGTCGCGCTCCTCTCGCGTCTCGCCGCGCTGGGGAGGGTGAAGCGGTCGGAGACCCGGCACACGCTGCCTGCGGACGGATCGGCGCCGGTGCTGGAGCGGGCCCGGGTGGACCTGACGATCGCGAGCCCTCCGCCGCTGGTGTCCGAGGAACACGGCCTGATCCGCACGGTGCGTTCAACGTTCTCAGGAAGCGTGGCGGGCGTGCTGTGGTCGGTCGAGCGGCTTTTCGTGGGGCTCTCCCTCGCGGGCCCGTGGGTCGCGCTGGGGCTCGTCGGGTGGATCGTCTGGCGGCGGACGCGGCGGAAGAAGGCCGTCGCGCCGCAAGCGGCTGTCTAGACGCGGGGGTCATTGTCGAAGAGAGAGCCTGAGGCGGGTCCGTTGCAGCCTATCGGAGCGCTGCGATGTATAATGCTGGGCGAACCCGCATGAACGCCTTTGCGCTCCGCCTCCTGGCCTTCCTCCTTCTCGCGGCTCAAGCGCCCCCCGAGGACGTCTGGACCTCCATCGAACGGGTCGTCGCCGTCGGGGACGTCCACGGAGATCACGATCAGTTCGTCGCCGTCCTCCGGTCGGCCGGCGTGATCGACGCCCAGGGGAAGTGGACCGGGGGGAAGACCCACCTGGTGCAGACGGGGGATCTCCTCGACCGGGGCCCCGACTCGCGCAAGGCCATGGATCTCGTCATGAGGCTGGGGGAGGAGGCTCGGACCGCCGGCGGGGCCGTCCATGCCCTCATCGGGAACCACGAGGCCATGAACCTCTACGGGGACCTGCGCTACGTCTCCCCCGGGGAATACGCCGCCTTCCGGGATGCCCAGTCGGAGACGGCGCGCGAGGAGCTCTACCAGGCGCACCTGAAGGAGGCCCGTCGACCCTCCAGCGACGCGTACCGGAAAGCCTGGGAGGCCCAGCATCCCCTGGGATACGCGGAGCACCGGCGCGAGTTCGGCCCGACGGGGGCGTACGGGAAGTGGATCCGGGGCCTCAACGCCGTGATCCGGATCGACGAAACGCTCTTCCTCCACGGCGGGATCTCCCCCAAGATCGCGGACCTCGGCGTCCGGCAGATCAACGAACGGATCCGCGGGGAGCTCGAGGATTTCGCGAAGCTCCAGGGCGGACTCGCGAAGGACGAGGAGGGCCCCCTCTGGTATCGCGGGCTGGCCGTGGGGGACGAGAAGGCGCTGGAGCGGCAGGTCGAGGCGATCCTGAAGAACCACGCGGTGGCGCGCCTCGTGATCGGCCACACCTTCACGGAGGGGGCGGTCCTCCCCCGGTTCGGCGGCCGGGTCCTCCAGGTCGACGTCGGCCTCGCGCGGCTCTACGACCCGAAGCTCCGGATGGCCTGCCTGGTGATCGAGAACGGAAAGCCTCACGCCCTGCACCGCGGGAAGCGGCTGGAGCTTCCGACCGATTCCGGGAAGGACCTCCTGCGCTACCTGAAGGAGGCCGCCGCGCTCGATCCGGCCCCCTCTCCTCTCGGGAAGAGGATCGTCGAGCTCCAGGCGCGGCTGGCCGCGTCACCGGGGAAGTAAGGGGAGTAAATTGAAACGGGGATGAGACGCGGGGAGCTCACGCGGCGGGGCTGCAGGACGATCATAAGAGACTCCGGAAGGGGTGTGGAACGAGGGCCCGCCCTGCGTCTTCACGCCGGATAGGATCCCCCAACCAGGATAGGCCGACCGGCCTGCTCCAAGGAGCATCCCCATTCGTCTGGACTCCATGCTGGACGATGAGGTGATGTACTCCCCTCGTGGGCAAGTTCCGAATTAAGTCATCGCGCTGGGGCTGACGGTCCCTTTCGTCACAGCGCTGGCCATCGACGTCGGCCTCCCTCCGACCCTCATCGTGGGTGGGGCCGCCCTCGTGGGTTTCTTCTGCCGGCTCTCCATGAACCTTCGCCGTGCCATCCACCCCCGGAAGACCGCGATTCTCTTCCTGGCGGAGGATAGCACCTTCAAACGGGGATGAGAGGCGAGGAAGAGGGGGGAAGGAGGGGGAGGAGGAGAGGGAAGGGGTACGGGAGGAGGGGAAGCACGGGAAATCAGGCCTCAAGGCCCGCCCGCGCCGGAGGGGCGGGCCGAATTCCGAAAGGGGGAGTCTGGGGTGAGTCCGTTGCAGCCTTCTATTGTCGGAACTTGAGCCATGAGCCCTCTGTGGGATCGTCGTCGCTTTCTGGGGAGCCTGGACCTCGTGGCCAGCGGGGTCGCGGGCGGATTCCTCCTGGCCTCGGGGCCCGGGAGCCATTCGATCGCCCAGGACAGGCCCCCGCGCACAACGCCGAGGAGCAGCTGAAGGCCCTGAACCTGGATCTGCCCGTGATTCCCAAGTCGACGGGCTCCCTGATCGTCCCCTGCGTCCGCGCCGGGGACGTGCTCTACGTCTCGGGCCACACCCCCGTGGGCGCCGACGGCAAGTCCGTGGTCGGGAGGCTGGGCAAGGACATGAAGGTGAATCAGGGGCAGGAGGCGGCAAGGCTGGTCGCGCTCCGCGTGCTGAGCACCGAACTCGGGAGCCTCGAACGGGTCGTGCGCGTGGTCAAGACGCTCGGGATGGTCAACTGCACGCCGGAGTTCACCCAGATGCCCCAAGTGGTCAACGGGTTCAGCGAGCTCCTGGCGCAGGTCTTCGGGGACGCAGCCGGCAAGGGCGCGCGCAGCGCCGTCGGCATGGTCTCGCTCCGGCGGCGTGCCGGTCGAGGTCGAAGTGATCTTCCAGGTGAAGTGAGCGGCCCTTCAGGCGGGCGGGGCCGGGAGACCGGAAAGGCCGCGGTCGTCCGGGCCCTCTCTTGAGGCGGCGAGAATTGAGCCGGGCCTGTGGGTCCAAGGCCTCGTGATACCTACGGCCTCTCGAAGAGGGGCAGGATTCACAAACCCATTGGAGCGCAGGCCTGACCTCGACATTGCATCCCCCCCGCGCTTACCCTATGCTTCCAAGTAATGAGCCCTTGGTTCTCGACCGTGATACCGACGCGGAACCTGGCGCACCTGCCCAAGTTCGCTCTGCAAGGCGCCAGGAGACCGACGATCAACGATTACCAGACCCTGGTCCTCGGAGTCGAGGAATGACCAGCCCCGTTGTCAGCGTGGTCCTACCTACTTATTGCCGCGCCCGGCTGCTCCGCCGGGCCATCCGAAGCGTCCTGACGCAGACGTATCCATACGTTCAGGTCTGCGTCTATGACAACGCTTCGACCGACGATTCATCCTCCGTGGTAGCGGAGCTGGCCCGGGCAGATCATCGGATTGTTTATCACCGCCACTCCCGGAACATCGGGGCGGCGGCAAACTTCATCTACGGCCTGGAGCGCGTGAACACGAAATACTTCTCCATTCTTTCCGACGACGACATCCTGCTCCCGAACCTTCTTGAGTCGGCCGTCGCCGACCTGGAAAAACACCCTCAAGCAGGATTCGCGGCGTTCGGCGTGCTGCTTCAACTGCCCCCGTGGGACTTTCTGGTGCTCGACCGCTCGATGCAGACGTGCCCGGAAGGGTTGTACGAATCGCAGGATCGCATCCTCACCGTAGCCCGCGAGAAGCCTCCGCTCTGGACCGGGACCCTTTTCCGAAAGAGCCTGCTGGATGAAATCGGCATGGTTCAGCCCGGGGTGGGTGCCGCATTCGATTTCGACTTTCAATTCCGTGCTTCCGCCCGGTCCCCCTTCCTGATCCGTCACGCGCCCGGGGCCGTGTTCGCTCGAACGTCGATTTTCATCGCCGACCGCTGGCTGAGCAACGTCGACGCGTTCTGGCCCGGGTGGCGGATCCTGATGGGGAATCTGTTGGACGATGCGCGGATCTCCCCTGAAGTCCGGCGGGAACTGCGCCCGCTGCTTCTGAACCTGCTTACCGAGTACTTGTGGATCGTCGGATGTTCCTGCATCCTGCGAGGCGAGTACGCAGAAGCCCACAAGGCCGCCGACATCCTGAAGGCGGAGCTCCGGGAACACGCTCGCGCCACGACGCTTCACGGACTGTCGCGGCTCTGCCAGGGCATCCCTGTCTTGAGAATGTTCCCCCGCTCGCTCGTGTATCTGCGCACGATCTATCGACGGCTCCGCGAGGGCTTCGCCGACCGGTACTCCCAGTATCGCCCGATCCTGGATGCGAAGGCTTGAAGCACGCCGTGGATACAGCAGGTACGAAAGTCCGGCCTCCGGTACGGCCTACGCGATGGGTGACATTGGCCTTTGTTCTTACGATGATCTCTTGAATGCACCGGCAAAGGGTCAATATCTGCGGCACGCTCATCGACCCCTACACGCTCGATGAGGCCATCGAGGAGATTATCCGATACGCCTCATCGACCGCATCTCCTGCGTATGTGGTGACCCCAAACGCGCAGCACATCCTGCTGTTGCAACAGGATAGCGCTTTTCGTGAGGCCTATCGGAACGCGCTCCTGGTAGTGCCGGATGGCGTGCCCTTGCTATGGGCGGCAACGTTTCTGAGAACCCCGTTGCGAGGTCGTGTCAATGGAACCGACCTGTTTGAGAAACTTTGCGCTGTAGCCGCACAGCAGGGATTGAGAGTGTTTCTCCTCGGAGGGAACCCCGGATCAGCCGATGGTGCGGCACAAACTCTTAGGTTGCGCCATCCGCAGTTACAGGTCGCCGGGTATTGCCCACCCAGGGGCTTTGAGAAGGACCCGATAGAACTGGGACAGATCACCGCGAAGATCAAGTCGGCCATGCCGCACCTTCTGT
>CAZSCC010000653.1:0-5494 GCA_964604905.1 uncultured Planctomycetales bacterium
CAGGATCAAAAGCGGGGCCGCCGGGATCAGGAGCGCCGCCATGACGGCCGCCCGGAAGAGCCTTCCCTGGGTACGGGCCCACGTCGCAAAGGGAGCCGCCGCCAGGACTCCGAAGCCCACATCGCGCGCCGAAGCCACCGCCTTCAGGCGGTGGTGGTTCACGTTCATCCATCCCTACCGAGTCCAACACAGCCCGTTGGTTCGTTCGGTCCACGCAGAATCACTGCTAAGCCCAGGGATCTGACCCCTTTTCGGATACCCTCTAATCCGACAACGCAAGATTTTTGGATTGATTGCAGGTAACTCTATGACACACAACGACTTCCCGAGGAAATGGGGCTTCTTTGCCCACAGCGCTATGTTTTGTCATATCGCTTGTCCTCCAAGGACTTACAGAGTTCACTCCCAATATCTTGCGTTGTCGGACTAATCGATCTACGGTTTTCTTTCGCTGTCACCGTGCAACGCCATGGTGGCATCCAGAGCGGGTAGATGATACATCGTGCCAGGTAAGTCTGGAAAGGGAGGATGCTCGATGAGCGGGTGAAACCCCTCAATCGGATCCAGTCGGTGAAAGTCTGACCCGGCTAGCCGATTCCAGTCGGCGTCACATGAAGCAACGTCTCGTTATGATTCGAAACACCAGGGGGAACACGACGAAGCCGACGGCCCCTCCCTCGCCTCAGCCCCGCAAGGCCGAGCAGGACCAGCAGCTCCATCCCGGTGGCCCCGCAGCCGCCGCCCTTGCCGCCCCCGCTCCCGGCCGCGGCCGATCTCCCGCCCGCTCCCGCCCCGCCCCCTCCGCCCGCCGCGCTCGTCAGCGTGAGCACCACGTGGTTCAGGTTGAAGCTCCCCGAGTCGAGGACGATCTTCATCACCTGCGGGCCCGCCGCGAGCGACACGCCCGCCACGCCCACCGTCTGCCACGTCTGCCACCCTCCCGTCCCGGGGGCCGCCATTGTGCCCGTGGCGTTTGCGCCGCCGAACTCGATGTGGAACGTCCCGCCCGACAGTCCCGAGGCGATCCGGGCGTCGATCGTGTACGTGCCCGCCGTGCCGACGTCCACGGTGTACGCCAGCCATTCGCCCGGCGCGAGCCAGCCGATGTTGAAGCCGCCCTCCGCGCAGGCCTCGAGGTCCACGCCCGTCGTCCGATACTGGCCTCCTGAGTTCGTGGTATCGCTGTCGTGGTACGCCATGCCCTCGCCGCCGTCGTCGAAGTTCTCCGCCTCGATCGCCCCCGGGATCGCCGCCGCCGTGCCGCCGTAGGGGGTCGAACCGGACGGGGGCGGCGGCGTCCCCCCGCCTCCCGAGGACCCGAATCCCGGGTACGTCACCGGCGCGACCTGCGCCATCTTGGGCGCGTTCACGCCGCTGTAGTCGTCCTTCAGCAGCCCGTGCGTGTCACGCGATTCGGGCGTCCAGCACCACCAAGTCCACGAGAGCCCCTTCGATGCGATGTAGTCGCGCAGCGCGCCGAACCACTGCCGCTCCCGGTCGCGCAGGCTTGCGGACCAGCCGCCGAGCGAGTCGTCGAGCACCGCGCCCCACTCGCCCACCCAGACGGGCGCGATATTGTTGTCGTGGATGAAGCCCCACTGGTGGTCCCAGAAGCCCGGCAGGTTGTTCGGGAAGTTCGAGACCTGATGGAACGGCTGGTCCCACACGATCGGGCCGTAGTCGTGGATCTCGTAGACGATCCGGTTGGCCACGCTCAGCGCGAGGGGGACCGCGTTCAGGCCCAGGTGGACCGCGCCCCACCAGCCGCCCTCGCCGTTGTAGGCGTCCAGGCCCTGGATGCAGATCAACAGGTTCGGGTTGACCGAGAGGATCTCGTTCCCACAGAGCTTCGCCGCCCAGCGCCAGTTGTTTGCGGGGTTGACTCCGTCCGCCTCCCACGTCACGCCGGCATGCACCTCGTTGAAGAGGTCGACGCCCACGACCGTCGGGTTTGTCTTGTAGCGGTCGACCAGCGACTTCCAGTTCGCGATCCACGACGCCTCGCTGTGGGTCGCGTCGTACCAGCGGCCCGACTCGGACGCGCCGCCGCCGGCAAGGCGGTGATAGTCGAGGATGATCCGGATCCCCCGCTGCCCGGCGGAGGCGATCAGGCGGTCGAGCACCTGGAGGCAGCTGAGCGGCAGGAGGTCGGCGTTCTTGACCGGATCGATCGCGGTCGCGGCGGGTTGGACGCCGGGAGCGAAGATGTCGCTCGAGAACGGAAGGCGGATCAGGTTGAGGCCGTTCGCCTTCATCTCGTCCAGGTGGTCCTCGATCGAGCGGTTCGTGCCGCCCCACAGGCCGTGCATGATCCGGTTCTCGCTGTCCATGCCGTGCCAGTTGACGCCCGAGAAGCGGACGATGGCGCCCGAGGCGTCGCGGATCGTGTTCCCGTCGGTGTGCCACCAGCCGTCGCCCGCGGACTGCGCGCGGGCGGAGCCCGCCAGCGCGAAGACTCCGAGCAGAGTCACAGATCGGAAGCATCTCATCGCTTTTCTCCTACCGGCTCGCCCTCGGAAGTTCGGCGTTCGCCAACGCCACTTCGACCTGCGCCCAGAAACGGTGGTATCGGAACTCGGCCTTGCCGAAGTCGGGGTCGCTGCGGTACTTCGGGCGGAGGTCGAGGAACGTGATCCCCGGGCGGATCGCGGCGCCGCCCGGCATCTTTCCCGTCCAGCCCTCCGGGACGTGGACCTTCCCGTTGAGCCGCGTGAAGTCGGGCCGCTCGGGATTCGAGACGCCCCGCTCGTCGCGGTAGAGCGTCCACATGCGGTCGACCAGCTCGCGTGCGAGCGTCGTCTCGCCGGCCGCGTTCAGGGCGCGCGCGAGGGCTCCCGTGACGCCGACGTCCTGGGTCGTCTCCTCGACCGAAACGTGCTTCGCGTTCCAGCGGAGTTTCGAGGGGATCGCGTAGGTCCCGTCCGGCCTGAGCTGGACGACCTTGCGGACCCAAGCGAGCCACTTCGCGATCACCGGCTTCGCGCGCGGGTCGCCGGTCGCGGCCGCGTACGACGCCAGCCGCTCCATCGCCCAGGCCTGCCAGCCGAACCATTCGTTGCTGGGCGGATCGAGGAAGACGGGATGCTCGACGTAGGTGAGGCCCTTGTCGATCGAGGCGCCGCCGCCCAGGGCGCCTTCCTCGGATTGGAGCCAGGCGTAGAAGTCGAGCTGCCGGTCGAGGCTCTCGGCCCACTCGCGAGCGCCTCCCGGGGACGCGGAGCGGAGGTCCGGAGAGGTGGACAGCGCCCATGCCGCGAAGGGATTCTGGTAGCCGATATGGGCCTGGCTGCTCCCGGAGCGCCACGCCCACTCTCCCCCCAGCGCCCCCCCCCAGGCGTACGACCAGGCGATCAGGCCATGCCGGCCGCCGAAGTACTTCTCCCTAAGGGAGTAGCGGAGGGTGTCCCCCATGCGCGAGACGTTCCTTCCAGGAAGGATCGTCTCGGGGGGGAGGCCCTGTTCGCGCGCCCAGCGGACCGCGCCATACATGGCCTGGATCGCGCGGGCGTCGGCGTCCGGAGCGCAGGTGTAGCGCCACTGCTTCGAGTAAGTGGCGTCCTTGATGAAGAGGTCGAGGAAGCCGTTGGGGCCGCCCCAGGCAAACGTCTCGACACTGGGGTGGGGGATCGTCTCCCAGACCGACTCCCGCGGGCCGCGCTGGAACGTGTTGAGGAGGGCCCGCTTCCCGAAGCCGTACCAGTCGTCGACGTCGGCCAGCCAGTGCATCCCATAGAGATCGGGCGTGCCGTACGTCGCGCGGAGCTCGTCCGCCAGCGAGTCCTCGCCCACGGGCACCTCGGGCTTCAGGGCGACCGGGTACTGCTCGGGCTGGTCGGCCTCGCCCACGGCGGTCGCGGGCTTCTTCGCGTTGTAGAAGCGGTGGGTCGGCTGGGCGGCGGCGGAGGGGATGAGGACCTCCTCCATCTTCGCCCAGGCCTTCCGGAGCCACGACCAGTCGCCCGTGATCCGGCCGTACATCGCTTCGAGCGCGATCCAGTAGCTGAACGTCTCGCTCGTCGTCAGGTGGCCGTAATCGGGCGCGTCGACGATCAGGGTCTCGACGGAATGATAGGGCACGCCGTCGGCGCTGAAGTAGCCCTTCGCGGGATCGTGGAGGTCGCGCCAGAGCGAGAGGAAGCGCTCTTCATGCGCGGTGGGCGGCTCGGTGGTCACGAAGCGGCCCGCGCCGACCTCGATCGACGTTCCGTCGGAGCTCCGGGTGAGCCGGACCCGGCCCTCGGTCACGGCGAGCCGCGTGAAGGCGCCCGTCGAGAGCGTGAACTTCGTGCCCAGGACGCGGACCTCGGCCTGGGGGGTGACGATCACCATGGGGTGCCGCTGCGGGGCGACCGACGCGGTGAGCGCGCCCCTTAAGAGCTGGATCCGCTTGGCGCCGTCGCGCTTGTCGACCGTCAGCTCCGCGTCGACATTCGTTTCGATCCGGGTGGCCTCCTGCGGATAGCCGACGATCGCCCGGCCCCGGATGACCTGGCCGGATTGGATCTCCTGGACATCGCCGTTCTCCCGGATCAGAATCGCGCCCTCGCGATCTCCCGGGAGGAGGGTGAACCCGATCGTGGCTACCAGGACCGCGGCGGCCGCGACGCCGATCCAGCGGAAGCGCCTCCACGCCGGCGAGGCGCGGCGGATCCGGTCTCGCACGGAGGAGATGTCGCGGTCCTCGCGGAAGACGCTCTCGAGCGCGTGGTCGCGCCGCGAGGCGCGGGCGAAGGCGTCCGCCACGGCGGGATCGGCGGCGATGAGGCGGTCGAGCTCGGCGAGCTCGGCCTCGGTTGCGATCCCGTCCAGGTAGCTCCGGATCAGCTCGTCGGGGCTCATAAGGTCGACGCCGCCTTCCGCCTCAGGCACTCCTCGAGGTTTTCGCGGATGCGGGAGAGGAGCTTGTGGATCGCGTCGAGCGTGCCGCCCACCTGCCGGGCCATCTCGCCGAGCTTGAGGCCGCGCTCGTAGCGCAGCACGAGCAGCCGGCGCGAGCGGTCGGGGAGCTTCCCGATGCAGTCGCGCAGGCCGTCGGTCTCCGTCGCGGCGGGCTCGCTGCGATCGTACGCCTCGAGCACGGCCTGGATCGTCCTGGGGGAAAACGCGAGGGGGATGCGGCGGGACTTCTCGAAGGCCTGGAGGACTTTCTTGCCGGCGACGCCGCGGGCCCACGCGCCGAAGGGGCGCGCCGGGTCGTAGCTCGCGAAGGACTGCCAGAGCGCGAGGCAGACCTCCTGGAAGAGGTCGTCCGCCGCGGCGCGGTCGCGGACGACCGAGGCGAGGAAGGCCTTCAGGTCCGGCTGGGCCTTGAGCAGCAGTTTCAGGAAGCGTTCGTTGGCGTCCATGGGTTCTTCATAGCTAGTTCCTGTTGCTTAGCCGGGTGAAGTGCTCGTAAAACGCATCTATTTGGCAATTCGGACGCGATTCTTGAATGAGGCCCTCCCTCGCAGCGGTTCTTAAGTGTGAGAGCACAAGAACTGTGGAGGGAGGGCCG
>CAZSCC010000654.1:0-5019 GCA_964604905.1 uncultured Planctomycetales bacterium
CCTCCTCGCCCTCGTCGCGGGATACGTCTGGGCCTGCGTCGAGAACAAGCGCAACCCCATGGACCTCCTCAAAATCTTCTCGAGCAAGGAGCCCGAACCCGCGCCCGCCCCGGCACCCAAGAAAGATCCCCCCAAGGTCGAAGCCGTTCCCGTTGTGAAGAAGGATCCGCCCAAGATCGAGCCCGCGCCCGCCGTCCGGGTGGAGCCCGCCCTCCCCGCCGTCCCGGGCCTCTACTCGTCCATCGAGATGAGCGCGCTCTTCGGAACGGTCGACGACCTTCTCCGCCGCGGAAAGTTCTACGACGCCCTCGAGCAGCTTCGCAGCAGGAACCGTCTCAAGGTGCCCGAAGGCCAGGTGAAGACGTTCACCGACTACGAACAGCGGGCGTCCCGGTACTACCAACTCCTCCAGGAGACCACCAAGGGCATCAGCGTCGACATGCCGGCCATCACCCGCATCTTCATGAAGGGCGCCGGGAAGCTCGTGGGAAAGATCCTCCACGAGGACAAGAACTCCGTCATCCTCGAGACCCTGAGCAACCTCCGGCCCAAGGTCATGAAGAGCGACATGGAGAAGATGGAGACCCTCCAGCCCGCCTACGGCTACGCCGAGATCTCCCTCGCCCTCAAGGACCAGTGCAAGTACGCGGGGCTGATCGTCGAAGGCGACCCGGGCAAGCCCTTCCGCTACCGGGAACAGCCCGGGAAGAGCGTCTCGGCCCTCAAGCTCTTCGACCTCGCCGATTTCTGCGCGCGCAACGGCGCCAACGACCAGGTTCTCCCCCTCTTCGACGAGGCCCTCAAGCGCGACCCCAGCCTCATCGCCACCGTCCACGAGGTGAAGGGGGAGCGGATGACCAACGTCTTCCTCTACTTCCTGTCGATCAACTCGGCCCCCGACGCGAACAAGGCGCTGGATCTCCTCAAGAAGAGCTACTCCGACACCAAGGCCTACCGGGAGAAGGTCGCCACCGACGCGGAGACCCGCGAGTACATGGAGCTCGTGATGAAGCGGGCCGCGCAGCCCGCCTCCCAACCCATCGCCAGGCTGGATCCGAAGCCGGCGACGACGCCTCTGCCGGCCGCCACGCCCTCTACGACCCTCGAGCCCAAGCCCGCGACGCCGGCCACGCCCGTCGAGGTGGAGCGCACGCCGGAGCCCGCGACGCCGCGGACCCCGACGGCCGTCGCGCTGCCCGACGGCACGCCCGTCAACGTGACCTCCCTGGTCGCCCGCGGCGACCGCCACTACGACGAGGCCATGCTCCACCTCAAGAACTCCGACCCCCAGGTGAATCCCGACGGCCACAACGACGAGACCAAGAAGGCCCTCGCGCTCTTCATGAAGGCGAACGCCGAGGGCTACTTCCCCGCCCAGGACCTGTACGGGAAAAGCCCCGTCCCTCAGCCGCTCCTCGACCGCGTCCGCGAGACCACGATGTGCTCCTCGATGTGCCGCAAGCGGAGTGTCAGCACCCGCAAGTAGCCTCCCCGCGCCCTCCCGAATTGACTTTCCCCGGGGCCGCCCCTATACTCGATCCCGTAGCAGGTGAACATGGCGGACGACCCCCGCGGCACCCGGTCCCTCGACGCCTCCCAGGAGGTGCTCGAGGAGCGCATCGCGCACCTGGAACGGATGAAGGCCTTCCAGGACGAACTGCTCAAGATCATCCGCATGTTCAGCTCCGACGAATCGTTCACTTCGGAACGCTGCCTCCAGGAGATCGTCACCTTCATCGCCCAAAAGTTTGAGATCCACGCGGCCACGCTGCTCCTGGTCGACGACCTTTCAGGGGAACTCGCCCTCTACGTCGCCGGAGGCGCCGGCCCGGACTCCGGGACGTCCCGCAACTTCCGCGTGCCCCTCGGATCGGGTCTGTCCGGGCACTGCGCGCGCACCGGCGAGACGGTCGTCGCCAACGACGTCACCCGGGACGCCCGCTATATCCGCGGGCCCTTCGAGAAGACCCAGTCCGAAATGTGCGTCCCGATCCGGATCAAGCAGCGCATCGTCGGCGTCCTCGACCTGCAGGACGTCCATCTTGACCGCTTCCGCCGGGACTTCGCCCAGATCTTCGAGGACCTGAGCCTCAATCTGGGCTTCGTCCTGGAGACCCAGCGGCTCCACGACGACCTCAAGCGGTACGACGAACAGCTCGAGAAGAAGGTCGACGAAAAGGTCTCCGAGCTCAAACACTCGGAGGAGCGCTACCGCGCCATCGTTGAGAACGCAGCCGACCCCATCTTCATGACCGACCCCCAGGGAACGCTGACCTGGGCCAACCGGGCCACGTGCAGCCACCTGGGCTACCTCCGGAACGAGCTCATCGGCCTCAACCTGAGCCGGATCGTGAAAAAGGGCCACATGCACAAGCTCTACCTCTCGCTCCGCGAGTGCCTCGAGGGGCGGGAGGTGAAGCCCATCCAGGTCGAGATCCTCACGAAGACCGGCGAGGAGCGGACCGTGGAGTTCTCCTGTTCAGGCGTCCGGGAGGACGGCCGGTCCACGGGCGTCGAGGCCGCGCTCCGCGACATCACCGACCGCGTCGTCATCGACAAGCTCAAGAAGAACTACATGAAATCGCTCGAGGAGGCGGTGGTCGAACGCACCAGCGAGATCAAGGAGACCCAGCGGGCGGCGATCCTGGCCATCGCGAATCTCGCCGAGTCCATCGACGACGACACCGGCGGCCACCTGCAGCGCATCCGCTCGTACTGCAAGGTCCTGGCCGAGGAGCTCCGGGGGAACTCCCGCTACAAGGACTCCATCACCGAGGAGTACAGCGAGATGATCTACGATCTCTCGCCGCTCCACGATCTCGGCAAGGTGGGAATCCGCGACTACATCCTCCAGAAGCCCGACAAGCTCACCCCGGAAGAGTTCGAGAAGATGAAGGACCACGCGGAGATCGGCGCGCGCGCGCTCCGCATGGCCGGCGAGATGATCCATCGGGAGAGCATCTTCTCGATCGGCGAGATGATCGCCCGGTTCCACCACGAGAAGTGGGACGGCACCGGGTACCCCGCGGTCGAGATCAACGGGGAGACACGCCCCCTCCGGGGCGAGGAGATCCCCCTCTGCGCCCGCATCGTGGCCCTCGCGGACGTCTACGACGCCCTCACCTCCAAGCGCCCCTACAAGATGCCCTTCCCCCACGAGCGGGCGCGGGAGATGATCGTCGCCCAGACCGGCAAGCACTTCGACCCCGAGGTCGTCGAGGCCTTCCTCCACCGCGAGCAGGAGTTCATCGGAATCCGCAGCCAGTTCCCCGACACCCACATCCCCGAAGGACGACCCTTCGAACTGCCCGCGCGCGACCGCGCCTGATCCCCAGTTGTTTTCCTCCCCCGATTTTGGTACAAGACACCCGCGCCGTTCTTTGACCAGGAGACGATGGTGGCCGCAAGACGCAAGGGGCATGGACGCACGATCGAAGGCGACTTCGCGGCCGAAGGGCGCCGGTTCGTCATCGTGGTGAGCCGCTTCAACGAGTTCATCACCTCGAAGCTCCTGGAAGGCTGCGAGAACACGCTCAACCGCCACGGCGTCAAACCCGAGCAGATCGACGTCGTCTGGGTCCCGGGTTCCCTTGAGCTCTCCACCGCCGCCCGAAAGCTCGCCCTCAAGCACTCTGCCGACGCGATCATCTGCCTGGGTTGCGTGATCCGCGGGAGCACGACCCACTTCGACCACGTCTGCCGCGAGACCGCGAAGGGGATCTCCGAGGTGGGGCGGCGCACCGGCGTCCCCTGCATTTTCGGCGTGATCACCTGCGAGGACCTGGAGCAGGCGATCGAGCGGGCGGGCTCCAAGATGGGCCACGCCGGACGGAGCGCCGCCCTCGCCGCGCTCGAGATGGCCAGCCTCATGGAAAAACTGTGAGGAGCTGTGGTGATGATCGAAGATGAAGCGATCCGTCCCGGTCTTCCCTCTCCCCGTCCCCGATGAGAAAAAGAACCCAGGCCCGCGAGCTCGCCCTCCAGATCCTCTACCAACTGGACCTGAGGGGCGAGGAGATCCTTCCGGAGATCGAGGCCTACATGGCCCAGGACCTCTCGGGCGACGCCGAAGTCCGCTCGTTCGCCAAGGAGCTGCTCTTCGGGTACTGGGAGCAGCGGGTGCCGATCGATCAGAAGATCGAGGAAGTCGCCAAGAACTGGCAGCTCCGGCGGATGGCGGCGATCGACCGGAACATCCTGCGGCTGGCGACCTTTGAGCTGCTCTTCCGCGACGACATCCCGCCGCTCGTCACGATCAACGAGGCGATCGACATCGCGAAGAAGTTCTCGACGAAGAATTCAGGTCCGTTCGTCAACGGGATCCTGGACAACATCCGCCTCAAGGCCGCCCCTCCGGGTAAGCAGAAGAAATAGACCGTCTATTGAGGACCGAGCTCCGGCGCTTCTTATGGGACTGTTCAGCGGGTTCCTTGACAAGTTCAAGCAGGGGCTCCGGAAGACCAAGGAGGTCTTCACCGCCCCGCTCAAGAGGATCTTCTCCGCCTTCCGCACGCTCGACGAGGCCACCCTCAACGAGATCGAGGAGGCGCTCCTCACCGCCGACTTCGGCGTCGAGGCGACCGCGAAGATCATGGCCGCCCTCCGCGCCGCCTACAAGAAACGCGAGATCGAGACCACCGACAAGGTCCTCGACTGGCTCAAGAAGGACCTCAAGAAGCGCCTCACCGAGAAGGGAAACGACATCCTCTGGGCCCCCGCCCCGCCGACCGTCATCCTCATCGCCGGCGTGAACGGCGTCGGCAAGACCACCTCCATCGCCAAGCTCGCCCGCTACTTCACGAACGAGAAGAAGAAGGTCATCCTCTGCGCGAGCGACACCTTCCGCGCCGCCGCCGTGGACCAACTCACGATCTGGGCCGAGCGCCTGGGCGTGGACATCGTGAGCCACGGCATGAACGCCGATCCCGCCGCGGTCGTCTTCGACGCCGCTTCCGCCGCGACCGCGCGGAAGGCCGACGTCCTCCTGATCGACACCGCGGGCCGCCTCCAGACCAAGGA
>CAZSCC010000655.1:0-14451 GCA_964604905.1 uncultured Planctomycetales bacterium
CGATCGCCGAGATCAAGGCGCGCTTCGCCGACCAGGTCCTCGGGACCTTCGAGCACGCGGGGCAGCCCTACGTCCACGTGAAGCGCGACCGCATCCTGGACATCCTCCGCCTGCTCCGCGATGAGGGTGGGTTCGACTGTCTGATGGACCTCAGCGCCGTGGACTACCTCAACCAGGGACTGCCCGAGCGTTTCTGCGTGGTCTACAACCTCTACTCGTTCAAGGACAACGCGCGGACGCGCGTCAAGGCGTTCGTCCCGGAGGGGGATCCGACGATCGACAGCGTGTCGTCCCTCTGGAAGTCGGCCCCTTGGGCCGAGCGCGAGGTCTACGACCTGTTCGGCCTCTCGTTCAAGGGCCACCCGGACCTCAAGCGGCTTGTGCTGCCCGAAGGTTATGAAGGCCATCCGCTGCGGAAGGATTATCCCCTCACCGGACGCGGCGAGCGAATGAACTTTCCAAGGTACGTGGAATGAGCGACGCCGCCCCCCGTCCGGGCATGGTGGTCGAGGAGGACATCGAGGGCGATCTCGGCACGCGCCGGATGATCGTCAATTTCGGGCCCCAGCACCCGGCCACCCACGGGACGCTGCGGAACATCATCGAACTCGACGGCGAGCGGGTGATCCGGCTGGAACCGGAGATCGGCTACCTCCACTCCGGCTTCGAGAAGATCTCAGAATACCGCACCTACAACCAGACGGTCGTGGTCACCGACCGCATGAACTATCTCTCGCCCCTCTGCAACAACGTCGGGTTCTCCCTGGCGGTCGAGGAGATGATGGGGCTCAAGGTGACCCCCCGCTGCGCCGCGATCCGGGTGGCGCTCTGCGAACTCTCCCGGGTTGCCGACCATGTGCTCTCGGTCGGCCTTCAGGCGATGGACCTCGGGGCGTTCACCGTGATGCTCTGGACCTTCATCGAGCGCGAGAAACTCTACGACATCTTCGAGAACGTCACCGGCGCGCGCCTCACGACCTCGTATACGCGCGTGGGCGGCCTGCTGCGCGACGTGCCGCCCGACTTCGAGGACATGGTCCGGAAGTTCATGGCGGGGTGCTCGAAGACGATCGACGAGATCGAAGGCTGCCTCAACGACAACCGGATCTTCCGCGACCGCACGCAGGGGGTGAGCCCGATCCCGAAGGACGTGGCGATCAGCTACGGGCTGACCGGACCGCTGCTGCGCGCCGCGGGCGTGCCGTACGACGTGCGCCGGGCGCGGCCTTACCTGGGATACGAGAACTACCAGTTCGACGTGATCACCGAGGAGAACGGCGACTGCTGGGCGCGATACCGGATGCGCGTCCGCGAGATGCGCGAGTCGCTCAAGATCATCGACCAGGTGCTCAAGACGATGCCCTCCGGACCGATCTACGTCGACGACCCGCGGATCGTCCTGCCGCCCAAGACGGCGGTGAACACGCCGGCCGGCGGCATGGAGGGGCTGATCTACCACTTCAAGAACTACATGATGGGACACGGCCTGTGCCCGCCCAAGGGCGAGGTCTATTCGTCCACCGAGGCCCCCAACGGCGAACTCGGGTTCTATCTCGTGAGCGACGGGACGCAGCGGCCGTGGCGCTGGCGCGTGCGGCCGCCGTCCCTCTACAACTACCAGGCGATCCCCTACATGACCGAGGGAGGGCTCCTGAGCGACGTCGTGGCGGTCCTGTCGAGCCTGAACATCATTGCGGGGGAGCTGGACCGATGAGCCGCGAATTCAACGGAGCGACGCAGGCCGAGCTGGAGCTGATCTGCGCGCGATATCCGAAGCGCGAGGCCGCTCTGCTTCCGGCGCTGCGGCTCCTTGAACGCGAATTCGGCTGCGTGGACGAGGAGGGGATGATCCACGTGGCGAAGCGGCTCGGAGTCTCGCCCGCCAAGGTCTTCGGCGTCTTCACGTTCTACACCCACTACCGCAGGCCGACCGACCGGAAGTACGTGATCGAGCACTGCTCGACCGTCCCCTGCGCCCTGCGAGGGAGCGAGAAGGTCCACGACCACCTGAAATCACTGATCCGGCCCGACGATCCGATCACGCTCAAGAAGGTGGAATGCCTGGCCAGCTGCGACACGGCGCCCTGCCTCCAGGTGAACGGCGATTTCGTCGACTTCGTGACGCCGGAGACCTGCGATGAGATGGTCGCGGGGATGCGGTCCGGGACCTGGAAGTCGCCGGCGCCGGTCTACAAGGTCCCGGCGACCAAGTATCCCCCGGTCCTCCTCAAGCACGTCCTGGAGCCGGGGAGCGAGACGCTGGACCACTACCTCAAGCGCGGCGGCTACCAGACGTTCCAGAACCTCGTCAAGACGCAGCGCAAGCCCGAGGAGATCGTCGAAGAGGTCTTCAAGAGCGGCCTCCGCGGCCGGGGCGGCGCGGGGTTCCCCACGGGCCAGAAGTGGAAGTTCCTGGCCAAGAACGACAAGCCACGCTACCTCGTGGTCAACGCCGACGAGTCGGAGCCCGGCACCTTCAAGGACAAGATGCTGATCGACCGCGATCCCCACGCGGTCCTGGAAGGCGTCCTGATCTCGGGCTACGCGATCGGTGCGAAGTGCGCCTACATCTACATCCGTGGCGAATTCGCCTACGGCGCCCGGGTGCTCGAGACGGCCCTGGCCGAGGCGGAGAAGGCGGGGCTCACGAACGGCTTCCCGATCACCGTCCACCGCGGCGCGGGGGCCTACATCTGCGGCGAGGAGACGGGGCTGCTCTCGTCCCTCGAGGGCAACCGAGGCTACCCGAAAATAAAGCCGCCGTTCCCCGCGGTGGAAGGCCTCTTCCGCTGCCCGACGATCGTGAACAACGTGGAGACCCTCGCGACCGTCACCCTCATCGTCAAGAACGGGGTCGAGTGGTTCCGGAAGATGGGGACGGAGAAGTCCCCCGGCATGAAGATCTTCTCCGTGTGCGGCCACGTGGAGCGGCCGGGGAACTACGAAATCCCGCTGGCCGTCCCGCTCAAGGAGTTGATCTACGACCTCGCCGGGGGCGTGCGCGGCGGGAAGAAGCTCAAGGCGGTCGTCCCGGGGGGGCTCTCCGCTCCGGTGCTGACCGCCGCCGAGGTCCACGCGGACCCGCCGATCCGGATGGACTTCGACTCGCTCGCCGCGGCCAAGACGATGCTCGGCTCGGGGGGCGTGATCGTGATCGACGAAGACACCTGCATGGTGGACGCGCTCTGGAACACCCTCCGCTTCTACCACCACGAGTCGTGCGGCCAGTGCACCCCCTGCCGGGAGGGCACCGGCTGGATCGAGAAGCTCGCGGCCAAGATGGAGCGGGGACGCGGGCGGCTCGACGAGATCTCCAAGCTCGACGAGATCGCCTGGGGGATGTGCGGCCGGACGATCTGCGTTCTGGCGGACGCGGCGGCGCTTCCCACGCGGAGCGTCGTCCAGAAGTTCAAGCCGGAATTCGAAGCCCATGTGAACGGCAAGCGATGCCCCTTCAAGCACGGGAGCGTGAAGGATCTGGTCCATGCCTAAGATCAAGGTCAACGGGAAAGAGGTCGACGCGCCTCCGGGCGAGAAGCTCCTCAAGGTGCTCCTCGACCAGGGGACCTTCGTCCCGCACTACTGCTGGCATCCCGGACTGACGCCGGCGGGGAATTGCCGGATGTGCCTGGTCAAGGTCTCGAACTCGCGCAAGCTCGAAGTCTCGTGCATGTACCCGACGAGCGACAACCTCGAGGTGACGACCGAGAGCCCTGAGGTGGAGGCCGGGCGCAAGGCGGTCCTCGAGTACATGCTGATCAACCACCCGCTCGACTGCCCGATTTGCGACAAGGCGGGGGAGTGCGACCTCCAGGACTACACGTACCAGTATCGCGGCGGGGTCTCGCGCTTCGACGAGGAGAAGGAGATCCGGCACACGAAGGACCTCAGCCCGAACATCCGGATCTGGGGCAACCGCTGCATCGTCTGCACCCGCTGCGTCCGCTTCTGCGAGGAGGTCACGGGGACGGGCGAGCTCTGCGTGGTGAACCGGGGCGACCGCTCCGTCGTCGACGTCTTCCCGGGCATCCCCGTGGACAACCCCCTGTCGCTCAACGTGGTGGATCTCTGCCCCGTCGGGGCGTTGATCGACAAGAACTTCATGTACCAGGCGCGGGTCTGGTTCACGAAGAAGACGGAGAGCGTCTGCGCCTCCTGCAGCAGGGGCTGCAACGTGGAGGTCACTACGATGGACAACGACATCAAGCGGCTGCAGCCGCGGGCGAACGCCGAGGTGAACCAGCACTGGATGTGCGACGAGGGCCGGCTCAACCACGAGTACGTGGGGAGCGAGCGCCGGCTCCTGAAGGGGACCGGGGCGCCCGCCGAGCTCGCGGGGCAGGGAAAGCGGCTCAAGTTCGCCGGCGTCCTCTCGACCTACGCCACGATCGAAGAGATGTGGCTCTTCAAGAAGATCATGGAAGCCCTGAAGGCGGAGCACGTCGGATTCCTGACGCTCTCGCGGGGAGAGAAGCAGACCTTCCCCGGCGGATTCGTGATCGAGGCCGACAAGACGCCCAACCGCGCCTACGCCGTGAAGTTGTTCGGCGAGGAGGCGCTCGTGCCCGGGTACCAGAAGGTCGTGGCGGAGCTCCACGCGGGGAACATCCAGGGGCTGCTCGTCATGAACGGCATCCCGGATTTCCAGATGCCGGAAGAGTTCGTGAAGGCCGCCCGGGAGGCGGAGTTCGTGGCCGTCTCGGACATCCTGCACAACCCGCTCGAGGAGTTCGCCCACGTGGTCGTCCCGGCCCCGACGTGGGCGGAGAAGGACGGGACGTTCATGAACGTCGACGGCCGGGTGCAGCGGATCCGGAAGTCGATCGAGCCGCCCGTGGCGGTCCGCGCCGAGGCGGCGTGGCTGCAGGAGGCGCTCGTGGCGCTCGGTGCGCGCGCGCAGGTGCTGTCGGTGGAGGGCGTCTTCCGCGAGGCGATGCCCGGCCTGGATTACGCGAAGATCGGTTCTCTCGGTTTCAAAACGAATGGCCAGCTTTCTTCCTAGCCTTCCCAGCGTCCTGAAGATCGCGTTCTGCATCGGGTTCTTCGTGCTCGGCATCACGCCGCTGCTCGTGATCATCGAGCGGCGGTTGAGCGCGTTCATGCAGGGCCGCGTCGGGCCAAACCGGGTGAACATCCCGTGGCTGCAACGCCTGGGCGGAGTTCTCCCGGGGGGACTCGGACAGCCGCTGGCGGACGTGATCAAGCTCCTCTTCAAGGAGGACTTCATGCCCGCCTCGGCGGACAAGGCCCTCTACATCGCGGGCCCCGTCCTCGTCCTCGTCCCGCCGGCCCTCGGGATGATCGTGATCCCGTGGGGGAACCAGATCGGGAACGAAGCTCTCCAGGTGGCGGACCTGAGCGTGGGCGTCCTGTTCACGATGTCGGTCCTCTCGGTGGCGGTGTACGGCCTGGCCTTCGGCGGGTGGGCCTCGAACAACAAGTTCTCGCTCATGGGCGGCCTGCGGGCCTCGGCGCAACTGGTCTCCTATGAGCTGGCGCTTGGGCTTTCGATCATCGCGGCGATCATGCTCACGGCGGCGACGGGCTCCGAGGGGACGGTCGATCCGCGGGAGATCGTCATGAGGCAGACCCACGGGATCCTGAGCTGGAACGTCTTCGGCGGGGGCGATCTGAGGCTGGCCCCCTTCGGGCTCCTGGCGTTCGTCCTCTTCTTCATCTCGGCGCTGGCCGAGAACAACCGCATGCCCTTCGACCTCCCCGAGTGCGAGGCGGAACTCGTGGGCGGGTACCATACCGAGTACTCCGGGATCAAGTTCTCCATCTTCATGATGGGCGAATACGTGGGCATGATCCTGATGAGCTCGCTCATGGTCACGTTCTTCCTGGGGGGCTGGTACTTCCCGGGGATCACGAACCCCGCGGACCACAGCGTGCTGGCGGGGATCCTCTCGGTGCTCGTCTTCGTGTCCAAGATCATGGTGATCCTCGTGTTCTACGTGGTCATCCGGTGGACCCTTCCGCGGTTCAAGTACAACCAGCTCATGAACCTGGGGTGGAAGCGGCTGGTCCCCCTGGCTCTTGCGAACGTCCTCGCGATCGCGGCGGTCGGCGTGCTCGGAGGTGCGAAGTGACTTTCGGGATGAAGCTCAAGTCCTGGTGGCTCAAGCTGATGGTGAAGCTGTATATCCCGGCGGCGCTTCAGGGGATGCGGCACACGCTGGCGCGAGTCTTCCGGCCGAAGGTGACCCTGTCGTACCCCGAGGAGGTCCACGTCCCCCGGAAGGGTTACCGGGGCGAGCACCGGCTGAAGAAGGACGAGCTGGGCCGGATGAAGTGCGTGGCCTGCCTGATGTGCCAGACGGCCTGCCCCGCGGAGTGCATCCGGATCGACGCGGGCCCTTCGCCGTGGCCCGACCGCGAGAAGATCCCGATCGCGTTCACGATCGACATGCTCAAGTGCATCTACTGCGGGATGTGCGAGGAGGCGTGCCCCTGCGACGCGATCGAGCTGACGCCGACCTTCAACAAGGTCTCGACGACCCGGGAAGAGAAGATCTACGACATCAACAAGCTTTTGAGCTCGTGAGCCGATAGGATGCCCATCGACCCCGTCTTCGCCGCTGCCGCGGGCCTGAGCGTGCTCGCCGGCCTCCTGATGGTGACACGGAGAAACCCCGTCTACAGCGCCATCATGATGCTGGCCGCCTTCCTGGGGCTGGCCGTGGTCTACCTGAAGCTGGACGCGCCGTTCCTGGCGGCGATGCACGTCCTCGTCTACACGGGCGCGATCCTCGTCCTCTTCCTCTTCGTGATCATGCTTCTCAACCTGAAGCCCGAGGAGTACGGCGTCGAGTATCCCCTGCCCGTGCGCGGCGCGATCGGCGCGCTCTGCCTGGGGCTCTTCGGCCTGCTGGCGCTGGGGATCTGGAGCGACCCGGCCCTCCGGCAGCCCTTCAGGGAGACGCCTCCGGGGTTCGGCGACGTCAAGGCGGTGGGGATCGAGCTCTTCGGCCCGTACGCGCTCCCCTTCGAGCTGATCTCGATCCTCATCCTGGTGGCCATCTTCGGCGGCGTGGTGCTGGCCAAGAGGAAGCTATGATCGCCCAGTACCTCCTCCTGAGCGCGGCCCTGTTCGCGATCGGCGCCTACGGCGCCCTGGCGAGGCGGAACCTGCTGATCCTCCTGATGTCCGTCGAGCTGATGCTGAACGGGGTCAACGTCGCGCTCCTCGCTTTCGCAAAGATGCACGCGTCGACCGCAGGCCACGTCTTCGTCCTCATGGTCATGGGCGTGGCGGCCGCCGAGGTGTCGGTGGGCCTCGCGATCCTGATCGCCCTCTTCCGGAACCGCAAGACCGTCGACACGGGCGACCTGAGGAGCCTCAAGGGATGAGCGGCCTCCTCTGGTTGATCCCCGTCCTGCCGCTGATCGGCTTCCTGATCAACGGCTGCCTGCGCCTGCCGAGACCGGCGGCCGCCCTGGTCGGTTGCGCCGGGCCGATCGCCTCGTTCGTGCTCTCGGTGATGGCCTTCCAGCAGACGCCCGTCGAGCAGAACGTCTTCACGTGGATCGCGGTAGAAGGCGAGAGGCTCTCGATCCCGTTCGGCCTGCGGGTGGACGAGCTGGCGGCGGTCATGATCCTGGTGGTCACGGGGATCGGATCGCTGATCCACGTCTACTCGATCGGCTACATGCACGACGACCCCGGGTTCTCGCGCTTCTTCGCCTATCTGAACCTCTTCATGTTCTCGATGCTCGTCCTCGTGATGGGCGACTCGATCGCGCTCATGTTCGTCGGGTGGGAGGGGGTGGGCCTCTGCTCGTACCTCCTGATCGGCTTCTGGTACAAGGACCTCAAGAACGCGGACGCCGGGAAGAAGGCGTTCATCACCAACCGGATCGGGGACCTCGGGTTCATCCTGGGGCTGTTCTGCCTCTGGGCGCTCTACAAGGATCTCAACTTCACCCAGATGGCGGATAGGGCGATACCCAAGAGCGTGGAGCTCGCGGGTCACCAGATCGCGGGCGAGACGCTCGCCACTTGGGCCGCCCTCCTGCTCTTCGTGGGCGCGTGCGGCAAAAGCGCCCAGATCCCGCTCTTCGTCTGGCTGCCGGACGCCATGGCGGGCCCCACGCCCGTCAGCGCCCTCATCCACGCGGCGACGATGGTCACCGCGGGCGTCTACATGATGGGACGGATGCACTTCCTCTACACCCTCGTGCCGGGCGCGCTCCATGTCGTCGCGTTGGTCGCGGCTGCCACCGCGTTCATGGCCGGCGTGATTGCGGTGGCGCAGAATGACATCAAGAAGATCCTCGCGTACTCGACGGTCAGCCAGCTCGGCTTCATGTTCGCCGGGATCGCCTCGAGCGACTTCAGCGCCGGGCTCTTCCATGTGGTGACCCACGCCTTCTTCAAGGCGCTCCTCTTCCTGGGCGCCGGCGCGGTGATCCACGCGCTGCACGGGGAGCAGGACATCCGGAAGATGGGGGGCCTGGGGAAGAAGCTGCCGGCCCTCGCGTTCGTCTTCGTTGCGGGAGCCCTGGCCCTGGCGGGCTTCCCGTTCACCTCTGGCTTCGTCTCCAAGGACCAGATCCTGACGGCGGCGTTCGTGCACGAGCCGGCGGTCTACGTGCTGCTCGCGCTCACAGCCCTCATCACGGCGTTCTACACGACCCGCCTCTGCGTGGTCGTCTTCCTCGCGAAGAAGGAGGAACACGGCCACGGGCACGAGATCCACAAGCCGGGTCTTCTCATGATGGCGCCTCTGGTCATCCTGGCGGTCCTCTCGCTGGGGGGCGGCGTAGCCCTCGACGGACGGCTCCATGCCTGGCTCGGCCGCGTCTGGGCGTCGGAGAAGGCGATCGACGAGAACGTCCGGCTCCTGAGCGTCGGCAATCCCGAGCAGAAGTCGCACGCGCAGCACGAACTGGCCCGCATGGGCGATGCCGCCGTGGCGCGTCTGCCGGCCGCCGCCGAAGTGGAAGTCGGGACGCGATTGACGCTGATCCGCGATGAGGTGAAGAGGCACCACCAGGCCCACGCGGTCAATCAGTGGATCTCGGCGGGGCTCTTCGTGCTCGGCGCCGGAGCGGCGCTTCTCATCTACACGCGCGCCCGCGGCTGGCTCGCCCGGCTGGTCGAAGGGCCCATGCGGGGCCTCCACCGGCTCGTCTCCAACAAGTTCTACGTGGACGAGATCTACGAATACGCCGTCATCGCCCCCGTGAAGACGGGCGCGACGGTGATCTGGTTCCTCGTCGACCGCGTGCTGATCGATACGATCCTGGTCAACGGCTCGGCGCGGCTCGTCTACGGCCTCGGCTGGCTGGTCCGGCGGCCCCATACGGGGTCGATCAACGCGGCGCTCGTGGCGTTCGTGGCGGGCGCGCTGGCGGTCCTGGCGTATCTGACGGTCAAGTTCGAAGCATGGAAAGCCTTCCTGTCCTGACGCTGATCACGTTCCTCCCCGCCGCGGCGGGACTGCTGCTCGCGCCCGTGCGCGGGGAGCGCTCCCCGTTCGTCCGCTGGGGCGGCCTGATCGTCTCGCTCGCCGTCGTCGCCCTCGCCGCGTTCGCGTGGACCCAGTGCGACGGGACGATGAAGGTCTTCGAGGACGTCCGGTGGATCAAGCGGCTCGACATCCACTACAAGATGGGCCTGGACGGGATCAGCCTGGCGATGGTGGCGCTGACGGCGTTCCTCATGCCGCTCGCGATCGCGGCCTCCTGGAAGCAGTCGAACGGGTTCATCATCGCGCTCCTGTTCCTCGAGACCGGGATGATGGGCGCGTTCTGCGCGCTCGACCTCTTCCTGTTCTACGTCTTCTGGGAGGCGATGCTCCTCCCGATGTACCTCCTGATCGGCATCTGGGGCGGCCCGCGCCGGATCCACGCGGCGGTCAAGTTCATCGTCTACACGATCGTCGGAAGCGTCCTCATGCTCGCGGCGATCCTCTACTGCTACTCCAGCGCGGGGACGTTCGACGTGCTGGCGCTCCCGGAGCGGCTCCGGGGTCTCCCGCTGGCGGCCCAGGGCTGGTGCTTCCTGGCGTTCGCCCTTTCGTTCGCGATCAAGGTCCCGATGTTCCCCTTCCACACGTGGTTGCCCGACGCGCACGTCGAGGCCCCCACGGCGGGCAGCGTGATCCTGGCGGGCGTCCTCCTCAAGATGGGCGCCTACGGGTTCCTGCGGTTCGCGATCCCGTTCTTCCCGCAGGCGGCGCAGCAGTATACGCCGCTCGTGATCGCTCTCTCGGTGATCGGGATCGTCTACGGCTCCCTGATGTCGATGGCCCAGAGCGACATCAAGAAGCTGATCGCCTATTCGAGCGTCGCCCACCTCGGGTTCGTGATGCTGGGGATCTTTTCGGGGACGATCTCCGGCGCGCAGGGCGGCGTGCTCCAGATGGTCAACCATGGCCTCTCCACGGGGGCGCTCTTCCTCCTGGTCGGGATCCTCTATGAGAAGACCCACCGGCGGGGCATCGACGATTTCGGGGGGATGGCGAAGGTGATGCCCGTGTACTCCGTGTTCTTCATGATCGCGTCCCTCTCGTCGATCGGGTTGCCGGGCCTCAACGGGTTCGTCGGCGAGTTCCTGGTTCTCTTCGGGGCGTTCCAGAGCCACCCCGGGGCGACCTCGATCGCCGCGCTGGGCGTGGTCCTGGGGGCGGTGTACATGCTCAAGCTCTACCGGGACGTCTTCTTCGGGCCGGTGACGATGCCGGAGCGCGAGAAGGCGGGCGACATCGGCAAACGCGAGTGGGCGTACCTGGTGCCGATCACGGCGTTCATCGTCCTGCTGGGCGTGATGCCCAACCTCGTGCTCTCGAAGACCGAGAAATCGGTCTCGGAGGTCGTCGAGCACCTGAAGAGTCCCGTGAAGTCCCACGCCGCGGCGGACCCCGATGCAGCAAAGTGACTTCCTTTGCGTCCTGCCCGCGCTCTCCCTGATCGTCGGGGCGCTCCTGGCGGTCGGCGTCGACGTTCTCGTGAACCGCGACCGCAAGAACACCGCGGCGGAGTTCGTCAGCTACGCGTCGATCGTAGTCTCGCTCGCGTCGGTGATCTGGCCGCTCCTGCGGACCAAGGAGGCGGTCGAGGGCTTCGGCGGGTTCGTCGTCCTGGACAAGCTGGCGCTCTTCCTGTCGCTCGCGATCCTGGCCGCGACGGGACTCATGATCATCCTCTCGGCCGACTACCTGAAGGACCGCGGGGTGCCGCCGGGAGAGTACCACGGGCTGGTGCTCTTCAGCGCGGCGGGGATGATCCTCCTCGTGCAGGCGCAGGAGCTGGTGACGCTGTTCGTCTCGCTCGAGATCCTGTCGCTCTCGGTCTACGTCCTCTCGGGCCTCTTCCGCCGCGAGGCGCGCTCGAACGAAGCGGCGGTGAAGTACTTCATGATCGGGGCGTTCGCAACGGGGTTCCTCCTCTACGGAATGGCCTTCCTCTACGGGGCGAGCGGATCGCTCCGGCTCGAGGAGATCGGGGCGGCGCTGCGCGCCCCGGCGGAAGGGAAGCTCACGCTGGGGAACCTCGGCCTGGCGATGGTGGCGATCGGTTTCGCCTTCAAAGTGGGGGCGGTGCCGTTCCACATGTGGGTGGCGGACGTCTACGAGGGGGCGCCCACCTGCGTGACGGCGTTCATGTCGGTCGCGGTGAAGGCGTCCGCGTTCGGCGCTTTCCTGAGGCTCTTCGCCTCGGCGGGGCTCCCGCAGGTGGAGACCTGGGGGCCGCTCGTCGGCGGCCTCGCGCTCGCCACGATGGTCGTGGGCAACCTGATGGCCCTCTGGCAGCGGAGCGTGAAGCGGATGCTCGCGTACTCGTCGGTCGCGCACGCGGGCTACGTGCTCGTGGCGCTCGCCTCGCTCCAGGGCAAGGGCTCGCTGGTCCGGGAGCAGGCGGCCGCCTCGGCGGTGTTCTACCTGTTCGCCTACACGTTCATGACGCTGGGGGCGTTCGCGTTCGTCATCTGGGCGGGGAAGGGGGGCAAGGACGCGGAGGACCTGGAGGACTACGCGGGCCTGGCGAAGCGGCGTCCCTGGGCCGCGCTGGCGATGACGGTCTTCATGGTCTCGCTCTCGGGGATCCCGCCCGCGGCGGGCTTCTTCGGCAAGTTCCTGGTCTTCAAGTCGGCCGTGGCGGCCGGCGAATACGCGCTGGTGATCGTCGGCGTGCTGAGCTCCGCGGTGTCGGTCTACTACTACCTGCGCGTCACGGTCTACATGTACATGCATCCCGAGGGACCGCCCACGGAGGAGAAGCCCTCTCCCAACGTGGGGATGGTGGTGCTGGCCTCGGCGGCGTTCACGCTCCTCCTGGGAATCATTCCTCAGCGCTTCCTCGAGCAGTCGTTCGACTCGGTCAAATCGCTCCTGCGATAGACCCGGGCAGCGGCCTACCAGAGGAGAGGAGCCCCCGCGAGCTCGGCGATGCGCGCGTGGATCTCCAGCTGGCAGACGGGGCAGAAGCGGTCCTGCGTGGGGCGGTTGTTCAGGAAGCAGTTGTCCGAGGGAACGAGGAAGTCCGCGTCCCTCCGCAGGGGGGGCGGCAGGAGCCGCGCGTCCACGAGAGGGCTCCACGACGCGGGCTCCCGTTTGAAGAGATTGGGGGCGTCGTCGCGGCTGCCGTCCTCGTACTCGTCGCCCAGCCGGGCGAAGGCGTGGCCGAACTCGTGGAGGAGCGAGGCGCCCTGCACGAAGGCGTGGCATCCCGCCGTGTATCCGAGGACCCCCTGCTGGAAGCTCGAGGGATCCTTGAAGTGCAGGAAGACCGTGCCCTCGAGGTCCCCGTAGGGCACTTCCTCCATCGCATTCCCATAGGTGTCCCAGGCGCGGGTCGCGGGGAAGTCCTCGGCCTTCCGGAAGTAGAACCACGCGCGGTAGCGGTCGAGCGGCGCGGTGCCGAAGAGTGCGGTCCCGACCTCGCGCGGCGTGACGGTCGAGCCGGCCTCGAGCGTGATCCCGATCCGCCGTTTCAGGGCGTCGACCGGCACCGCCGGCGCGCCGAGCTCGAAGAACGAGCGCTCGTAGGGACGTCGATAGCGGGCATCGTTGCGCAGGCGGATCCGCGACCGGAGAAGCTCCGTCACCGCGGGCCGGTCCTGGATCGTCTGGGCGACCGGTCCCCCGCGTTGATGGACGGCGACGATCAACTCCACCTGCACCGAGGGATCGCGCTCGTCGCGGAGCGCTTCGAGGAGGATCTGGACGGCTTCCTTGGATTTCATGAGGGCGAGCGCGCCGGAGGCTGCGCTGCGGACCCGGGGGCTCGGGTCGCGGAGGGAGTCGATCAACGCGCGGTAGGTCTCGGGCCCGTCGAAACGGGGGAGCGCGGCGGCTCAGCGGAGGCGGATGCTGTCGTCGGGGTCGTCGCGGAGGGCCGTCAGGATCGCCGCGGCCGCGGCGTCGCCGCCCAGCGAGGCGAGGGTGTCGATGAGGACGTCCTTGAGGAAGGCGTGAGAAGGGCGGGCGAGCGCCGCGGCGAGGGAAGGGACCGCGGCCCGGAGCCCGTAGAGCGCCGCCAACTCGGCCGCGCCGGCGGCGGAGAAGAGGTCTCCCTCGAAGCGCGAGAGGAGCCAGGCCACGTCGCTTTCGTAGAGAGCAGGGGCCTCCTTTCGGAGGCGGTCGAGGGTCCGGCGGTCCCGGAGGAGTCGGGCGCGGCCCAGAGTCTCGAGATAGGCCTGGAGCCGCGCCGGCGGCGACGGCTGGGGAAGGGGCGGCGCGACGCTCCGCGGGGGAGGCCGGATGGGAGTCATCGGTACGGGCGGGGGCGGGAGCTCGATCGCCGCGGGAGGTGCCGATGGAGTCGAACGGCAAAGCCGGAGGGAGACGACGAGGACCCCCACCAGGAGGGCGGCGATGGCGATCGTCCGTGGCTTGCTCATCGGCGTGGTATTATAGGGCCGGGGAGGCGAACCTGCAGCCCCTTCCGAGACCCTAAAGAACGATGGCCGTTGCCCACGACGACTCGCTGATCGGCAAGGAGTTCGCCCACTGCCGCCTGGAGCGCAAGCTCGGGGCGGGCGGGATGGGGGCGGTCTACCTCGCCCGGCACGACGGCCTCAACAAGCCGATGGCCGTAAAGGTCCTCCCCTCCGAATTCGCCTCGAACCCCGATTTTATCGAGCGCTTCCTGCGGGAGGCGCGCCTCGCGGCGCGGCTGGAGCACCCGAACGTGGTGCAGGTGCACGACGTGGGGACCGCGCACGGGGTCTACTACATCACGATGCAGTACGTCGAGGGGCGGAGCCTCGATGCGATCCTGAAGGAGCGGAAGAAGTTCACGGTGGCGGAGTCGGTTTCGATCGTGAAGCGGGTCGCGATCGCCCTGGCGGCCGCCCACAAGCTGGGCGTCGTCCACCGCGACATCAAGCCGGCGAACATCCTGCTCTCCAAGGACGGGGTGATCAAGGTGGCCGACTTCGGCCTCGCCAAGGACAGCGACTCGAACCGCACGATCTCCGGGACGGGCCAGATCGTGGGCACG
>CAZSCC010000656.1:0-2541 GCA_964604905.1 uncultured Planctomycetales bacterium
ACTCCTTCGACCGGGGCGCGGGCTCCGCGGGATTCTCCGCCTGGACCGCGGACGCGAGCAGGAACGCCAGCAGGACGCGCATCATCGCTTCCCTCCGATCCCTGAGGTTATACCGTAAACACCCGGCGGAACCAGCCCCAAAGCACCCCTCCCACGCCGCCCCGGGACCGCGCGATCCGGGCCACCGCGCGGCGGTAGGCCGCCCGGAGGAGCGGATCCTTCGCATAGGTCGGCATCGCCGCCGCCGCCTCCCGCAGTCGGGCGACCGCGCCGTCGAACGCGCCCTTCCGCGCCTCGAGCACCGCGAGCGTCAGGAGGCGCAGGCACCGGTAGAACGGCTTGAGCGCGTCGACGTCCACACTCGGTGACGACGCCGGCCCTTCCTCGAACGCCTCCTCGAACGCCACCCAGAGGCGGTGGTCGGGCGTCGCGTGATCGGACGGATGCCCGAGCGCGGCGGCGCTCACTGCCCGCGCCTCCTCCGACCGCCCGATCGCTCGCAGGCTCACCGCGAGATTGAGCAGCATCCAGGGCTTCACGTCCTTCCGATCCCGCCAGCCGGAGAGCCACTCGACCGCCTCGCGCTCCAGCCCGGCCTCGTTGAGCGCGTACCCCGCGCTGCCCCACGAACGATCGTCGGCCGCCAGCCGATCCCGCTCCGACTTCAGGAACGCGCGGAGATCGGAGGTCCGGCGCTTCGCCGCAAGCCTCTCAAGATATTCCCCCGCCGCGCGCGTCCAAGCCGGCGGGGCCGCCCGCAGCGAGTCGAGCCCTTCGCGGCACTCCTTCCACTCCCCGCGCTCCGCGCACGCCTTCATCCACGCCTCGGCCGCCAGGGGATTCACGCCGGGCGTTCCGATCTCCCGCCGCAGGAGACGCTCCGCCGCCGCCGCCCAGCCCGCCTCCTTCATCGCCTTCATCGCCGCCTCGAACGGCCAGGGCTCGGTCTCCGCCGACTGGCTCAGGCCGAGCAGGATTCCCGACGCCCCCGCCTCGTCCTTCCGGCGTGCCGAGAGCTGCGCGGCGCGGCCCAGCGTGAACGGTCCGCCGACGTGGGACTGCAGGTGCGCCAGGGTCTCCGCCGCCGCGTCCAGCTCGCCGTCTTCCAGCCGCAGGTCGAAGAGCCAGAAGCCGGCAAACTCGTAGCCGGGAGAGAGCTCGAGGGCGCGGGCGAAGCTCGCCCCGGCGCGACCGCGGTCGCCCCTCCGGACCAGGGCCTCCCCGAGATAGCCGTGGGAGATCGCCTCATCCGGCGCGAGCGCCACGAGTTCTCGGGCCGCCGCGAGATAGCCCGCGTCGTCCTTCTCCTCGCGTTGCCAGTCGGCCAGCCGGCTCCAGCCCCACCGGTGCTACGGGTCCTCCTCCACCACCATCTCCATCAACCGGATCGCCCGCGGCCGGTCGCCGCGCTCCGCCTCCACCCACGCCGCCCGCCCCCGGAGTGCCACCGGCGCGCCCGCTCCTCCGCAGACCGCGAGCGCCTCGTCGAAGCGGCCCGCTTCCGCGAGCACCACCGCCTTCAGGTCGACCGCATCCGCGTTCGCGGAGCCCAGACGGCCGGCCACCTCGATCGCCCGCAGCCGCGCCTCGACGGGCCGCGCCTTCTCCCGCGCCCGCGCCAGCCACGCCCCCGCCCAGCGGGGCGGCCCCGCCTCGACCTCGCCTTCCCACCCCACCTCCGCGAGCGCCGCCAGCGCCGCCTCGAACGGCCACGCGTCCTGCTCCGGTGACTCGGAGAGCCGCCGCAGCGCCTCCCGCGCCGCGTCCCGGTCCTTCCGCTTCACCGCGAGCTGAACCTCGCGCGCGAGGGAGAACGCGCCGCCGACCTGCACCTGGAGCATCTTGAGCGTCGCTTCCGCCCGGTCGAGCTCGCCGTCCTCCACATGCAGGTCGAAGAGCGAGAATCCCGCGAACCCGTAGTCGGGCGCCAGTTCCATCGCCCGGGCGAAGTCGGCCTTCGCCCCGGCGCGGTCCCCCAGCCGGAGCTTCGCATCCCCGACGTAGCCGAACGCCAGGCCCCTCTGCGGCGTGAGCCGCAGGATCGCCTTCGCCGATTCCAGATACTCCCGGTTGAGGTTTTCGTCGCGATACCAGTCCGCGAGCTGGAGCCATCCCCAGTAGTAGCTCGGGTCCTCCGAGACGAGCGACCGCATCCTCTCGATCGCCTTCTTCCGCTTCTTCCGCTGGGCCTCCACCCACGCCGCCCGTCCGCGCAGCATGAGCGGGGCGTCCACTCCGCCGCAGGCGGCCAGCGCCTCGTCGTGCCGGCCGGCGTCCGCGAGCAGCCGCGCGCGCATGTCCGGCCCATCGGTGCTCCTCGGATCGAGCTCGATCGCCCGCGAGAGCGCCCGGAGCCGCTCCTCCAGGTCTTCCGGACGGTCCAGGATCCGGGCGAGCACGATCCACGACTGAGCGTCGCCCGACCGGCGCTGCGCCAGCTCCCGCGCGAGCTTCCGCGGCGTCTCCGGCCGCTTGAGCTCGCCCGACCACTCGAGCAGCGTCCCCCACGCCGACTCGTACGACGGCTCCAGCTGGACGAGC
>CAZSCC010000657.1:0-34476 GCA_964604905.1 uncultured Planctomycetales bacterium
AGGTCGCGGTGCTCGTCGCCTTCCTCCGCCTGCCGGCACGCGAGACGGCCGATGACTAGCCTCCGCGTGGGCGTGGTCGGCGTAGGCCACCTCGGAAAACAGCACGCCCGGCTCTACAGCGCCATGGGCGTCCTCGCCGCCGTCTCCGACTCGATGCCGGAACGGGGGGCGGAGATCGCCGCCCTGTACAAGGTCCCCCATTTCGCCGACTACCGGGAGCTCTTCGGCAAGGTCGACGCCGTCAGCGTGGCCGTCCCCACCGAGCAGCACCATGCGATCGCCCGCGAGTTCCTCGAGCGCGGGATCCCGACCCTCGTCGAGAAGCCGCTCGCCCGGACGATCGAGCAGGGCGAGGAGCTCTGCAGGATCGCCCGCGCGCGGAAGGTCGCGCTCCAGGTGGGCCACGTCGAACGGTTCAATCCCGCGGTCACCGCCGTTCTCGACGTGATCAAGAAGCCCCGCTTCATCGAGGTCCACCGCCTCTCCCCCTTCCGCTTCCGCTCGCAGGACATCGACGTCGTGATGGACCTGATGATCCACGACCTCGACATCGTGCTCCACCTGACCGGGAGCCCGCTCGCGCGCGTCGACGCGGTCGGGATGTCGCTCCTCTTCGGGAAGGAGGACATGGCCAACGCGCGCCTCGAGTTCGAGGACGGGTGCGTCGCGAACCTCACCGCCAGCCGCATCTCCGAAAAGACGATGCGCAAGACACGGATCTTCTCCGAGGACTGCTACGTCACCGTCGACACGCTCGCCAAGGAAGCCTGGATCTACCGGACCACTCCGCAGCTCGCCTCGGCGCTCGTGAAGCTCCCCAAGGACCGCGACCTTTCGATCGGCGACCTGGCCTCGATCCCCAAGGAGTTCTATTCGATCCAGGAGGTCAAGCTCCCCGACGAGGAGCCGCTCGCGCGCGAGCTCCAGAGCTTCGTCGACTGCGTGACCGGCGGCCGCGAGCCCGTCGTGCCCGGCGAGCACGGCGTCCGCGCGATGAAGGCGGCGGACAGGATCCTCACCGAGATGAGAGCCCACCGCTGGAAATGACGACGATCCTGATCGTCGCGAACGAGACCTCGGGGGACATCCACGGCGGGAACCTGGCGCGCAACCTCCGCGCCCTCGACCCGTCGCTCCGGCTGGTCGGCGCGGGCGGGGCCCACATGCGCGAGGCGGGCGTGGAGATCCTGCTGGATACGACGGTCCACGCCTCCATGGGCCTGGTCGAAGTCTTCCACGGCCTCCACCGGCACGCGCAGAACTACCGGCTGCTCCAGAGCGCGCTCCGGACCCAGCGGCCCGACGCCGCGGTCCTCATCGACGCGCCGGACTTCAACCTCCCGCTCGCGGGGCGCGCCGTCGACCACGGCATCCCGGTGATCTACTACATCAGCCCGCAGCTCTGGGCGTGGCGAAAGGGCCGGATCAAGACGATCAAGAAGCGCGTCCGGAAGATGCTCGTCATCCTCGACTTCGAGGAGAAGATCTACCGCGACGCCGGCGTGGACGTGGCGTTCGTGGGCCATCCGCTCCTGGACACGGTCCGCGAGATCGACCGGGACGCGGTCCGCCGCGAGTGGGGGGTGAAGGAGAAGGGCCTGCTGATCGGGCTCCTGCCGGGGAGCCGGCGGAAGACGTTCACGTCGGTCTTCCCGATCCTCCGGAAGTCGGCCGAGCTGATCGCGAAGGAGCTCCCGGACGCGAAGTTCGTGGTGGGACGCGCGCCCGCGATCGATGCGAAGCTCGCGGAGGCCCCGGGGCTGAACGTCGTGGCGGACCGGACGCCGGAGCTGATGTCCGCGAGCGACCTCCTCCTGGTCGCCTCGGGGACCTCGACGCTCGAGGCCGCGATCTACGGGACGCCCATGATCGTCACCTACAAGCTCAACCCGGTGACGGCCTACCTGGTGGGCCCGATCGTCTACATGAACACCAAGGACTTCTCGCTCGTCAACATCGTGGCCGGAAAGCGGGTCGTCCCCGAATACTACCAGCCCTACGCGAAGCCCGAGCTGATCGCCCGGGAGGCGGTCTCCCTCGTCCGCGAGGGCAAGCTGCCCGCGATGCGCCAGGCGCTGGGCGAGGTCCGCCGCAAGCTCGGCTCTCCCGGCGCCTCTCGCCGCGCCGCCGAGGAGGTCCTCAAGGTCCTCGGCCGCACCCGCTGATCCCCGTCTGGCGTAATTCTGCCTGCTTGATTTACGCCACCGGGGTGGCGCAAATCAAGCAGGCAGCTTTACGCCACCCCGGTGGCGTAAATCTGCCTGGGAGGATTGCGCCACCCGCGCGCTAGTCCTTGGTGTCGATGTCCTTGGCGCGCTTCTCGTCGGAGAGGATCAGCTCCACGTCCTTGTCGTCGTCGCTCATCAGCTGCACCCGCAGCAGACGGCCGGCGGCGTCGACGAAGAAGAACCGGTCCTTGCCGCTCCCTGAGGTCTGCATGAACCGGCGCGTCTTCACCTTCCGCTCCTCGAACTCGATCGTCTCCTCCTTGTCGAACTTGATCACGGCCGCCTCGGGCAGCTTCGGCTTGATGAGCTCGAGCACCTCCACCTCATATCCCTCCGTCCGCGGGAGCAACGTCACCAGCGGGAAGACCGCCAGGTCCACCACCGTGTTGGAGCGGATCTTCGTGGCCTTGGTCTCGCCGCCCGTCTTGACGACCAGGCGGTTCTCCCTCACCTGCGCCGTGGCGGTCACGCTGTGCTCCGGCGACGCCAGGTCCAGCGTCAGGCTCTCCACCGACAGATACTCGTTGGGCCTGCAGGTCAACGATACCTTGATGTGAAAGGCGTTGTCCTTGCCGTGCTGGACGCGGAGTTCGGTGTCCAGGACGATCAGTCCGTCCTTCTCCTCGGCCTTGAAGTGCGCCCAGCCGACCTTCAGCTCCTTGATGAAGACCGCGTACCAGCGGTCGCCCCAGGACTTCGCCAGCCCGGCCGCGGCCTTCCGCGTCTCGAGCCGCTCGGCGATCGCCGTCGCGGTCTTCTTGAACGCGGCGTCCGGCGACTTCGCCGCCGCCTCGCGGGCCGGCTCGATCGCCGCCGCGCCGAGCTTGAGCAGGTCCTCCCGCGCGTTGTCCGCCTCGTCCGCGTCCTTCGACTTGAGCTTCTCGATGAGCACGGCCGGGTCCTGGGCGAATCCCGTGGAGACCCCGAGGAACGCCAGTGCCGCCGCGAGTCCGATCGTCCGCTTCATATCCACCTCCGTTTCCAGGGGAATACCGGAGGTGACCGCCCGCGGATTCACGATTCGCTCTTCTCGCCGGATCTCCCGGAAGGGACTTCGGAGGAGGAGGTGGCCTGGAGGGACTCGATGGGACCGTCTGGTCCCTGCCGCCTATCTCCTTATCTCCTTCTCCAATGGCACCAGAGATCGTGCCCCTGCCCCGGCTCGCAGTGGAGGACCTCGAAGCCGTTCGCCTCGGCGAGGGCGCGGAGGTGGCCCTTCGTGTAGTGCCGCCGGACGTTGGTGTCCTTCGCGTCGGGTTCGACGCGAAAGACCGCGTTCAGCCAGCGCCGGAGCGTGTAGGTCTGCGCCAGCTGGTACAGCAGCTGCCCGCCGGGCGCCATCACCCGTGAGAGCTCCTTCAGGTACCCGTAGTAGAGCGTCCGCGGCATGTGGTAGAAGACCGAGTAGGACCACATGATCTGGAACGTGCGGTCCGGGAACTGCTTGAGTTCCGTCCCTTCGATCCGATGGAGCTGGACGTTCGGAAACGGCTTCAGACGCTCTCGGCCCAGCTTCAGCATCTCGTCGGAGACGTCCACCCCGTGGACCTCCGCGAAGCGGGGGGCCAGGACCTGGATGAGGCGGCCCACCCCGCAGCCGACGTCGAGGGCCTTCCACGTCCGCGTGTCGGCGCCGTCCAGGTAGCGGAGGATCGGGGCCGTGTCGCGCTCGGCCGACTTGAGGTAGTCCTCCTCCTTCTCGGACTGCGTCCCGCTCGTGTACTGCATGTAGCTCTTCTGGGCCCGAGCGTTCCACTCGACGCGCATCTTCTCTTCGAAGGACGGGTCACTCATATGGGCGACGATCATAGTCCTCCCCGCGGCCAGGGTCAACTCCGTATCATAGGAGGATGATCGCCCGCACCCTCGCGCTCCTGCTCCTCGTCCACGGCCCGCAGGCCGCCCTCTCGAAGAAGACCCACTACTTCAAGGAGGCGGAGGGGGTCAAGGTCGAGCTCGACGTCCACCGCCCCGACACGGCCGAGGTCCTGCCCGTCGTCGTCTGGATCCACGGCGGCGCCCTCCTCATGGGGAACCGGAGCGGCGTCCCCGGCCGCCTTCTCGAGCTCTGCCGGAAGGAGGGCTTCGCGCTGGTCTCGATCGACTACCGTCTGGCACCGCAGGTGAAGCTGCCCGGGATCATCGAGGATGTGAAGGACGCCCTGCGCTGGGTCCGGGAGAAGGGCCCCGAGGCGGCGCGCCTGGACCCGAAGAGGATCGTCGTCACGGGCGGGTCGGCAGGCGGGTACCTCACTCTCATGACCGGGACCGCGGTGGAGCCCAGACCCACGGCGCTGGTCGCCTATTGGGGCTACGGCGACGTGGACGGCGACTGGTACACGAAGCCCTCCGAGCACTATCGGAAGACGGTGCCGCTCTACACGCGGGAGGACGCGCTCCGAGGGTTCGTGGACTCCATCGTGACGGGCCCCGCGGACAAGGCTCAGGCGGAGGCGCGGCAGCGGTACTATCACTATCTCCGGCAGAACGGACTCTGGACGCTCGAGGTGACCGGCTTCGACCCCGCCCGGGAACGCGCGAAACTCGACCCCTATTGCCCGGTCAGGAACGTCACCCCCGCATATCCCCCCGTGATGCTCGTCCACGGCACTGAGGACACCGACGTCCCTTACGCCCTCTCCGCCGCGATGGCCCGGGAACTGGAGCGGCACAAGGTCGCGCACGAGTTGGTCACCGTCCCCGGGGCCGGCCACGGGCTCTCGGGCGGCGATCCCAAGCTCGCGGAGGAGGCCCACGCGAAGGCGCTGGCCTTCATCCGCAAGCACCTGAAATGAAGCTGGAAGCTCGAAGCTGGAATCGGCTCCCCCTCCCTCCGGCTTCAAGCTTCGCGCTTCAGGTTTCGAGCTCCTCCGCCCCCTCTTCTCCACGGCTCCCTGCCATGGTAGAATGGCCTTTCCCATGAACCGCCTCCGCCGCCTCCTTCCCTACCTCCGCCGCCACCGATCGGCCTACCTCTGGGGACTCTTCATGGTCCTCCTGGCGACGGGATGCGGGATCGCAGTCCCCAAGCTCGTCGGCAAGGCCATCGACCGGTTCGAGCACCAGGCCACGCGGGATTTCATCCTCCTGGCAGCAGGCGCCATCTGCCTCTTCTCGATCGTCCGCGGCGCCTTCCTCTTCGGCGGCCGCTACCTCATCCTCGCCGCCTCGCGGCGCATCGAGTTCGAGATGCGCAACGACCTCTACGCCCACCTGGAGAAACTCTCGGGCCGCTGGTTCGATACGAACGCGTCCGGCGACATCACCTCGCGGGCCGTCAACGACCTGGAAGGCGTCCGCATGATGATCGGCATCGGGATCATGTCGATCGTCTCCACGGGACTCCTCTGCGCGGCCGCCATCGTCTCGATGTTCCTCAAGAACCCCGTACTGGCGGCCCTCTGCACCGTCCCCCTGGCGCTGGTCAGCATCGTCATGGCGTGGACCGGGTCCAAGATGCACGACCTCTCGCTCGCGGTCCAGGAACAGCTGGGCCTCCTCTCCAGCCGGGCCCAGGAGAACTTCACCGGCGCGCGGGTGGTCCGCGCCTTCGTGCAGGAGGAGAAGGAGACCGAGCGCTTCCGCGAGGCCTGCGGCGAGTACCGCCGCCGCAATCTCCGGCTCGTCAAGTGGCGGAGCTTCCAGTGGGCCGCCATCCTCCTCCTGGTCGAGTCGACCATCGCCGTGACGCTGCTCGCGGGCGGCCGGTTCATGATCTCCAGCGGGTTCAGCAAGGGGGATTTCGCCGAGTTCACGGCCTACGAGTTCATGCTCGTCTGGCCGATGATCGCGATCGGCTGGATCATCAACGTGGCCCAACGCGGCCTGGTCTGCCAGGGGCGGCTCAACGAGATCCTCGACACGAAGCCCGAGAACGACGACGCGCGCGCGGTCCCCGGGAAGGAGCCGATCGCGGGGGCCGTCGAGCTCCGGAACCTGACGTTCTCCTACTCGTCCGACCGGCCGCCCGCCCTGAGCGGGGTCTCGCTCCGCATCGAGCCCGGGCAGAAGGTCGCGATCGTCGGACGCACGGGCGCCGGAAAGAGCACGATCGCCCAACTGCTCCTCCGCCTCTACAAGGTCCCAGACGGCTCGGTCTTTCTCGACGGGCGCGACGTGAACATGATCCCGCTCGCCGAGCTCCGGGGCGCCCTCGGGACGGTCCCCCAGGACCTCTTCCTCTTCTCCGAGAAGATCCGGGAGAACATCGCCTTCGGCGGCAGGAACGGGATCGCCGAGAAGGACATCCTCGAAGCCGCGGAGATCTCGCGGCTCGTTGCCGACCTCCCCCAGTTCCCCGACGGGATGGAGCAGCTGATCGGCGAGCGCGGCGTGACCCTCTCGGGAGGGCAGAAGCAGCGGACCGCCCTGGCACGCGCCCTGGTCCGCCAGCCCCGTATCCTCGTCCTGGACGACGCGCTCTCCAGCGTCGATTCCCACACTGAGCGGGAGATCCAGGACCGCCTCCACGAGTTCATGAAGGGACGCACCTCTATCGTCATCACCCACCGGCTCTCTGCGATCGCCGACGCCGACCGTATCTTCGTCCTGGAGGACGGCCGGCTCGTCGAGGAAGGCCGGCACGACGAGCTCCTCGCCCGCGGCGGCGCCTATGCCGCCCTCTGGGACAACCAGAAGCTCGAGGAGGAGGTCGCCCGGACATGAGCGACACCTTCCACGAGGAGGAGGCTCTCGGAAAGGCCTACGACGGCCGCCTGATGAGGCGGTTCCTGGGGTACGTCCGCCCCTACCGCCCCCTGGTGGCGGTCACCTTCCTGCTCCTGACCCTCCGCGTGGCGTGCGAACTCGCCGGGCCGCTCCTCCTCCAGAAGGCGCTCGACGGGCCTCTCTCCCGGGGCGACCTCGCCGGACTGACCTTCTACGCCGCGCTCTTCTTCGCCGCCGCTGCGGGCACGGGCGTCTTCGAGTTCTTCTACTCCTGGATGACCAACTCCGTGGGGCAGAAGATCCTCTTCGACCTCCGGATGGCGCTCTTCGCCCACCTCCAGCGGCTCTCCGTCCCCTTCTTCGACCGGAACCCCGTGGGGCGGCTGATCGTCCGGATCACCAACGACGTCGAGAACCTGAACGAGCTCTTCACGTCGGGCCTCCTGGAGTTCACGGCGGACCTCCTCATGATCGCCGGAATCGTCGTCATGATGTTCGTGGTCGACGCGAAGCTCGCGCTCGCCACCATGGCGGTCACCCCTGTGGTCCTCGTCGTGGCGTTCCTCTTCCGGCGCGTCGCCCGCGAAAAGTACCGCTCCATGAGGCTCAAGATCGCCCGCCTGAACTCCTACCTTAACGAAAGCGTCAGCGGGATGCGGACGATCCAGATCTTCGGACGCGAGGAGGCGTGCCTGGAGCGCTTCCGCCACCGGAACGCCGAGTACCGCGACAGCGCGATCGACGCGATCTTCGCCTACTCGATCTTCTACCCCGGCATCGAGGCGCTGTCGTCGGTCGCGGTGGCGCTTCTGCTCTGGGTCGGAGGGAACGGCATCCTCGACGGATCCCTCACCTTCGGGACCTTCGTGGCCTTCTGGTATCTGGCCCAGAAGTTCTTCATGCCCGTGCGCGAGCTCGCGGAGAAGTACAACATCCTGCAGGCCGCGATGGCCTCGAGCGAGCGGATCTTCTCGATCCTGGACACCCGGCCCGACGTGACGGACCGCGCGGACGCCGTCCCCGCGCCGCCCCTCCGGGGTGAGGTGGCGTTCGAGGACGTTTCCTTCAGCTACGATGGAAAGACGCCGGTGCTGGACGGGCTCTCCTTCCGCGTGGAACCGGGGAAGAGCCTGGCCATCGTCGGCCTGACGGGCGCGGGAAAGACGACGATCCTCAACCTCCTGCTGCGCTTCTACGACCCCGTGAAGGGCTCGGTCCGGATCGACGGCCGGGACCTCCGCGACTTCGACCTGCGCACGCTCCGCCGCCAGATGGGTCTCGTCCTCCAGGACGTCTTCCTGTTCGCCGGGAGCGTCGAGGAGAACATCCGGCTGGGCGAATCGTCGATCCCCCGCGAGCGGGTCGAGGAGTGCGCCCGCGCGGTGAACGCCGACCGGTTCGTGGCGCGGCTCCCGAAGGGGTACGCGAGCGACGTCATGGAGCGGGGTGCGCTCCTCTCGACCGGCGAGCGACAGCTCCTCTCGTTCGCACGCGCCCTCGCCTTCGACCCCCGGGTCCTGATCCTCGACGAGGCGACGTCGAGCGTGGACGGCGAGACGGAGCGGCTGATCCAGGAAGGGCTCCTCCGGCTCATGAAGGGGCGCACGTCCATCGTGATCGCCCACCGGCTGGCGACGATCCAGCACGCCGACCGCATCCTCGTCCTCCACAAGGGCCGCGTCCGCGAGGAGGGGACGCACGCCGAGTTGCTGCGGCAGGACGGGCTATACCGGAAGCTCTACCGGCTCCAGTTCCGGGTCGATGGAGGGCGGGCCCCCGCGCTCCCCTCTCCGGAAGGGAGCGGAGCATGATCCTCCAGCGCTACCTCTTCCGCGAGATCGTGCTGAGCTTTCTCATCACGTTCGTGTGCGTGATGGCCGTCTTCCTGGTGGGCCTCTACTTCCAGGTCTTCCGCGCCTACTCGAGCATCGGAATGGGCATGATCATCCGGATCATCCCCCTGGCGACCGCCGGCGCCGCGGCGTGGGCGATCCTCCTGGCCATCAGCCCGTCGGTGACGCTGGTCTATGGCCGCCTCTCGGCCGACAACGAGATCGACGCGATGCGGATCAGCGGCATCGCGACACGCCGCATGGTGACCCCGGCCCTGGCCTTCGGCCTGTTCGCCTCCGCCGGGGCCTACGGGATCCTGGAATACGCCGTCCCCCAGGCGAACTTCGCCCGCCGGGTGCTGATCCGGGAATTCTCGATCGCGCTCCTGCAATCGCCGCCCCCGGGGAAGCAGCACTTCACGTTCGGGAGCTTCGCGCTCTCCTACCTCGACGCCGCCAACGGGGTCATGCAGATGCCCTATCTCACGAAATACGAGGGCACGCGCATCGAGACCGAGTACACCGCGCTGACCGCGAAGGCGCAGATCGGAGAGGCGGGCGCCGTCCGACTCGTGATGAACAAATGGACCGCCATGAACCACGATGCGTCCGGCCGGGTCACCCTCGCGAGCGCGGAGAACGAGTTCACGATCGACCTGAAGCTCGACGACATCATCACACCCGACAAGCGGGCGGACAACCTCCGCCTCCATAAGATGTGGGAGGAGATCCGGAACGAGACCCACTTACGGAGGAGGAATGCGATGCTCACCTCCCTCTACTCCCGCTTCGGCCAGTCCCTCGCGCCCTTCTGCCTGGTCGTGATCGCCGTCCCGGTCGGTATCATGGTCCGCCGCGGCTCGCGCCTCGCGGGGTTCGGGGCAGCCCTCCCGGCGCTCCTGATCTACCTCGTCCTCTACTTCCTCTTCCGGGGGATGGGCGACAACGGGCGCGTGCCGGCCCCCGTGGCCGCCTTCGCGCCGGACGCGATCCTCCTGGCCATAGGGTCGGGGCTCCTCTGGAGGGTTTGCCGGAAATGATGCGGCTCATCGACCGGTACGTGACGACCCTCTTCGCCGGGGCGCTGGCGGTCTTCGCCGCCTCGTTCGTCGCGCTCTTCGTCACCGTCGATTTCGCGGCCAACTTCGGAAAGTTCCTCGATCTCAAGAGCGTCTCGATCCCCCGCTTCGTGCTGTGGTACTACCTCCTCCGCCTGCCGATGACGGTCGTGCTGGTCCTCCCGATGATCGTCCTCTTCGCGTCGATCTTCACGGTGATCAAGCTGCAGCGGACGAACGAGGTGCTCCCGATCGCGGCCTCCGGGGTCAGCCTGCGGAGGATGTCGCTCCCTTTCCTCGTCGCCGCGATCCTCGCCGCGGGGGGCATGGCCGCGATGGAGGAATACGCCCTGCCCGGGCTCTCGGCCGAGCTCGCGCGGACCGAGGAGATCCGGAGCAGCCGCGAGGTGAGCTACGGGGTCGCGGACTACACCGAAACCGCCTGGATCTGGGGCCGCGCGTACGACCACATCCAGCAGGAGATGTCGCAGAACGTCCAGGTGACGCTCCTCGACCGCGACCGGCGGCCGGTCGTGAGCGTCCGCGCCGGACGCTGCCGCTGGGACCCGGCCCGGAAGCGCTGGGTCGCGTTCGAGGGCCGTGTGGAACACATCCACGAATGGATGAAGCCCGAGTCCGGACGCCCGCAGCCGCGGACCGAGGAGATTCCGGCGTCGGGATTCGTGATCGAGGCGCCGTTCAAGGTGGAGGCGCTGCGGACTAGCGCCGCTCCCGGCGACCGCTACTCCTTCTCCCGGTTCCGGGAGATCCGGCGGGAGGCGAGGGCGCGCCCCGACCTGCCCGTCTGGGAGATGCGCCTGCACGGGCGGCTTTCCTTCCCGCTCTCGCCGGTGGTCCTCCTCCTGGTCGGGCTCCCGTCGGTCGTGGCGGCCCACTCGAAGAGCGTCGTCCGCGGGCTGAGGACCAGCGGCTTCTACGTCGGGATCTATTATCCGGTCTACCTGGTGATGATGGACCTGGGGAACAAGGGAGCCCTCCCGGCCCCCCTCGCCGCCTGGTTCGCGCCGGGGGCATTCGGGCTCTACGGGCTGCTGGCCTTCGCGCGGATGAGGACCTGATTTCGGGTTGCGCTGGCGGCCGCCCGTGCGTCAGATATAATAGATCATCGAATCAAGGAGGCGGACGACGCTCACCCGGATCCTGGTCCTGGGCACTCTGATGGCGACGCTCGGCGCCGCCGGGCCCGCGCTGCCGCAGGACCCGCCCAAACCTGCCGAGAAGCCCCTCTTCCGCGAGGCGGGCCCCGAACTGCAGGCGGCGATCGACCGCGGACTCGCGTGGCTCGCGAAGAACCAGAACTCCAGCGGATCGTTCGGCTCCGGCGGCGCTCCCGTCGCGACCACCTCCATCGCCGCGATGGCCTTCCTCTCGGGAGGCCACCACCCGGGCCGCTCGAAATACGGCGAGAACGTGAAGAAGGCGCTCCGCTACATCCTCCGGTGCTGCTCGAAGAAGGGCTACATCAACGAAGGCACCATCCGCGGCGCCGGCGGTTCGGGCATGCACGGCCACGGGTACGCCACCATGTTCCTCGCCGAGTGCTACGGCATGACCGCCGACATCCCCGACTTCGAGACGGAGATGATCAAGGAGAAGCTCACGTCGGCGATCCGGGTCATCGAGCAGTCGCAGTGCGCCAACGGCGGATGGAACTACGAGCCCGACCCGAGCTACGACGAGGGCTCGGTCACCGTCACTCAGGTGCAGGCCCTCCGCGCCGCGCGGAACGCCGGGATCAAGGTCAGCCTGAAGACGATCGAGAAGGCGGTCGACTACATCAACAAGTCGACCGACAACAACGGCCAGACGCGCTACAGCCTGACCTCGGGCGGCCACGTCTCGTTCGCGCTCACCGCGGCGGGGATGACGGTGCTCAACTACCTGGGCGCGTACGACAACCCCAAGATCAAGAAGGGCCTCGACTTCGTCCTCCAGTCGGTCCCGGGGGGCGGAGGGAACAACGCGAACATGGGCGCGTGGGGCGGCTGGTACTTCTACGGGAACTACTACGCGACGCTCGCCACCTACCAGGCGGGCGGCCCGCACTGGCAGAAATGGTGGCCCTCGATCAGCTCCGACCTGCTGAAGACCCAGGACAAGGGCGGCTCCTGGAAGCAGGGCGAAAGCCAGGCGTACGGCGAGGCCTTCGGCACCGGGTTCGCCCTCCAGATCCTCCAGGTGCCCAGCCGGTACAGCCCCATCTACCAGCGTGGATCCGATTAGGGCGGTGATCTTCGACATGGACGGGACCCTCACCCGTCCCTGGCTCGACTTCCGCCGGATCCGCGCCGAGATCGGCCTCCCCGAGCCGCTCCTCGAGAACATGCTCGCCCTCCCGGAGGGCACGGAACGCGCGCGGGCGTTCGCCATCCTCGAGGGCCATGAGGAGCGCGCCGCGGAGGCGTCGGAGTTGAACGACGACGTCCACGACGTGCTCGGATTCCTCGCCGGGCGGAAGGTCCCCGCGGGGCTCGTGACGCGCAACTCGCGTGTCTCCGTGAAACGGGTCCTCGAGAAGCACCGCCTCGGGTTCCAGGTGATCGTCACGCGCGAGGACGCCCCGGCCAAGCCCCGTCCCGAGCCGCTCTGGCTCATCTGCGAGCGCCTGGGCATCCCCCCCGCGCAGGCGATCATGGTGGGCGACTTCAAGCTCGACGTGGTGGCCGGCCGGAACGCGGGGACCCGCACGGCGCTCCTGACCAACGGGGGTGCTGCGTCTTTCTTCGAGGAGGCGCCGCCCGACCACATCCTTCCGCGCCTGGGGGACCTGCGGGGCCTATTCGCGTAGCGCCGCGGCGAGATCGGAGAGCGCCCGATCCGCCTGAGGGAAGAGCGCCCCCATGCGGATGAAGCCGTGGTTCATGCCGAGGTAGCGGACCGCCCGCACGGGAACGCCCGCCGCGTGGAGCCGCGCCGCGTACGCCTCGCCCTCGTCGCGCAGCACGTCGCATTCGGCGGTCAGGACGAACGCCCGCGGGAGGCCGCCGAGGTCCCGCGCCTTGAGCGGGACCGCGTGCGGGTCGTCGCCGTCCTGGGCATCCTTCAGATAGCACTCCCAGAACCACCGCATGTTGTCCCGGGTGAGCCCGAACCCCGCCGCGAACTCGCGATAGGAGGCGGTCTCGAAGTCGATCCCGGTCGCGGGATAGATGAGGAGCTGGGAGGAGATCTTCGGGCCGCCCCGGTCGCGGATCCGCAGGGCGAGGGCCGCCGCCAGGTTGGCGCCCGCGCTGTCTCCGCTCACGGCCACCTCCCGCGCCTGCCCGGCCGCCCAGCGGAGCGCAGCCTCGGCGTCGTCGAGCGCCCCCGGGAATCGCGTCTCCGGCGAGCGCCGGTAGTCGATCGACACGACGCGCGCGCCGGCCCTTCGGGCGAGCGAGCGGCAGACGTCGTCGTGGCTCTCGAGGTCGCCCAGGACCCAGCCGCCCCCGTGGAAGTAGAGCAGGATCGGGAACGGCTCCCTCCCCTCGGGGGTGTAGAGCCGCGCGCGGACGCCGCCCGCGATCGTCCGGTCCTCCACCCGCGCGAGCGGCTCGCCGAGCTTCGGGAGACGGACGGTCAGCTGCTCGAAGAACGCGCGCAGCTCCGCGAGCGGCTTTGACCGGTACTCGGGGACGGGCCCCTGGGCGTCGAGCGCCGCGCGGACCCCAGGGTCGAGTCCTCCGACGCCCCCCGGCGGCCAGGCACTGAACCAGGACATGAGGCCGCTCCGCTCAGAACTCGAATCGCAGCTCGATCGCCGGGCCGATGGAGTGCTGGGTGAACAGGTGGGAGCTGCCGCGGTTGAAGTCCGAGCTCGTCCAGGTCACCATCCCCACGACCCCGAGCTTGAGGAACGGGAGCGGCCTGACGCCGATCGACCCCTCGAGCTCGAAGAAGAACTTCGTGTCGTTCTCAACGTTCGTCGTGTGGAAGTGGTAGAGGCCGGCGTTCGCGTAGATGCCGAACTCCAAGTGGCGGGTCGTGAAGTCTCCCCCCACGCCGAACCTGTACTGGCTGACGCGGGTGCCGCCGGGGGGGGCGTTGGAGTCGTTCTCGGTGTTCCAGCCCGCGTATCCCACCCGGAATCCGAGGGAGGACGCGGTGCCCCAGTCCAGTCCCACCTTGAGGTCAGCCCCCACCCCCCAGTCGTCGTCGATCCGGATCCTGGGGTCGAAGCGGGTGAGGATGGCGAAGACCTCGATCGAGATCCGCTCCTCCGCCCCGTGGGGCGGCATCCACTCGAGGTTTTCGAGGGTCGGAAGCTCCGCATCCGGGGTCATCCCCAGATCGAAGGCCTGGACCATCAGGATCAAGAGCGTTCCCATCCAATCCTCCCTATCGGCTTTCCACTACAGTTTACCTCACGCACGCCCCTTGCAACGAAACGCACCGTCTGTTTCGTTGCGTGTGGGCGAGGGAGGGCAACACCCCAGACGGTCCGTTCTGTTGGGGAGACTCTAGAGGACGAATCGGTGGCATTCGAAGGCCTCGGCAGCAGAGACGCTGATCTCGCGGCCCCGCATCTCGGCCAGGAGGCGGATCGCGCCCGCCCCCGCCTGGGACGGCTCCGGGCGGACCTGGGACTTATGGCAGGCGAAGGCCTTGAGCTTGAGGTCCAGGAAGCGGCCCGAGATGTCCAGGTAGAAGTTCGGCTTGAAGACCGTCCCCGCCCCGCTCCACGAGAGCTGGGGGGCGTCAGCCACGAGCACGAACTGCTGGAAGGCCTTCAGACTCGCCAGCTGGGGCCGGCAGGCCGCGATCCCGGCCTTGTAGACCGCCTCGTGGTCCTGGTTGTAGCTCGGCGCCGGGAGCACGATCATCGTGGGCCGCGTCTTCTCGGTCGAGAACCGCCCCCGACGCTCGATCTGGTCCGCCAGCTCCCGCCGGGGCACCGTCTCGAGCCGCAGGTGGAGCCGCGTGTCCTCGTAGACGATCTCCCACCCGTCGACGCCCAAGGTCTTCATCGCCACGGCCAGTTCTTCCCGCCGGGTCGCCTTGCGCGTCTTCTTCCGCGTGTCGTCGAAGTGGAGGAGGTCGCCCGTCGACATCACCATGACGTACGCCTTCCCCCCCGCGTCCTTCACGCGCGCGATCAGCCCCCCCGCCCCCGCCGTCTCGTCGTCCGCGTGGGGCGCCACGACCAGCACGCGCTGCTTCGCCAGGAACTGCTTCGTCGCCAGTCCGTCCACGCTGTCTCCCTTATCTATCGAGGTTCCGGATGGATCAGCCGGCGGAGCGACCGCAGCGCCGCGCTCGCCAGCAGGTTGAACGGGCTGGACCGCCGGCCCGAAAGGACCGTGTCCCCCTTGAGGATCGCCTCCCGCGCCTCCTCGAGCGTCGACGCCGGGACGATCGTCCGCGCCCGCCCGATCTCCCGCACGAAGTGGGCGTCGCTCCCCGCCGTGAGCGAGAGGTCGAACCGCCGGGCGAACTCCATGACGCGCGGCTCTCCCTCCGTCCCCTCGATCGAGGGAACCCTCGAGTGGCGGGCGTTGAACCCCTCGCAGGCGTCCAGTGCCCGCGCCACGCGGTCGTCGATCGACGCGGTCTTCGAGAACGGATGGGGCAGCACCGCCACGCCGCCCTGGGCGTGGATCGCGGCGATCGCCTCGAGGGGATCCTCCGCCTCGATCTTCTCCTTCAGGAAGAGCCCGAGGATGTCGCCCGCCTCGGTGTCGATCTCCTCCCCGACGATGACCAGGATCTCCCCGCCCGCCGCCTTCCGCGCCTCGAGCGCCCCGCCGATCTCCCCGTGGTCGGTGATCGCGATGGCGTCGATCCCCCGGGCCTTCGCCACCCGCACCACGCGCGCGGGGTCCATCGAGCAGTCGAACGACCACCTCGTATGGTTGTGGAGATCGAGGATCACGCCAGCACCCCGACGTAGGGCAGATTGCGGTGCCGGCCGTCGTGGTCCAGCCCGTACCCCACGACGAAGCGGTTGGGGATCGTGAAGCCCAGGTAGTCGATCGTCACCCGGACGCGTTCGCGCCCCGGCTTGTGGAGCAGCGCACAGAGTCGCAGGCCGGCGGGCCGCTTGCCGCGCAGCGCCTCCAGCACCTTCGCCGCCGTGCGGCCCGTGTCGATGATGTCCTCGACGACGATCACGTGCCGGCCCCGCAGGGACTGCGAGACGTCGAAGTCGAAGCGGAGGCGACCGCTCGAGACGGTCCCGGACCCGTAGCTCGAGACCTTCATGAATTCGCACGTGAGGGGGAGACCGATCGACCGGGCCAGGTCGGCCATGAAGACAAACGCCCCCTTGAGGATCCCCACGAGGACGAGGTCCTTCCCGCGGTAGTCGCGGCGAATCTCCAGGCCGATCGCGCGCGTTCGGGCGCGCAGCCGGCGCTCGCTGATGAGCGCCGGGATCGGCCTACTTCTTCTCATCCTTCTTAGGCTCTTCCTTCTTCGCCGGACGCTTATCGTGGTTCCAGAGGTCCTCGTTCTCGTCCGTGCCGCCGTCCACGCCGTCGGCGCCGTAGCTGACGAGGTCGTACTCCGCGCCGGCCGTGCTGACCGCGCGGTAGACGAGCATGCGGCCGTACCCGTCCTGAGGCGGGATCTTGAGGTAGTAGCCTTCCTTGGGCCACGACTTCAGGGCATACCCGGGCTTCGAGACGAGGTCGAAGAGCTTCTCGGGCAAGCGCCCCTGGTCGACCTTGAACTGGTTGATCACCTTGACCGTCTCCTCGATCGCCTTCTTCGCCTCGGCCTTCTTGACCTCCTTCCACTTGTCGTGGTTCCAGAGGTCGGTGTTGTCCCCGGCGCCCCACAGAGTCCCGTCCTTGCCAAAGCTCACCAGATCGTACTCGGCCCCGGTGCCGGTCCCGCGATACAGGATGACCCGGCCCCAGCCGTCGTTGAAGTCGCCCTGGTGATAGCCGTCCTTGGGAAAGTCCTTGGCGTAGTCGGGCTTCTTCTGGAGGTACCCGATCACCTCGGGGATCCGCCCCTGGGCCTTCTTGTAGGCGTCGATCGCCGCGGCGATCTTCGCGAGCTTCCCCTTCGTGTCCTCGATGTTCTTCTTCCCCAGGCGGCCGTCCGCCCAGGTCTTCCACGCATCGATCGTCTTCTTCACGTCCTCCGCGTCGCCCGCAAGCGTGCCCGCCCGCGCCTCGTCCTTCTCCGCCTTGCCGCGAAGCTCGTGCTCGAAGATGCGCTGGAGCGCCCGGGCGGCGTGGAACGCGAGCGACTGCCCCGTGGCGGGATTCTGCGTCGCGGCGTCGGTGAGCAGCTTGCCGATGTCGTCCGCCGCGTCCTGCGCGCGGATCTGGCCGAGCGCGTCCGCGGCCGCGGCGGCGACCAGGTAGGCGTTCTCGTCGCTGTCGGTCGCGGCGGCGGGCTTCTTGTCCTCGAGCGCCTTCTTCAGGGCCTCGGCCGCGGGGGCGTGGCGGAGGAGCCCCAGGGCCCGGATGCATTCGAATTTCAGGACCTTGTCGGTGTCGACCTGGCGGGTCTTGAGGGTCTCGAGCAGGGCCGGGGCGGCGCTCTCGTCGCCGATCGACGCCAGCGCGCGGGCGGCGGCGGAGGCGATCGAGGTGCCGTATTCGTCGGTGTCCTTGAGGCGGGCGACCAGGGCGGCGATGGCGTCCTTATGGGGTTCGCGGATGCGGCCGAGGATCTCGCAGAGGGGCCGCTTCCACTCGGGCTTCTGGTCCTTCTTGTTGAGCTCGGCCACGACGGCCGGGACCGCGCGGCGGCCCAGGTCGACCAGCTCATCCTGCGCCCAGAGGCTTTCCGTCCCGCGGATGGAGCCAAGCTTCTTGAGGGCGTCCTCGATGTCCTGCTTGAGGATCTCGTCGCGCCCCTGGAGCGGCTTGGCGTCCTGGAGACCGGCGGCGAGGAGAAGGGCGAAAAGCACGTGCATGGATCAGCCTCCCTGTAAGGGGGGCTATTATAGGGGCGGCCGCAAGGGGGGTCAAGTTACCCCCATGTATGGCGCAAACCTGCCAGGCAGATTTACGCCACCGGGGTGGCGCAAATCTGCCTGGCAGATTTACGCCACCCCCGGTAGAATCCCCCCACCATGACCCACTTCTCGGACCGGCTCGTCGCCGCCATCAGGGAAAAGGGATCCCGCGTCGTCGTGGGGCTCGATCCGCGGCTGGAAAATCTGCCAGACGCGTTTCGCCCCTCAGGGCCCAAGGATATCGAGAACACCGTCAAGGGCCTCCTCGACTTCAACGGGGCTCTGATCGAGATCGTCAAGGCCCATGCCGTCGCCGTGAAGCCCCAGATCGCCTTCTACGAGAAGCTCGGCCCCCACGGCGTCCTCGCCTACTTCGCCACCTGCAAGCACGCGCGCGACAACGGGCTGATCGTCATCGGCGACGTCAAGCGCGGCGACGTCCCCGACACCGCCAAGGCCTACGCCGATGCCCACTTCATCGCCTTCCCCACCGACGCGATCACCGTCAACCCCTTCTTCGGAACCGACGGCATGGAGCCCTTCATCCAGGGGGCGAAGAAGAACGAGGGAGGACTGTTCGTCCTCGTGAAGACCTCGAACCCGAAGTCGGGCATGATCCAGGACCTCCCCGTCGAGGGGAAGCCGCTCTATCTCCATATCGCGAAGATGGTCGCCGAGTGGGGCGCCGGGTCGATGGGATCCTCCGGCTACTCCGACGTGGGCGCGGTCGTGGGGGCGACCCACCCGAAGCAGGCGGCCGAGATCCGGGAGGCGCTCCCGAACGCCTTCTTCCTCGTCCCGGGCTACGGCGCCCAGGGGGGGACCTCGGCCGACCTCGTCCCGTGCTTCAACAAGGACGGACTGGGCGCGATCGTCAACTCGTCGCGCGGCATCATCACCGCCTGGGAGAAGGAGGCCTACAAGGGCCTGCCCTGGGAAAAGGCGGTGGAGAACGCCGTCATCGACATGAAGAAGGACATCAACGGCGCCCTCGGAGTATGATCGGGCTTTACGCCTCACTCTTCGCCGCTTCGTTCGCCATCACCGCCCTCCTCGTCCCGGCCGTCATGCGCCTGGCGCGCCGCACGGGATTCCTCGACCATCCCGGCCCGCGGAAGATCCACCTCGCGCCGATCCCCTACGGCGGAGGGATCGCCGTCGCGGCGGGAGTCCTCGGAGCGACGCTCGGCGGGACGGTCTCAGGAGGGATCCCGAAGACGATCCTCATCTACTCCCTGGGCTCGCTCGCGATCCTGGTCCTGGGCCTGATCGATGACCGGCGGCGGCTCTCCGCCGGGTTCAAACTCCTGGTGCAGGCGATCATCGAGACGGGCGTCGCCCTCGGAGGCGAGCGGTTCGAACTCTTCGACGCGGCGCCCGCGCTGAGCGTGGCGGTCACCGTGCTCTGGATCCTGGGCGTCACCAACGCCTTCAACCTCCTCGACCATATGGACGGCCTTTCGAGCGGCGTGGCGTTCCTGTCGGGGGCGGCGTTCCTCATCGTCGCGCTCCAAACGGGACAGGCGTTCATCGGCTCGATGCTCGTCCCGCTCCTGGGGGCGTGCGCGGCGTTCCTCCTCTTCAATTTTCCGCCCGCGCGGATCTTCCTGGGCGACGCGGGGAGCCTCTTCATCGGCTTCTGGCTCTCCTGCCTCACGGTCTCGTTCACGTTCTACGACCGGGCCCACTTCAGGCTCTACACGTACTTCGTGCCGGTCGCGGTGCTCGCCGTCCCGCTCTTCGACATGGCGAGCGTCGTGGCGATCCGACTCCTCCGCCGGCGGCCGATCTTCGAGGGGGACACCAACCACTTCGCCCACCGGCTCACGCGCCTGGGGATGTCGCGGCGGCTCGCCGTCCTCACGATCTACGCGCTGACGCTCTTCGCCGGCATCTCCGCGATCCTCCTCTACCACGTGGGACAGGCGGGCGCGGTCCTCATCCTCGTCCAGCTGCTCCTTACGTTCGGTATCATCACGATCCTCGAAGTCGCGGGACGCTCCCATGCCGACGGATCGTGAAAGCCGCCTGGGACCGCTCCTCGACCGCCTGGCGCTCTTCCTGGCGGTCCTGGGGGTCGTGCTCCGCTGCACGCTGTGCGGGGCGACCGCGGGGACGGGCACGAACCTGCTCCTCCACCTCCTCTTCTGGATCGCGCTCGCCTTCTGGTTCGCGCGCCGCGCGCTCGAGAACGGGGCCGCGTACCGCTTCACGGGGTTCGAGTTCGCCTTCCTGGCGTTCGCCATCGCCTCGCTCGTCTCGGTGCTCCGATCGTCCTACCGGCTCCCGGCCCTCGAGCACGCGATCGCGCACCTGTCCTATGCGCTCCTCTTCGTCCTGATCGTGAACGCCCTGGGCGCGCGGGCGCTGCTCTCTCTGCTCCTCCCGACGCTCGTCGCCCTGAGCGTGTACGCCCTCCTCCAGGTCCTCTTCCTGTTCCCGAAGATCGACGCCTCGCGGTTCTCCACGGAATTCCAGTGGCGACTGAAGAGCAACGAGGCGTTCGCGTCGTTCCTGGGCCCGAACCAGTTCGCGGGATTCCTCGCCCTCCTCCTCCCGGTGCTCGCGGGGTATGCGCGCGACGCCCGCGTCCGCTGGCCCGCCGCCGCGGCGCTCGGGCTGGGACTCGTGGCGATCGGGCTGACGGGGTCGCTGGGCGGATGGGTGGCCCTGGCGGCCGGGGCCGCGGCCTTCGCCGCGCTCGCGCTCACCCGGACCCGAGGCCGCAAGGCCGTCCTGCTCGCCGGCGGCGCGGCGGCCGCCCTGGGGCTCCTCCTCCTCCTCGCCACGCCGCTCCTCGAGAAGGCGGCCGGGAAGAACCACTCCCTGTACGTCCGCCGGGTCTACTGGCAGGCGGCCGCGAAGGTGATCGCCCAGGCCCCGATCGCCGGCGTCGGCCTCGACAATTTCCGGGAGCACTACTTCCAAGTGAAGAGCGACGTCCCGCAGGAGGCGATGCACGCCCACAACGACTACCTGCAGGTCTGGGCGGAGACGGGGGCGATCGGGCTCCTGGCCTTCCTCGCCCTCCTGGCGTTCGGGCTCCGGCAGGCGCTTTCCCGCGAGGCGCTTCCTCCGGCGGCGACGACCGATCCCCCAGGCTGGCTCGTGCCTGCGGCCGCGACGACGGCGTTCGCGGGCATGATCCTCCTCACGGTCCACGACGCGGATGCCTTCGTGACCTGGCTCGTCGTCGGCGCCGCCTGGCTCGGATTCCACCTGCTGATGCGGCGCGCGGCGCCCGCCGAAGGCCTCCCCTGGACGCGCCTGGGGGCGGCGGCCGGCCTCGTGGCGCTCCTCGTCCACATGACGGTCGACTTCGACTTCTACGAGTTCGGCCTGGCGATGACGCTCGTCCTGGCGCTCGCCCTCGTCGCGCTCCTGCGCGGCAAGGCGGCGGAGCTGCGCCTCCCCCGCCCGGTCTGCGCCGCGGCGGCCGCGACCCTCGCGCTCGTCGCCGTCCCGCTCCTCCTCTGGGCGACTCCCCGTGCGCTCGCGGCGGACCAGGAGCTTGAGGAGACCCGGCAGGGGGCCCGGAACGCCGTCGAGCTGACGCTGGCCGCGCAGCGCCACAACCCGTTCGACGCGGAGGCCTACGAGCTGCACGCCCGCGCGCGAATGGGCGTCTGGGCGCGGGGCAAGGCAGAGGGCTCGACGGCGGAGGGGATCGTGCTCCAGTCGATGGAGAACGCGATCGCGCTCCGTCCCCTCTCTTCGCCCCTCCATGCCAAGAAGGCGACCTTCCACCGGGAATTCCGGAAGTACTATCTCGGCCTCAAGGGCGCCATGATGGCCGAGGGGATGGCCCGGGAGCACCTGCGCCTCGCCCTCCTCCACCAGCAGCGCGCCGTCGACCTCTACCCCACCCACGCGCCGATCCGCTACGGGCTGGCTCGGCTGCTGGACGACGACGGCCGCCCCGCGGAAGCCCTCGAACACTACCGCGAGGCGCTCCGACTGAACGACCTCGCGGCGAAGGAGCGATACCCTCTCAAGCGACTGCAGCTGGACCCGGTGGGTCGCGCGCGCTGCCTCGTCCGGCTCGGACGGCAGCGGGAGGCGGTCGACGCCCTCCGCGAGCGGCCCCTGGCTCCCGGGGAGGTCGAGGAGGAGATGGACGACCTCATGCGATCCGTGCTCCGGGAAGCGGTCGACGGTATACTCAAGCCGAAGAGCCCCTGAGGGTACCGCCGCAGAGGCGCAGGGCCACGGAGCGGATCATCGTGAAACCGAATCCTCCGCCCCGCGTCTCCGCGGCCGTCTTTGTCGTCAGGGACCCGCTGACCGAGGGACATCCGTGACCGCCGCCACGAAGACCGAGTACGAGCTGGTCGCCGGCATCGAGACGCACGTCCAGCTCAGGACGCGCACGAAACTCTTCTGCTCCTGCGCGATCCAGTTCGGCGCGCCGCCCAACACGATGGTCTGCCCCGTCTGCCTGGGCCACCCGGGCTCGCTCCCCGTGCTCAACCGCGCGGCCTTCGAGCTGGCGCTGCGGGCGGCGCTCGCCCTCAACTGCGAGATCGCCCCCTTCACGAAGTTCGACCGGAAGAACTACTTCTACCCCGATCTTCCCAAGAACTACCAGATCACTCAGTACGACCTTCCCTTCTCGCACGACGGGTGGGTGGAGATCGAGCCCGGGAGGAAGATCAGGATCCTCCGCGCGCACCTGGAGGAGGACGCGGGGAAACTGATCCACGAGGAGCAGGGCGGGCACAGTTACGTGGACCTGAACCGCACGGGCGTCCCGCTCGCTGAGATCGTGACCCACCCCGACCTCCGTTCGGCGGACGAGGCCTACCAATACATGACCGCGCTCCGGACGATCCTCCGGTACGCCGGGGCCTCCGACTGCGACATGGAGAAGGGCGAGCTGCGCTGCGACGTCAACGTGTCGATCCGGCCGAAGGGGGCGGAGAAGCTGGGGACGAAAGTCGAAGTGAAGAACCTGAACTCCTTCAAGAACGCCAAGGCCGCGATGGAGCACGAGTACGCCCGGCAGGTGAAGGCGATAGAAGCGGGCGAGCCGATCCGCCAGGAGACGCGCCTCTGGGACGCCGAGAAGGGCGTGACGCGCGTCATGCGGTCGAAGGAGGAGGCGCACGACTACCGTTACTTCCCCGAGCCCGACCTCCCGCCGATCAAGGTCGACGCCGCCTGGATCGCGAAGGCGCGCGCCGCGATCCCGGAGATGCCGGCCGCGAAGCGCGTGCGGTTCGCCCGGCAGTACGGCCTGGGCGACTACGACGCGAAGGTCCTCTCGTTCGACCGCGCCATGGCGGACTTCTTCGAGGAGGCGGCCAAGCGGTCCGGGAAGCCCAAGCCGGTCGCCAACTGGCTGGTCAACGACCTCAACAAGATCCTCAACGAGCGCAAGCTCGAGATGGCGCAGGTGAAGGCGACGCCGGAGGCGCTCGTCGAGCTGATCGGCCTGGTCGAGTCCGGCGCGCTCACCGGGGCGAGCGCCAAGGAGGTTTTTCTCGAGATGGTCGACCAGGGAACCGCGCCCTCGACCGTCGTGAAAGACAAGGGGCTCGCGAAGGTCTCCGACTCGGGGGCGATCGAGGAGGCCGCGAAGGCGGCGATCGCGGGCAACCCGAAGGCGGCCGCCGATTTCAAGGCGGGCAAGGAGCCGGCGATCAAGAGCCTGATCGGCGGCGTCATGAAGGCCACGAAGGGGCGCGCCGACCCGAAGCTCGCCGAGGAGGTCCTACGAAGGCTGTTGTCCTAGCGCTGCTCGTCCTCGCGGCCCAGGACGCGACCGATCTGCTCAAGAAGCTCGGTGCGGGCGACGAGAAGGAGCAGGCCGCCGCGGCCGACGCCCTCGTCAAGAAGGGCACGTCGGCGCGCGCGGCCGTCGCGAAGGCGTGGGACAAAGCCCCCGCCGACCAGAAGGCCCGCCACGAGGACGTCCTCCTCCGAATCGACGCGGGGACCGACCTGGAGAGCGTCACCCTGGGCCAGTTCGAGTTCAAGGTGCAGGAGGCCGCCTTTCTCCAGGAGCCCGACAAGGAGGGCAAGCCCAAGGTCCGGCTCAAGGCGATCTTCGAGGGCTCGACGATCGGCGAGAGCGCCGTCACCGTCACGATCTCCAAGGCCACCTTCTACACGGCGAAGGACAAGATGACGCTCCTCGTGGTGGGATCGAAAGGCGAAGCCTTCTCGCGGAAGTTCGATCCCATGACCCCCCGGATGTTCGAGTACGGGAGCATCCTCCCTCCCCGCTGGCCGCCCGGCACGCGCGGCGTGCTGGTCTTCGATATCGACGTGGGCGGGAAGAAGCAGCTGATCCGGTCGAAGATCGGGGCGGTCGAGAAGAAGGAGTGATCCCGCCTACTTCGGGGGAGCCGCCGACTCGGCGGACTTGACGGCGGCGTCGAACCACGCCTTGTCGACCTCGCCGACCACGCGGATCTTGTCGATGGCGAGACTCGAGTCGGGGATCAGCAGGCCCACGCGGCCGTCGTTGAACTGCGCGTTGTCGGCCTCGATCGTCCCCCGGTTGACCGCGAGGCGGATCTTCGTGCCCGTCCGCTCGAGGCGGGCGGTCGAGGGCAGGTCCTTGACGACGTCCAGGTCCTTACCGCCCTGCGCGAGGATGGAGGTCAGGAACTGGGCGCCAAGTTGGATGGGCATGCGGAAGACCGCATCGAGCTGGCCGGCACCGGGGATGTCGAGGTCGACCAGCACGGCGTAGCCCGCCTGGTCTCCCTTCCCGTGCACGATGAAGCCCAGCGCCTTCTCACCGTCCATCTTGAAGCTGACCTCGAACAGGACGTCCCCCCTGAACGAGGCGACGCCGCTCCAGATCCCGCCCCCCCCCACCCGGACGCCGCCGGCGGGGCCGCGGACCGCGCTGAGTTGGCCGCCGAACGCGCCCGGGACGGTCTGGAAGGCCGCGAGTTCGCGGTCCTCCTTGAAGAGCCAGGTGATGTCGAAGCGCCCCTTCCCGAGATCGCGGACCTCGGCGGCGTTGAAGACGTCCGTCAGCTTCGCCTTGCCCGCGCTCTTCGGGCCGACGCCGGCCGGGGCGGTCAGCTTGAAGAGTTCCTCGACGATCTGGATGCGGCTCTTCTCGCCGGTCGAGAGCTTGACCGGGACCTTCATGTAGGACGTGTGGCCGTACTTCTCCAGGCACTCCCTGAACTTCCGGACCGCGCCCGCCTCGTCCTTCTTCCTCCAGAGCGCGTGGCCGTCCTCGTAGAGCTGCTTCGCCTCGACCTCCGCGGTGCCCGAGACCACGTCCTTGAGCCCCTCCGCGAGGCGCTCGACGCCCGCCTTGTGATCGGGCGAAAGCTTCTCGTGCCACGCCTTGGCCGACGCGAGCTTGCCCCCGTAGTGGCAGAGGAAGAACGCCTTGAGCGCGAAGTACGGGTCGTTGGCCGCGGTCGGGCCGCGCTTCGCCATCGCGACAAGGTCGTCCTCCGAGAGCGTGGGGTCCTTACGGGGGACCACCGAGAGGGTGATCGTGGCCCTCCCGCCGCCCTGGGCGATGGCCACCGCGAACGCGATCCCCTCCAGGGGCTTCCGGGGGAGCGGATCGGCCGAGAGGGCGTCCTTGAGCTGCGCCGAATAGCCGGTCTTGAACTTTCCGGCGTCGCGGCTGGCCAGCTTGGCGCCCTCGACCGCCTGCTCGACCAGGTCCTCGAGCAGCAGGGTCGTCCGCAGGTCGAAGTAGAGATCGCGCGCTCCCTCCGACTGGCCCGGCTTCGAGGCCACCTTGATCCCCTCCTCCGCCTGGGCGACGAGCTTCCGGGTGTCGAGGGGCGTGACCCGGGCGGGATCGCAGAAGGACTTCAGGAGCGCCGGATCGATCGACGCCGGCAGGAGGTAGCTCTGGAGCGGCAGCGTCTCCTTCGAGTAGTAGATCGTATTCAGGTGCCGGCGCACCGAGACGAGGTCCCGCTGGCGCATGGCCTCCTCGAACTTGGGTTTGAAGCCGGCGGCGTAGAGCGAGTTCACCTGGGCGAGCGCGCCCTTGGAGAAGTTCTCGTAGGCCTCCTTGAGCTGGACCGCGGTCCGGTCGAGCTCGCCCACCGCGGCCTCGTTGCCCGAGTGGATTCCCCGGAGCTTCGCGATGCGGTCCTGCGCCTGCGTGATCTTCTCGGGCGTCGGCACGGTCCCCACGAGGGCGCTGACCTCGTTCTCGAAGTACCTGCGGCGCGCGTCCTCGACGTCCTTCCTCTGGCGCGGAAGGAGCGACGCGGTCAGGATGTCCAGCGAGGTATAGGCCTGGTCGCGCGTGGAGACCTGGGCGAACTGGCCGTCGGCGTTCTGCTTTCCCTCGAGCCACGCCTGGTCGGCGGAGGCCTCGATCCTCTGGAGCCGGTCCTCGAGTTGCAGGGTGGCCCGGGACTTCTCCTGCCGGCCCTCGCCCAGGTACTTGAAGACCTCCTCGAACTTGGCCAACTCGTCCAGGGCCTTTGAGAGCCGGCCGGCGCCCAGGTTCTCGTCCGCCTTCATCCGGATGGGCTCCCAGACGCGCTCGGTGATGAACTTGTTGGCCTTGCCGATGAAACTCCCCTTCTCCTCCTGCCACGCGGCGAGGCCCTCGAAGTTGGACTCGCTTTTGCAGCCGTCGATCTTCTTCTGGAGCTGGGAGTAGGAGGCCGTGAAACGGTCGGGGGTCGAGGCGGTGATCTGCCCCTCCGACCAGCGGCGGAAATCGGCGACGTCCTTCTTGAGTTTGTCCGCCGAATCGACCGACGTCGAGGGGCCGGGGTTGGACGGGCCGGACTTCACGACCGGATCGAGCCGGGGGGGAGGGGACGGAGGGGTGGAGTTTCCGGCGCCCTTGAACGCGAGGACCGCCACCACCACCGCGGCGACGGCGGCCAGGCCCATGACGATCGGCTTCATGGGGGACGACGGGGAGGCGCTCATCAGGCCTTCGTGGCGGACGGTGGAGGGGCGGACGGGCCGCTCGGCGGCCGGACGCCCGGCCGGGCCCGTGCTCCGGGGCGCGGGGCCCGCCGCGACCACGCCGCCGCGGAGCAGCATCTCGATGTCGGCGATCAGCGCCTCGGGGTCCTGGGGACGGTCCTCCCGGCGCTTCTGCATCATCTTGATCACGAGGTTGTTGAAGCCCTCGGAGAGCGATGCCAGGCGTTTCTTGGGGGGATCGGGGTACTCGGTGACGTGCTTGGTCATCACCACCATCGGGTTGGCGCCCGTGAAGGGGGTGGTGCCCGTGGACATGTGATAGAGCGACGCGCCGAGCGAATAGATGTCCGTGCGGATGTCGATCTTCTCCTCGCCGCGGGCCTGCTCGGGCGAGATGTAGTTCGGGGTCCCGACGCTCGTCCCGTCCATCGTGACGTCGACGTCCCCCTTGGTCTGCTTGGCGAGGCCGAGGTCGCACAGCTTCGCGACGCCGCCGCTGGTGATCATGATGTTCTCGGGCTTGACGTCGCGGTGGATGATGCCGTGCTTGTAGGCGTGGGCCAGCGCCTTTGCCATCTGGAGCCCGATCTGGAGGCAGCGCTTCTCGTCGAGCCGCCCCTCCCGCCTGAGGATGCCGTGCACGGGGACGCCGTCCACGAACTCCATGACGAAGTAGTGGAGCCCCCCGGCCTCGCCGACGTCGAAGCCGCCGATGATGTTCTCGTGGTTGAGCTTGGCCACGGCGCGCGCCTCGCGGACGAAGCGGTCCACGAAGACCCCGTCCTTGGAGTAGCGACTGGAGAGGATCTTGATGGCGACGACGCGGTCCATCGAGATCTGCCGCCCCTTGTAGACCGTGCCCATGGCGCCGGCGCCGATCTTGGCCAGGACCTCGTACCCGGGGATCGCGACCTTCTGGGAGGAGGCCGTCTGGACCTGGAGCTTGGCGACCTGGACCGCCTGCTCGGCCGTGATGTAGCTCTTCTCGATCAGGATCTCGCCCAGCTTTTTGGGCTCGATCCCCAGGCCGCGGAGCTTGGCCTGGATGTCCAGGCACTCCTTGACCTGCTCGAAAGTGCAGATGTTCTCGCGGATCGCGACCTGCCCGAAGGAATAGTCGCTCTTGCTCACCCCGCCCGGCGCGTCGGTCATCCCGGCTTCCCCATCAAGGATGCAACGGTATCACGAAACAACTCCCCGAAGGAGGGGAAATCGCTGCACGATTATAGCCCAAGAAGGTCCGTTTTCAATCGAAACGCCCTTTGACGCCGCAGGTATCCGCTCCTGTATTGACTACCCTTCAGGGCTTGAGACAGGTTTCATGGGAAAAACGTTCGACCGGATCGTCACCTCGCTCTACCTCTTCATCCCGGTGGCGCTCGTCGCGAAGTTCCTTCACTTGGCTTCTTGGTGTTCTTTGTGACTTTGTGGTGGGATTCACCCCGACTTTCTCGGTGGGGCCGACTTAGACCTTAGGGATCGCCCGCGAGGAGCCCTTCTTCTCCTTCTCGACCGGGTGTTCGCTGAAGGCGAAGTCTCCATCGCTCCACTTTCCCAGCGCGTCCATCGCCGCGAGGCCCTCCACCCGCTCGGGGCCGTCCAGCACGGCGCTGGTGATGTGGCCGGTGAGGAGGATCACCCGGGCCACCTGCCCTTCGCGCGAGAGCGCCAGCGTGCCGCTGCGCCTTCCCGCTCCCAGGATCGAGAGCAGCGCCGCGAGGCCCAACTGGTCGAGCCGGCCCTTGAGGCCGAAACGCCCCTTGGGGCGCAGCGGCTCGGCAGGCGGCGCGGCGGTCGCGTGCGCCTTCCCGCGCCGGTGCAGGGAGGTATCGATGCAGGTCTTGAGGCGGTCCAGGTCGACGGGCTTGCTCAGGTAGTCGTCGGCCCCAAGCGCGATGCCCTTCTTGCGGTCCTCCTCGGCCGTCCGCCCCGTGAGGAAGATCACGGGGACCTTCTCGAAGTCCTTCTGATTCCGGAGGAAGCCCAGGAACGTCCACCCGTCCATCTGGGGCATCTTGACGTCGAGCAGGATCAGGTTGGGCTTCTGGGCGCGCGCCTGGGCGAGGCCGTCCCATCCGTCGGTCGCGGCCACGACCTCGAATCCCAGCTTTCGCAGCCCGGCCGAGACCATGAGGATGCACGCTTCGTCGTCGTCGACCAGGAGGATGCGCGTGCCGGCCATCAGGCTGGATCATACCACGGCCGGGGTCGCCTTGAGGAGGCAGCGGAGGCGGGCAACCCACTCCGCCGAGGAGAAGGGCTTATCGCGCTACCCGTTCTTGAGCTCAAGCGTGAGCGGCCCGCTTCTCTTCCTCGAGCCGGAGCTTGATCGCCGGGAATCGGGATTCCAGTTCGTGCAGAAGAGGGATGACCTTCTCGGACTGGCGGCGCTCGGCCAGGTCTTCGATCTCCCGGGCCAGGGACTGGAGGTCGGTCAGCCCGAGGTTGGCGGCGCTGGACTTGAGCGAGTGGGCCGCGCGCTCGACCTCGTACCAGTTGCCGCTCTTCTCCCCTCCCTGGGCGGCCGCGATACGCTTGGGCGTATTCTCCAGGAAGAGGTCGATCATCTGGGTCAGGAGGGCAACGCCCCCGAGGGTGCGGAGCTTCTCCAGTGCCGCGCGGTCCACAGTGGGCTCCAGGCTCATGGCGTCTCCTTCCCGCGCAAACACCGTGCCACCTCAGCTCCTTGGAAGCCGGGCGACCCCATCCTCCATTCTTGTCCCCTCTCCAACTAATCTGAACCGGGCCCGGTCCCGGGGCCGATCAAAACAAAAGAGACGGTCTGTTCCTGATCAGCGGCGCTGCAAGGCGGTGAGCAGCTCGGAGTAGTGGTAGGGGATCGAGTGCTTGAGGTGCAAATCCTTGATCTTCCTATGGTAACGTTCGTAGAGGGGGCCCATGGCGGAGGCGTAGGAGGGATCGCAGAAGTAGATCCGGCACCCCAGCATCCGGTGGTCGCGCACCCCGCACAGGCCGTTCTGGAGATACGGGCAGACGCCCTCGGGGTCGGCCTGAGGCCTCCCCTCCTTCTCGATGAGGTAGTCCAATTCCAACTGGGTCGTCCAGAGTTGGTGGCCGAACTCCTTGAACTTGCAGCAGCGGCCCGACGTCTGGCACAAAGGGCGCAACTCCGAAAGCTCCCGCTCCAGCTCGGCGTAGACCGCCTCCAGGCCCCGGTAGACTTCCTCCCGATTCACGGTTACATCGTACCCCCCTCCTCCCACCGAGTGTATAATTAGCGAATGAACGCCGGACCTGACGCGGAGCCCGCAGCTTCATGACGCGCGCCCTCATCGCCGCGGCCCTGGCGGCCCTCCTCGCCGCCGGCGATCGGACCCTCATCACCAAGAAGGGCGAGGTTTACAAGGGCAACGTGACCCAGTCCGGGAACGTCTACCACGTCGACTCGCTCGCGGGCCCCCGGCAGTTCCCCGCCTCCGAAGTGGCCTGCGTCTTCGACGACCCGCACGAGGTCGTCCTCAAGGCCGAGGACCGCTACCGCGAGGCGAAGCGGATCTACGAGGAGTCCGAGAAGCTTCTCGACACCGACCGGCTCAAGAACGAAAAGATCCTGACCGCCATCGAGATGGCCCAGGGCGCCGCCGCCCTCTGCAACCTCGTCGAGCCGTTCGCCCGGGACGAGGACAGGGCCTCCATCGCCCGGACCGTCCCCGTCGTCCTGCAGTTCATCCGCCTCTGCCGCGGCGCCGCGACGTCCGACCTCGCGGGGGCCGCGCCCGTCGCCAAGCCCAAGGTCGTCGCTCTCGTCGACGTCCACTTCGCCTTCCAGCCGCCCCCGGCCGTCGAACACAAGTGGATCTACAAGGAAGCCCTGGGCCCCGGCCTCGGCGCCCTGGCGCAGGACCTCCTCAATCCCGAGGCCGCCAAGCGGCTGGAGGCCGCCCGACGGCTCTCCCACCCGCCGGCGGTGGCCCCTCTGGCCACCCTCCTCAAGCTGCTCGAGAGCGAGCGCGACCCCGCGATCCTCAAGGTCCTCGCCGACGGCCTCGCGTGGCAGGACCCCGCGGTCGTCCTCAAGTCGCTCGCCTGGGCGAAGCGCGAGACCGACCCCGCCAAGCGCGCGATCGCGTTCACCGTCGCGCGGGAGGCGGACGACCGGGCGGCGTTCGACTTCCTCCTGGACTGGTTCGCCGAGGCGCCTCCGGCGAAGCAGGAGGACCGCGCGGCCTTCGGCGCCGCCTTCCGCCAGTATCACGCCTGGTCGGCCGCCCAACTGCGGGACCTCCTGACCCGGCAGCGCAACCCGAAGCTCCAGATGGAGATCCTCCGCCAGCTGGGCGCGGTGGGCGACAAGGCCTCCGCTCCGATGCTCGTCAAGGCCATCTCCAGCTACCCGCGCGACGCGGTCGTCTCGCTCCTCAAGATCGGCAAGCCCGCCGTCCCCGCGATCTGCGAGGGCTCCCGCTCCGAGCAGCCGGAGATGCGCAGGCTCTGCATCTGGCTACTCCGGAAGATCACCGGCGTGAACACGAGCTTCAACACGGTGAGCTTCGAGAACTGGTGGGTCGCCAACAGGAAGCAGGTGGCCGAGGACGAGAAGGCGTGGTGGGACGAGCAGGCGAAGCACCGCTACGCGATCCCCCCCGCCTTCTTCGCCCCCTACGAACTCCCCCTCGAAACCATCGTCAACTGAGATGGGCGCCCCCGCCGAACCGCTCCTGCCTCCGGAAGAGCCGCGCCGGTTCCCCCTCAAGCTCTGGCTCCTGCTCGGAGGCGCCGCGGTTGCGCTCGGCGGCGCCGTGACGATCGCGCTGCTCCTCCCCTCTTCCGCCCCCCCGCCCCAGGAGGCCGAGGCCGGCCCTTCCAATTCCAAAGAACGCGCCTCCACGACCGCTCTCCCGGGCGGTCCCCGGAAGGAGGCGGCGGTCCGCGCCCAGCAGAATGAAGCCGAGGAAAAGGCCGCGCAGGAGCTCTACTCCTCCGCAGAGGCGTTCGAGCGCGCCACCCCAGGCGAGCCCGAGAAGGTCATGCCCCGCTACCTCGAGGTCTACCAGAAGCACCCCACCACCCGCTGGGGGAAGAAGGCCGAGCAGAAGGTCCGCGCGATCGACCAGGCGTTCCAGGCTTCCCTCGAGCGGGAGTTCCAGGTCGTGAAGAAGGACTCCCAGGCGCTGGCCGGCGCGGGGCACTTCAGCGATGCGATCGAGGCCGTGGCCGACTACCTCAAGGAGCAGACGCGGGACGCCCTCCGGCAGCGCGCGGGACGCGAGATCGCCTCCCTGGAGAACGCCTCGCGCGAGGCGTTCAACCGCCTCGCCCAGCAGGCGTCCGGGATGGCGAAGAGGGGCGGCTATGCCGAGGCCGCGGAGCTCTTCGTGAAGCTGAAGGAGGGCGCGATCCCCGAGGTCGCCGTCCGCTGCGACGCCGCGATCGCCGAGCTCCGCGAGGCCGCGAAGGCCTTCGACGCCTCGGCGACGTCCAAGCAGAACGAGGAGGCGCACAAGGCGTTCCGCGAGGGACCCGCGACCCAGGTGCTCGCCCTCCTCCGCGCCCGGCGCTACGACGAGGGCCTGAAGGAGTTCGACGCCGCCCCGGCGGGCCTTCCGGAGCTGGCCGCCGAGCGGGGGGCGATCGTCCAGGCGGCCGCCTTCTGGGAGGCCTTCCTCAAGACGCTCCGCTCGAAGATCAACGCCGACGTCACGATCGCCCTCGCGGGCCCGAAGGAGCCCCGCGTCACCGGCAAGCTCGTCCGCCTGGGCCCGGACCGCGCCGCGATCGACACCGGCGACGCGACCGCGGAGGCGCTCTTCGAGAAAGTGCACGTCGACCAGGTCGTGGCCTGGACGATCGGAAAATCCCTGTCCGCGGAGGACGCCGCCACCTACGTCAAGGCCGCGTTCTTCTTCTTCTGCGACGGCCACGACGATCTCGCCCGGCTCTACCTGGCGACGGCGAAAGAGATGGGCGCCGACATCACGGAGCCGGAGCGGGTCTTCCGGGAAGGCTTGCTGAGAGCCGCCTCGCGCGTCAAGAAATAGCCGTCAGCCATCAGCGATCGGCCTCGGCCGCAGAGCTTCCGGCTGACCGGTTCCTAGGGAGCCACGACCGCGTTCACCGAATCGACGGTGATCCGGACGAGCGTCTCAAGCTCCTTCTCGGTGATCGACAGGGGAGGCATGAGGACGATCGTGTCGCCGAGCGGCCGCAGGATGGCCCCGCGTTTCCGCGCCTCGAGGATCACGCGGTGGCCCGTGCGCGTCTCTGGGGGATAGGGCGTCCGCTTCTCCGGGTCGGCCACGAGCTCGATCCCCACGATCAGGCCCACCGTCCGGATGTCCCCCACCTGCGGGATCAGGTAGAGGTCCTGGAGCAGGTTCCCGAGCCGGTGGATCCGCTTCCGTACGCGGCCAAGCAGGTCCTCCTTCCGGAAGATCTCGAGCGACGCGAGCGCCGCCGCGCAGGCCAGCGGGTTCCCCGTGTACGTGTGGCCGTGGAAGAACGTCCGGCCGTCCTTCACGTCGCCCAGGAACCCCTTGTAGATCTTCTCGGTCGCGAGGGTCGCCGCGAGCGGCAGGTAACCCCCCGTGATCCCCTTCGAGACCGCCATCAGGTCGGGCGTCACCCCTTCGTGCTCGCACGCGAACATCCGGCCCGTGCGCCCGAAGCCGGTCATCACCTCGTCGGCGATCATGAGGACGCCGTACTTGTCGCAGAGGTGGCGCAGGCCCGTCACGAACCCGCGCGGCTGGGTGATCATCCCGCCGGCCCCCTGGATGAGCGGCTCGACCACCAGGGCGGCGACCTCGCGGGCGTGGGTCTTCAGGATCCCCTCGATCTCCATGATCGTGTGCTGGCCGCACTCCTCGAGCGTCCGCGCCCGATCGCAGCGGTAGGCGTAGGTCGCCGGCGCCTTGATCGTCCGGAAGAGGAGCGGCTTGAACATCCCGTGAAAGAGCTCGATCCCGCCGACGCTCACCGCCCCCACCGTGTCTCCGTGGTACGCCGCGTCGAGCGTGACGAACTTCGTGCGCGCCGGCTGGCCGTTCTGCTGCCAGTACTGGAAGGCCATCTTGAGCGCGACCTCGACCGCGGTCGAGCCGTTGTCGGAGTAGAAGACGCGGGTGAGCCCTTTCGGCGCGATCTCCACCAGCTTCTCGGCCAGCTCGATCGCGGGCGGGTTCGTGAGGCCAAGGAAGGTCGAATGGGCGATCCGGTCGAGCTGCTTCTTCATCGCCTGGTTGATCTCCCGGCGCGCGTGGCCGTGGAGGTTGCACCAGAGGCTCGACGAGCCGTCCAGGTACTTCCTCCCGTCGGCGTCGATCAGGTAGCTCCCCTTGCCCCCCACGATGACGGGAAACTCCTCGTCCATCCAGAGCTTCTGCTGGGTGAACGGATGCCACAGGACCTTGCGGTCGCGGGCGCGCCAGGGCTCAGATCTTCTTGAGGGCATCGAGCAGGGCCTCGACATGGGCGGGTTCGTGCATCGCGGTCACGGTGATGCGGAGGCGCGCGGTCCCGGGCGCCACGGTGGGCGGCCGGATGGCGGGGACGAGGAAGCCGAGCTCGCGGAGGCGTCCGGACGCGGCGAGCGCCGCCTCGTTCGAGCCCACGATCACCGTCTTGATCGGGGAGATCGCCCCCAGCTTCGCCACGTTGTCCCACAGCTTCTTTCGCCGGTCGCCCGACTCCCTGATGAGCTTGAGCGCCTCGATCCCCGCGGCGCAGAGGGCAGAGGGCGGCGCGGTCGTGAAAAGGAAGCTCCGCGCCTTGCTTCGGAGGAGCTCGATCAGGTCCTTCGACCCCACGACGAAGCCGCCGGAACTGCCGGCGGCCTTGGCCAGGTTGCCCGTCTGGATCGGGACGTCCGTGTTCCCCCGCCCCTCGGGGCCGAAGACGCCCAGGCCGTGGACGTCGTCGATGACGAGGTC
>CAZSCC010000658.1:0-2264 GCA_964604905.1 uncultured Planctomycetales bacterium
ACCAGGGGCCGATGCCGTGGTAGTAGTCGACCTCGGCGTAGTGGAGTTCGCCCAGCAGACCTTCATCCTGGATCGATTTCGCCAGCTGGAACTGCGCGCTGTAACGGACCTCGAAGCAGACCATGGCGCGCACCTTTGCCTTGTCGATCGCCGCCTTGATCGCCTTCGCGTCCGCCCACGTGAGGCAGATCGGCTTCTCGATCACCAGGTGCTTCCCCGCCCGCGCCGCGGCAATCGCCTGCTTCGCGTGCATCGGGTGGGGCGTGCAGATGTCGACGACGTCGATCTCCGGGTCGGCCAGCATCGCGTCGTAGTCGGCGTAGGCCTTCAGCGGGATCCCGTATTTCGCCTTGAGCTCCGCCGGGTTCTGCTCGCGACGCGAGCAGACCGCCGTCACCCGCGCGCCCGTCACGTTCTTGAAGGTCTCGATATGGGCCCCGGCCACCCAGCCCAGGCCGACGATGCCGATCCGCAGATCGCCCATGGATTCGCTCCTTGTTCGGTTCGAAGTCTCCCTATTGAACGCTCGGCAGGCCGCGCGTGTCAAGATTCAATTGAAAATAAGTATCCCCATATGGGCCATCCGAGCGTACTATTAATTGCCCATGAAAGTAAAGCATCCGCGCCGCGCCGCCCGCAACCGGGGAGAGCTGCTCTCGCAGCTCCGGCCCTGGCGGACGAGCTCGCGCCGGGAGCTGGCGCGACAGACGGGGCTCTCGGCAGCGACCGTCTCCCGCATCACGCGCGACCTGGTCCGCAGCCGGGTGCTCACCGAGGTCGTGAAGCCGCGGGTCTCGCAGGGGCGGCCCGAGCGCAGCCTCGAGATCAACGGGAGCTACGGGTGCGTCCTGGGGATCAGCATTCTCTACCCCGCCGCGCGGCTCCTCGTCCTCAACCTGAAAGGCGACGTCCTCCGCGAGGCCACCGAGCCGCTCGACCCCTCCCGCGGCAGGGCGAGCCTCCTCCAGGCCCTCCGGCGGTCGGTCCGGTCCCTGGCGAAGAAGGCAGGGCGGCTGATCGGAGTCGGACTCGCCCTCCCGGGCCAATGGGATCCCGAGCGGGGGATCTCGGGGCTCTACCCGCGCGTCCCCGACTGGAAAAACGTTCCCATCCGCTCGCTCCTCGAGGAGTGGACCCGCTGCCCGGCGACCCTCCTGGGCTACGCCCCGGCGCTCGCTCTGGCCGAGCAGGCCCGCCGCGCCTCCCACGAGCCGGCCAACCTCGTCTGCGTCGAGGTGGCGGAGAACATCGCGATGGGCGCGATCGTGAATGGCGGGCTCCTCCAGGGCGTCTCGGGCAACGCAGGGGAACTCGGCCACATCTGCGTCGACCCGGACGGCCCCGTCTGCTACTGCGGGAGCAAGGGCTGCCTCGAGTCGCGGGCGACGGTCTCGGCCGTCGTCGAGGAGGTCCGCGAGTCGGACGCCGCACGCGGCCTCTTCACGAACCCGAAGTCCGTGACCTACGCCGACGTGGTCCGCCTCGCGCGCGAGGGCGACTCGTTCTCGACGCGCCTCCTCGCCCGGGCGGCCCGCATGCTGGGCGTGGGGCTCGCCACGGCGCTCAACCTCTTCAACCCTGAACTGCTGCTCCTCAACGGCCGCTTCTTCGAGGCGGGCGAGCTCGTCCTGGGGCCCCTCCGGGCCTCGATCCAGGACCACGCCATCGCCAGCACGATGAAGCGGCTCGCGATCGAACCGTCGACCCTCGGCGAGCGCGCGGCGGCGCTCGGAGCGGGACTCGTGGCCACCAAGGCGGCCGTCCAGAGACTCTAGGTAGAAGGGAGGTCTCCATGCGCGCGACGATCCTGGCGCTCCTGCTGACCGCGGCGGCCCCGGCCGCCCCCGAGCACTTCGCCTCCCCCGAGGGCAAGCCGGAGAACCCCGGCACGAAGGAGTCTCCGTGGGACCTCGCCTCGGCGCTCTCGGGCGCGAAGAAGATCGAGCCCGGCGCCACGATCTGGGTCCGCGGCGGGACCTACACGGGCAAGTTCCAGGTGAAGCTCGCCGGCACCGAGACGGCGCCGATCGTCGTCCGCGCCTGGCCCGGCGAGCGGGCGACGATCCTCAACAGCGGGATCGACGTCGTGGAGCCCTCCTCCTACCTATGGCTCCGCGACCTCGAGATCTCGGGCGACGCCCCCGTCGAGAAGCGCAAGACCCAGGTCAAGGGCTCCTGGCCCAGCGACATGCCCGGCACCGGCGGCCTCACCGTCCACGCCGTCAAGGGATGCAAGTTCATCAACCTCGTCATCCACGACAACC
>CAZSCC010000659.1:0-3669 GCA_964604905.1 uncultured Planctomycetales bacterium
GAGATCGACAAGCTGCTCTCCACGGGGAAGTACGACTGCCTGACGCTGGTCTCCAACGAGACCTCCACCGGACTCTTCAATCCCCTCAAGGACATCTGCGCGGTGATGAAGAAGTACCCCGACGTCTCTTTCGCGGTAGACGCGGTGAGCTCCCTCGCCGGAGTGCCGATCAACCCGGACGAGCTCGGCATCGACTACCTCCTCGCCGGCACGCAGAAGGCGTTCGGCCTCCCGCCGGGCCTGGCGGTGGTCTGGGCTTCCGACAAGGCGATGGAGAAGTCCGCCAAGGTCCCCAACAAGGGGCACTACTTCGACCTCCATCAGTTCAAGAAGACGGACGAGAAGAACGAGACGCCCGAGACGCCGGTGATCAGCCTGATCTACGCGCTCGACGTGCAGATGAAGCGGATGCAGGCCGAGGGTTTCGAGAACCGCTGGAAGCGGCATCGCGACATGGCGACCCTGTGCCAGACCTGGGCCAACACCCACTTCAAGATGTTCCCGGCCCAGGGCTGCTGGTCCACGACCGTCTCCTGCATCGAGAATACGCGCAAGGACGTCACCGTCAAGCAGCTCTACGACACGCTCTACGAGCGCGGAGCGGTGATCTCCGAGGGCTACGGCAAGCTCAAGGAGCGGACGTTCCGCATCGCCCACATGGCGGACACGCAGGCCGCCGACCTCAAGGAGCGCTTGGGCTGGATCGACGAGATCATCGGCGTGAAGAAGTAGGGCCGACCCGATTCGGAGTGCTGGATGGAGAATGCTGGAATGGCTCAGGGGGTCGGAAATCCGAAAACCCAACTCCAAAGGGGGACGGGGTTGGAGGTCTGGAGTTCCCGCCCCTGGAACAAGGCGCAGGGATTCTCCAGGGTGCATGAATAGGGCGGGTCAGGAGCCCCGGGGGCCGACAAGTCCCCGGAGCCTTTTCACATGATCACGCGGCAGGAGCTCGAGAAGCGGGAGGAGTCTGCGCTCGCGCCGTTCGCGGCGAAGAGCGGCCGCTCGCCCGGCCGCAAGCACCCCGAGGGGGAGCACCCGTACCGCACGGCCTTCCAGCGGGACCGTGACCGCGTGATCCACTCCGCCGCGTTCCGCCGGCTCGCCTACAAGACCCAGGTCTTCGTCAACCACGAGGGCGACACCTACCGAACGCGCCTGACCCACTCGACCGAGGCGGCCCAGATCTCCCGGACGATCGCGCGGGCAATCGGGCTCAACGAGGACCTCTGCGAGGTGGTCGCGCTGGGCCACGACCTGGGCCACACTCCGTTCGGACACTCGGGGCAGACCGCCCTCGATGAATGCATGAAGGCACACGGCGGGTTCGAGCACAACCGCCAGAGCCTCCGCGTGGTCGAGCTCCTCGAGCAGCGCTACCCCGGCTTCTCGGGACTCAACCTGACGTTCGAGACCCGTGAGTCCATCCGGAAGCACGGCTGGCCCCCGCGCGGGAAGGTCGAGGAGGAATACCGCCCCGGCGCGGCGTCCCTCCTCGAGGCCCAGCTGGTCGACATCGCGGACTCGATTGCGTACGACGCGCACGACATCGACGACAGTGTGAAGGCGGGCCTGATTGCCGAGGGGCAGCTCGCGGCCCTCGAGATCTGGCGAAAGGCGACCGCGGGGTCGACGCTCTCGGGCGAGATGCGCGTCCGGGCCGGCGTGAGGCAGCTCATCAACATGGAGGTGAGCGACCTCTGTGAGACGACGCTGGCGAACGTGAGACGGCTCGGGCTTGATTCGCCGGACACGGTCCGCGCGGCGAAGGAGCCCGCCGTGCGGTTCTCCTCCGAGATGGACCGGCACAAGAAGGAGCTCCAGCACTTCCTCAATCAGAGCGTCTACCGCCATTACCGCGTGCTCATCATGTCGGAGAAGGCGGGGCGGTTCATCCGGGAGTTGTTTGAGGCGTACACGGCGAATCCGGCGACCCTTCCGCCGCGCTTCCAGGAATGGGCGAAGGAAGTGGGCGTCCCGAGGGCCGTTTCCGACTACATCGCCGGGATGACCGACCGGTACTGCCAGGACGAGTACAGGAAACTGTTCCACCCGTTCGAGAACGTTCTATAGATATGCTTCACGTCGTCCGCGCGCTTTTCGTCGGCATCTGCGCGACCCTCGGGGTCGCGATGGGGATCGAGGTCTACAAGACCCCGTTCATGGGTCTGACCATCGGGGTGGGCGCGGGGGTCTGCCTGGTGGCCCTCGAGCTTGCTTTCACCCGCAAGGTCGCCTCGGTGCTTTCCTCCGTGATGTTCGGGGTGCTGGTCGGATGCCTGGTCGCCTTCTTCGTCAACCGCGTGTTCGACCTGGTCATCCTGACGGACGACCCGCGCCTGCAGACCTATCGGACGATCGGCGTCACGGTCGTCCTGAGCTTCCTCTCGATCCTCACCGTTCTCCACATGAAGGACGACTTCAAGTTCTCGATCCCGTTCGTCGAGCTCAAGCGCGAGGGCGGCGGCTCGAAGCCGGTGATCCTCGACACGAGCGCGATCATCGATGGACGGATCGCCGACGTGATCGACACGAAGGTCATCGACACCCAGATCATCGTTCCCCGCTTCGTCCTCAACGAACTCCAGCAGGTGGCGGACTCGCAGGACAAGCTCAAGCGCAACCGCGGCCGCCGCGGGCTAGACATCCTCAACCGGCTCCGGAAGGCCCGGGGCGTGGAGGTGCAGGAGGTCGAGCTTCCCGAAGTGGAGGGAGTCGACGCGAAGCTGGTCCGGCTGGCGAAGAACCTCGACGCGCGGATTGTGACGACCGACTTCAACCTGAACAAGGTCGCCCAGGTGCAGGGCGTGGAGGTCGTGAACCTGAACGACGTGGCCAACGCGCTCCGCCCGGTGCTGCTCCAGGGCGAGAAGCTCACCCTCAAGATCATCAAGCACGGCGAGACCGCCGGCCAGGGGGTGGGCTACCTGGACGACGGCACGATGGTGGTGGCGGAGGAGTGCGCGGGCCGGGTCGGCCAGGAGGTCGAGCTGACCGTCACGAACGTCCTCCAGACCTCCTCCGGCCGCCTCATCTTCGGCCGCCCCGCGTGACAGATTTCAAAGAGTTTGAAATCTGTCACCACGTCCGGTAGGGGCGAAGGGCGAGGTTCGAGTTGTAGTAGCGCGGATCGCCCGTCACCTCGCGGCCCGCCCACGGGGGGAGGGCGATCATCTGTCCTTCGTTCGAGAGCTCGACCTCGGCGACGATCAGCCCGTGGTTGTCGCCGCCGAACTCGTCGATCTCCCATGTGAATCCGGCGAAGGGGATCGCGTAGCGGGTCTTCTCGATGAGCGGCCGCTCGCAGAGGCGGTCGAGCATCTCCGCGGCCTCGGCGGATGGGATCTCGTACTCGTACTCGTCGCGCGATGCGCCGTCGGTCCTTCCCTTCACGGTCAGGTATCCCTTCAGGCCATCGGACCGGACACGCACCGTGCGTTCGGGCGTGGACGAAAGGTAGCCCTGGCGGTAGGAGACCCCCTTCGCGCCCCGCCGCCACGCATCGTCGCTCACGAGGAACTTCCGTTCGATCTCTTTGCCCATGCCGGGCATTGTACCTGTTGCGCCGAGCATCCGTCGCGCGTATCCTGTCCGCGTGCGGATTCTGTCGCTCGCCCTACTCCTCCTCACCGCCGGATGCTCCGAGAAGGCGCCGGTCGCGCTCCCGAC
>CAZSCC010000660.1:0-2827 GCA_964604905.1 uncultured Planctomycetales bacterium
CACCTCGAGCATCGACTTCGACATGTTGATCTCCAAGCCGCGCGGGGGCGTGCCCGTCGACCTCCGTCGGCGGGGGCCCGTGGCGACGCGAGGAGTCACCCTCACGCCCCCTCGCGGCTTGATTCTTGTTTTCCCCCGGTCTATACTCTGACCGGGGACTTTGTGACGCGTCCACGTCGCAAACCCCTCATACCTGGCGACCTTGTCCCGCTGATAACGGGCTCAAGGTTCATCTGCAACCCCTCTCCGCACGCTTGAGGGAGCACCGCGGAGTTCCATTCGCCGGCTTCCGAAGAAGCAACCCCTCTGCCGGCGCCGATGATCGCCTACTCGTTCAACGACTCAGGATTGATCTGGACTCCGATGGACAGCGCCTTGTCGACGCGCCTCATGTAGCCGGGAGGACAGTTCTTCCCGGCACCAAGCATCTTCAACAGCCCTGTCTTCTTGTCGATGCAAACGACGATATCGCACTGATCCGGATTTTTGTTTTTCTTTTGCCTCTTGAGGACTGCCTTCTGCTCCTTCGCGGTCATCGTCTTGATCATAGTTAGCTCCCGTAAGAGACCTTGGGGACGTGCGTCTTGAGGACAGAAACATGGGTGATCCAGGGTTTTAAGGTGCGCAAGGGCGTCTTTGTGGTTGGAGGGTTGTGGATCTCGGGCTCAACGAAGGTATCGCCCATCGACTCAAGGAGGAGTTCTAGGCGGTCCAAGTGCTTCATCAGGAGTTCGCGCCACATCAGGATGTAGCCGCGATCCCTGACCCGTAAGCATATCCGCCACTCGAAGCCCCGACCCTTGCCCCGACCCTTCACGAGAACCAGCGTGTCCATCGAGTGTCCGTGTTTCTGCCCTCTCGCGTAGCTGGTCGGCCATGCATTCCGCCCGCAAACTAGGCACCGGAGCATTTCCCGCATCCGTGCTTCCAGTTCCATCGCTATAGACTAGTCTTAGACTATCTGGAATGCAAGAGGAATCTACATGATCCTCCTCGGATTCCGATTTGAAAATTTCGCTGGAAATCAAGGGTGTCACCTTAGCCTGGTCGACCCTTTCGAGGCGTTCTTCCTCAGCCTGGATCTCAGCCTCCACGACCTCGAGGGGCTTCTGCCGGATCTCCCCGGTGTACTCGCTGATCTTCTTCGTGAAGCATCGGCACTCGCACTCGCCGCCCTCGAAACAACAGGCCGTCGGACGGTCCTTCTTCTTGCGGACGTGAACGTGCTTGCCGTGGCCGCACTCGCAGAGCTTGGCGAGCTCTGGCGGCACGGGCCAAAGCGAGGAGTACCTGACGCGCCGGAAGTGAGGCGGGGCGTCCACGGGGAGCTGGCTCTTGGCCGCGCTCGAGGTGATCTCGCTGGCGATCTCCGCCGCGCCGCCCTTCGTCGATCCAGACCGCTTGTTCAGATACGTCGAAAACTCCGCGGCACCCTGCACCGGAGAGAGGTAGAGGCCGACCGCTCCGAAACCAGCACGCACAGCTTGGGCTAGCAGGATCTTCTTCTGGGCTTGCCACCCCTTGCAGAGGGTTCCCTTCCTGCCACGGCCACCGCAGTTCTTGCACCAAGGCGATTTGTTCGGGCACTCCCGGTAGGTGACGTGCTTGCAGCCTTCGACCAGGCACCATGTCTTGATCTTCGGCGTGACGATGCCCATGTTGACGTGGGCGAAGCCCTTTCGGGTCTGCTCCCACGTCTGCGCGTACTGGAACTTGCCCCACCGGGACTTCTTCATGAGGGCTGGCCTGAGAGTCCAGTTCCATGCCTCGGACATCTGCGCCCAATGGCCGTACTTGTCTTTCCCGTTCGTCTCCACCGTGAGGACGATGTAGGCCGCCTGGTCCTCCTTCCCCTTCACCCCTTCGTAGATTCTGAGCCAGTCCCGCCACAGGGCCCCAGCCGCACAGGACGCCTGACACCGCCAGGACTTGCACTCGAAGCAGAACCCCTTCTTCTTGGATGGGTCATCCCTCTTCCAGACCACCTTCGACCAGGCCTTCTGTTCACAGGCCAGGACGTACCTCGGGATACCCACTTTCGGACGCCTTCCGGATGACGAATCCGATCGTCCAGAAGGCGGTTTCCCCAGCGGGGACGGGGGGCTATCGTTCGACTTATCCCCCCCGTGTCCAGATAGCCGGGGCTCCGCCCCGGCCACGGGCGACGCCGCCCCCGCCGGGGGCGGGACAACCCCGGCACCGGCCGGGGCCCCGCCACGGACCCCCGCCTCCGGAAGGTCTCCGGGCATCCCCTCAGGGGGGGCGGAAAGCCCCAAAGCTGCGATTTCGGAGGCTATCTCGGCCTGGATCTCCATCTCCGGGGTTCCTGAGGCCTCCAGGTACGTCCTGACGCTCCTGGCGAGGGCCCAGCGGATGTGGTCGATGGGCACGATAGGCCGGGACGGGAACAGCCGATAGGTCTTTTGCCCTACCGCCGCCGCCTGCGGACCAGCGGGGGCCTGAGGGATCGGGTGAGCGACGCCTTCATCGAGGCCGTCTGCTTGGCGAACCGCTCCGCTCGGACCTCGTCTGTCCAGGTGGTTACTTCCGCGATGATCTTCGCCAGGTCGCGGGAAGCCGTCTCGAGGAGCGAGATCATGGCCGGGTGGATCGTGAAGTCTGGCCGCATCATCGACTTGAGCCCGTCGATCTGGATGAGGACCGTCCGGAGCTCGCTGGGGAGCGTCACCTCGAGCATCGACTTCGACATGTTGATCTCCAAGCCGCGCGGGGGCGTGCCCGTCGACCTCCGTCGGCGGGGGCCCGTGGCGACGCGAGGAGTCACCCTCACGCCCCCTCGCGGCTTGATTCTTGTTTTCCCCCGGTC
>CAZSCC010000661.1:0-1699 GCA_964604905.1 uncultured Planctomycetales bacterium
CTTCAGGCGAAGTTCCGCGGGGGACTCCGACTCCACCGTCAGCACCAGGTTCCTCGACCGGATCTCCTCCGGCCTCCATTTGGGCTGCACTCAGTAGATGGTGTTCAGGAGCGTCAGCCGGATCATGCGATCGGCCACCGCCTCCGGAACCGGGAAGCTCAGGCCCGCCCGCGGCTCGCGCGGCAGGATCGACGTCCACTGCTCCCGGGTGAACCAAAGGAAGACGCGACCCGGCTCCGGATCCACGAAGGTGTGCCAATTGACGTCGTTCTGGCCCAGTTCCTGGCAGTCGCGGTACTCCTTCAACCGCTTGAGCCGGCCGTCCGCCCCGCGCTCGAGGGGCCGGTTGTAGCCCTTGAGGATGAGGCTCCCCGCGGGCCGCTTGGGGAACGCGGGATCCATCTCCTTGAGGTCCTCGACCTGGACGGCCCCGGGCCGGCGCTCCTCTTCGGGAAGCGCCAGCCACCGCTGGAGGGCTTTCTGGGGGTCGCACACGCTTCGCCCCCCGCAGCTGGTGCGGCGCTCGTCCGCGCAGAGGACCTTGCCGCCCGGGGTCACGCCGTGGGCCGCCCCGGTGATCCAGGCGTAGCCCCCCGAGAAGGACTTCCAGAACGCCCCTTCGGCGTCCTTGCACTGGCCGTGGACGGTGATGACCACGGGAACGAAATGCTTCTTGATGAGAGCCACGCGCTCCGGCGTCCAGTTCGACCGCGCACGGGTCGAGGTGCCGACCCCTCAGGTGAGCCCGATCGGGTTGCCGTTGGCCGCCCAGATGAAGAGCGGCTTCCCCTCCGCCGCGGCCTTCTTGCGCCCTTCCCAGAGGCTCGTCGTCCACTCGATCTCGTCCCAGCGGGCCTCGCCAGGCGAGGCCTTGACGAGAGAGAGGGTTCCGTCGAAGGCCCCGGGCCCGCTCCGGCCGGGGTCCTGCGAGGCCATAAGAAGTGCGATCGCCGCCATCATTTTCATCGTGATGCTCCTTCCGGGCTCCGGGGGCTCCTGAACTCGTTCCCCTCTTCAATACCCCAACCCGCCCCGCGCGCCTCAGGGGAGCCATTTTGCCAGGTGATTGTATAACTGTCATTGGAGATGCGGCGATACGGGGAGATAGGGAGATCAGAAAGAAAAGAGAGATCGGAAGGATCAGAACGAGGCCCACCCCAGGATTCCAGGGATGACAGGCTCCCGGAAGGTCCCGGTCACTTGTCCCGCAGCGTCCGCCCGAGCGGACCCACCGGGTAGAGCGCCAGACGCGTGATCCGGTAGCGGCTGTTGTAGGCCCCCACGAAGAGCGCGCCCGAATTGTTGATCCGGTAGTCGGGACGGACCGAGAGGCGCTTGAAGTCCCCCCTCCAGTCGAGGATCCGTTCGCCGTTCACCGCGACTGTCACCCGCCGCCGGCGGACGGAGTACAAAAGGACCGACGGGGTCCCGTTCGTGAAACTCCGCCACTCCCGCGTGCTCTCGTTCGACCTCGCCAGGAGGCCGTCCAGCGTCTCGAACCCCGAGAGACACTTCCCCTCCGCCGTATACCCGTCCAGCACGTGGACGAACTGCACGTCCCCGTTCGCCAGGCCCATCACGAACGCGTCCTTCCCCTCCGTCCGCTCGGCCGTCACGAGGAGATCGTACTCCTCGGGCGGAAGATACGGGATCATGACGCGCGCGGCGGGCTCCTCCAGCGTGCATCGGAGGGCGCCGT
>CAZSCC010000662.1:0-4632 GCA_964604905.1 uncultured Planctomycetales bacterium
GCGATGGACCGCGCGCCGTCCACGGGATCGGGCGCCGAGGTCGAGGTTCGCGACGAGGCCGGGGATTTCGTGGCGCGTGGGCTCTACGACGCGCAGAGCCCAGTGGCCATTCGTATCTTCACCACGAACCCGGAGCGTCGCGTGGACGCCTCGATGATCGATGAACGGGTCGGGGCGGCGGCGCGCTTGCGTTCTCGGTTCCCCGACCTCCCGACCGCCGCCCTGCGCCTGCTCAACGGCGAAGGCGACGGCTTGCCGGGCGCCACTTGCGACCGATTCGGAGACTTTCTGGTGGTGCACCTCTTCACCAGCGGGCTCGAGGGGCTCGAGGGCTCGCTACTCGACGCGCTCGAGCGCCGCCACTCGCCTCGCGGCATCTACCTGCAGCGTCGCTACCTGCCGATGACGCCGGAAGCGGGCGACAGAGCGATAACCATCAATCGGAGTTGAGCGAGATACCTGCCGTCTTGCGAACGCGACTCCCGTAGGCCATCGCGCCCCCTTGTGGAGCAGCAGCATGCGGCTTTGCCATATATCGCGCGGCACCCCGCACGGGTGCAGATCGCGCGTCCCCGAGACCCATAGTGAAAAGGGACCTCCTCCCCGGTCGGGGAAGATGAGAAGAGGTCTTCCCCCCGCAGGAAGGATACGTGCCGAGGCGAAGCAGGGAGCTCGCCTGGACGGGACAGGCCGCCCGATCGCAATGGATCAGGGAAGGCTTTGAGCTGTCGCTGGGCTTACGCCTACGAAGAGGCAGAATCGCCCAGGATGGCTCGCGCGTGTCCGACGCGTACGGTCGTCTCGACCGCTGGTGAAGGGAGGCGTCGCGCGAGGGCGGCGCCTTGCTGAGAAGGGATTGAAGCTTTCATGCGCACAACGCCAGCGTGCGCCGTTTCCGTATACACCTGTTTTCCCGCCTCCTTCGGGGTCCTGGCGGGTCCCGGCGCCCGTCAGTGTGCGCTCGCGCCCACACTTACGGGCGCCCGACGCCTGGCCGCAGCCTCGCGGCCCCCGCCGCTGGCGCATCCGCCACGCTCTCCGCGGGAGGCTCGCGCCGTGCTCCACGGGCGTTCCGCCGCCCCTCCCCCCGGCATCTCCAGGGTGGAGGCGACCCTCGGGTCATGGGGGGCGGTAGGGTATTGCCCGGGAGGCTGTTCCGACGCCTCGGCTCCTTCGGAGCCTTGACCCCTTCGGGGTCGGCCAGGCGCAGCCGGTCGAGTCCGAGAAAGCTCGCGCGTTCTCGTCCTGGCCCGACTCCGCCCGGCCCCGAGGCGTCGGAACAGCCACCGATTGATCCTATGGGCGGCCCGGCCGGTCGCTTCCTGCCTCTGGCCTCAATCCCCGACAGGATGAGGTCCAACTGGTAGGCAGAGAAAATCGTCTACAAGAGCGGTAGCCCCCGACCCCGAATCAGCTCATCAAGCTCGCGGGATGCCTGATCGATCGCGTCATTGATGATCTTGCTGTCGCCAGCATCTTGAGCACGCGCCTTCTCGAGAGCATCGGTCCACCGGAGGAACGGCTTCTCATCGAAAGCCCGTACGTTGTTGTCCTTCGCCCATTCTCCGATTGCCCTATTTCCGAGCAGCTGGAGACGGCTTCTGAGAGGGGATGCGACCTCAGGCTTCAGCCCACTGACAACCTTGTCAACAAGCTTCGCCCACCTTGGAGCCGCCTGTCCACGCCTGCCAGTTGCCCAGTCGAGGTGCTCCTCCAGCTTCTGGACCTTGGCATTTGCTGGGTCGGCAGCATGGACGCGACGGAAGTAGTCTTCCGACATCGAATCCTCCATGAAAATAGGCTCTGACCCATGCGCAAGACTCATGCCAAAAAACGCTGCGAACTTGGTTCTGATCCTGTTGAAAGATAGAGGCTTGCAAGGGGACAGAGGCCGTTGTTCCGTGAAATGCCTGAATGGCGGCGAGCGAGCCGAGAATGACAGGAATCACGCTGGTGTTTTCCTGTCGCCCGGTCCATGCTCCCAAGGCGCGGGCTCTCGCACCAGAAGCAATCTCACCAGCTCGGGTCCAGGCCCACGAGTTCGCCCAGCCGGCGCTCGCTGAAGTACCGGATGATCTCCTGCGTCCGGTGCTCGGCCAGGAACCGCTTGATTGGCTCCGGCAGCTCCAGGAGCTTGATGGAGCGCCCCACCCGGTTCACCGGCTCCCCGAGGAGGAGGGACAGAGCCCGGAAGCTCCTCATCCGGCACTCCTTCATCTCCCGGGCGTAGAACTCGGCACGGTACGGGGGGCTCTGCTGGCGCTTGAGGACCGTCTGATACTTCTTCCAGACCTTCTTGTCGAGGCTGCCCAACCCCTTGAGGCAGCCGGGTTTAGCTCCCAGGACGAACTCCTTCCGGCGGTCGACCGAACGGCTATAATAACTAGATGGACAATAAGGACTCAACAAGGATCTCTGCAGATGAACATCTTGCTTATGCCCGTCGGCTTTTAGATTCGATCAGAAAGAAGGCCGATCAGAACAAGAGGCAATCGACATTCTTGTTCTTCGTCGTGCTCGGAGCGACCGCGTTTTCGCCGATACTTATCTTGACGCCTACACCCGATTGGGCATCAAAGATAATTCCTGCTGTGTTGACTGCTGCCGCGGCTATGGCCTCTGGGTGGCTCCAGCTAAGGAAGCCGCAAGAGCGCTGGGCCGTTTATCGAACTGCTCAACGCGAGATTGAATTCGAGATTGATCAGTATCAGTTTGGGAATGGTCAATACGCCGACGCGAGCACAAACGGAAAGCGATTGACTGACCTTGTCAGTAAGCGGGCTTTGAGGTTGCACTACGATTGGCTTCCTATCGTGCCTAGCGCAGAGGATGTGAAGAACGTAGCAGCGAATGGTGATAGTCATGAAAGTGTGGGGAAGGCTCGTGATTGATGGACTTTCAAGTTGCGCATAGCCCTCTCAAGACTGCCTACGGCGACTTTGAGTTTTCCTGCTTCAGTTGGGGTGGGCATGAAGAGGAGAATGTGCTCTGCTTACGGGTTGATAAGGGAGCGGCAGTTCCTTTGGTTCGGCTTCAGAGCGCCTGCTTTACGGCCGAGATCTTTAGAAGCACGGACTGTGATTGCCACGAGCAGCTTGAATTAGCTCTAAAGCGAATTCAGGCTGAAGGTGGTCTCTTTCTCTATCTATTGCAAGATGGTCGTGGGGCTGGGATCTTTCTGAAAACAAGAGCCCTAGGACTCTGGGCTACGAAGCGAGTTGACACTGCAGATGCTTACAAGTTAATGGGACTGTTGCCGGATCCCCGTGAATACGACAAAGCTGCTGCTGTTCTTGGTTACTTTGGAACCAGGTCAGTGGCTCTGTTGACTAATAATCCGAGAAAAGTGGATGGCCTCATAGCGCGAGGACTAACTGTTAGCCGAGTTCCCTTGGAGATCACCCCTACATCCGACTCGATCTGCTATCTTCGAACGAAGCGGGATAAACTTGGCCACCTTTTGACTTTGGATAAGGACATCGATGGCCCCCAGTAAGAGGTTTTCAGAAGTTAAGATCGTTGCCAGATGTTCGGCGGTGCCCAAGGCGACGCCCCGGGGGCCCGGCCGCCCCGGACCCCATGGGGGCCCGGGGCAGCGGCCAGCCTACTACTGGGCCTGGGGCTTCCATATGCCCGCCTCGCGCCGGGCTTCCGCCACCATCGCCTGGAAGCGCCGCCACGCCGAACGAGGGTCCAGCCCCACGAGCTCGCCCAGCTGCCGCTCACTGAAGTACCGCAGGATCACCGGCTCCCGGTGCTGCCGCAGGAACGCCTTGATCGGCTCCGGCAGCTCCAGGAGCTTGATGGTGCGCCCGACCCGATTCACCGGTTCCCCAAGGAGGAGGGAAAGGGCCTGGAAGCTCCTCATCCGGCGCTCCTTCATCTCCCGGGCGTAGAACTCGGCCCGGTCCAGGGGGCTCTCCTGGCGCTTGAGGACCGTCTGGTACTGCTCCCAGACCTTCTTGTCGAGGCTGCCCAACCCCTTGAGGCAGCCGGGTTTAGCACCCAGGATGAACTCCCTACGACGGTCGACGGAACGGCTGTAGTAGGGGCTGACGTCCCGGAGGGATCGGCCCTGGGAGGGGGGTAGTTGTTTCTTTGAGGGTGCCCGAAGGTCCACCAACCCTTCCTTGGGAACCGGCGGCAACCGCTTGCTTCGCAAGGAGAAGGAGCAGACGACAAAGAACACGATCGAAACCCTTCGCGAGTTTCGAACTCCAACCCCCTGGGATTTCCCGAGTTGCAGCCCCTACATGCGAGTGCTAGGATACCTCCATGGCCAAGATCGAAGTCCCCGAGCAACTCCTCAAGGTCTTTGCGGGTTCCGGACCCGCGGATCGGGATGTTGTTCTCTCCGCGGTGATCGAACTCATTCGCGAGGGAAGAATTTCTCTCGGACGGGGCGCCGAAGTCTTGGGACTGTCACGGAGCCAACTCATCGATGAGCTGGGACGCCGCAAGGTTCCAATCCTGTCCCTCGAAGAGGATGGGCCGTAGAACCCGCTTCTCCGGATGCCGATCGTCTCAAATTCGACCCCGCTGATCGCGCTCTCCCGAATCGGGAGACTTGATGTACTGCGCGACCTGTTCGAAGAAATCTTGGTCCCATCGGAGGTCTACGACGAACTGGTC
>CAZSCC010000663.1:0-9315 GCA_964604905.1 uncultured Planctomycetales bacterium
CCCAGGACGCGCCCTACGTCTCATCCCCGTTCGTCGGCGGGTTCACCGAAGGGATCGAGGGCCCCGCGTGCGACCGCGAGGGGAACCTCTACGTTGTGAACTTCGAGAAGCAGCAGACGATCGGCCGCGTCACCCCCGGGGGGAAGGCGGAGGTCTTCGTCACCCTCCCGGGCAAGAGCACCGGGAACGGCATCCGGTTCGACCGGAAGGGCCTGATGTACGTGGCCGACTACGTGGGGCACAACGTCCTGCGCATCGATCCGAAGACCCGGGAGATCTCGGTCTTCGCCCACGAGCCCCGCATGAACCAGCCGAATGATCTGGCCATCGCGCCCGACGGGACGCTCTACGCGAGCGATCCGAGCTGGAAGAACGGCAACGGACAGCTCTGGCGGATCGGGACGGACGGGAAGACCTCGCTCCTGGCCGGCGACATGGGGACGACCAACGGGATCGAGGTGAGCCCCGACGGGAAGACGCTCTACGTCAACGAGAGCGTCCAGCGGAAGATCTGGGCGTTCGCGATCGCGAAGGAGGGCGTGACCGGGAAGCGGCTCCTCGCGGAATTTCCCGACCACGGCTTCGACGGCATGCGCTGCGACGTCGACGGGAACCTTTACGTCACGCGCTACGGCAAGGGGACCGTCGCCGTGGTCTCGCCGGAAGGCAAGGTCCTGCGCGATATCGATGTCCTCGGGAAGAGCCCGAGCAACCTCTGCTTCGGGGGGCCGGACGGGCGGACGGTCTACGTCACGGAGGTCGAGAAGCGGCGGGTCGTCTCCTTCCGCGTCGAGCGACCCGGCCTCGAGTGGCAGCGCGGGCAGGAGAAGTAGCCCGTCGTTGATCGGCGCCTCCCCGACGAGTAAGATTGCTCCACCGTGAACGCCGCTCCCGATCATTCCCCGATCCTCTCAGCCCTCGATCGCCGGGTGCGCGACCGCGGCGGCGAGGAGGCGCTGCGGTCCGAAGGCGAGCGGGAGACGCTCACGTTCGCGGCCCTCGGGAAACGGGTCGACGCGTGGGAGACCCTCCTCCGCCGCGCCGGGATCCGGCCCCGATCGCTCGTCGCGCTCGCAACCGGGAACACGATTTCCTTTCCCGGGCTCTTCTTCGCCCTCCGCTCGCTGGACGCCGCGGTCCTCGCCGTCGACGACAGCCACCGCCCCCCGGCGACGCTCGAGGTCTGCCGCCGCATGGGAGCGTCGTGGATCCTCCACCGCAACCCTCAACTGGGAGGCGATGCGCTGGACGACTCCGTGCGCCTCACGCGCCTCGAGGGCGGATCGCCTCCGCCCGCCGGCGCCGCGCTCGTCAAGCTGACGTCCGGCAGCACGCTCAGCCCGCGCGGCGCGTGCTTCACGGAGCAGGCGCTGATGGAGGGGATCGAACACATCGCGCGCGGGATGTCCCTCACCCCGCGCGACCGCGTGCTCGTCTCCATCCCGCTCAACCACTCCTACGGGTTCGACAACGGCGTCCTCTCGCTCGCCGTGGCGGGGACGCCCCTCGTCCTCCAGCCCGACGTCCTTCCGGCCGCGCTCCTCCAGACGATCCGAGACCGCGCGATCACCTTTTTTCCGGCGGTCCCCGCCCTGGTCCGCGCCCTCGCGCAGGCGGAGTGGCCGACGGGTCTGGCACTCCGTTCCGTGATCTGCGCGAGCGCGCCCCTCGCGCCGGAAGCGGCCGCGCATTTTCACGCCGCCTCGGGCCTCCGCGTGCAGCAGTTCTTTGGAGCCACGGAGTGCGGCGGCATCTCGTTCGAGACGCGTCCCGCGGACGCGGCGGCCGACGGGTGCGTGGGATCCCCGCTTCCCGGCGTGCGGATCGAACTCCACGAGGAGGAGGGCGTCCGGATCCACTCGAAGGCGAACCGCTTCGCGATCCTGCCTTCCGGCGAGGATCCGCCTCCGCACGTCGCCACGGGAGACCGGGCCGCGCTCACACCCGAAGGGCGGCTCAAGCTGCTCGGCCGAATCCAGGTGGTGGGCAACATCGGCGGCATCAAGGTCGACTTGGGTGCGATCGACGCCTTCCTTCGCGCGCTGCCCGGCGTAGGCGAGGCGGCGGTCCTTCCCGTCGAGGACCCGGTCCGAGGGCACCGACTCGTCGCCTGCGTCGAGTCCGACGTCCAGAGCCCGGGCTCGCTCCTCGAGCTCTGCCGCGAACGCCTGTCCCCGCGCGAGGTCCCCAGCGAGTTCCGCGTCGTCGCCCACCTGCCCCGCACCGAGCGGGGCAAGCTCGACCGCTCGGCACTCCAGGAGATGCTGGTGGCGCGGCCATGAAGAGCGAGAACACCCCGGAGCCACGGAGAGGAAAGTCCGTCGTGGGGATTCCCATCAAAGGTTTCTCTGTGTCCTCCGTGTCTCCGTGGTGAATCTCTACGACGTCGCGATCATCGGCGGCGGCCCCGCCGGAGCGACCGCGGGGTACGTCCTGGCCCGCGCGGGGCGGAAGGCCGTCATCCTCGAGCGCGAGAAGTTCCCCCGCCACCACATCGGCGAATCGCTCCTGCCGCGCACGCTGGGGCTCTACCGCCGGCTCGACCTCCTGCCGGCGCTCCAGGCCGAGAAGTTCGTCCCGAAGTACGGCGCCTTCATCGTCTCGAACGACGGCTCCTGCCAGATGGAGTTCGACTTCTTCACCGGGAACACCGATCCGGACCGGGTCGCCTGGGAGGTCGAGCGCGAGGTCTTCGACAAGATCCTGCTCGACCACGCACGGAACAAGGGCGCCGAGGTGCGCGAGGAGACGTCCGTCCTCGAGGTGAAGACCGGAGAGACCGGACCCTCCACCCTCCGCCTCCGCGACAAGTCCGGCACCGAGTCCACGATCGAGGCCCGCTGGGTGATCGACGCGAGCGGCCAGGGCTCGCTGCTCGCCAAGCAGCTCGGCCTCCGCGTCCCCCACCCGTCCCACAACAAGATCGCCGTCTTCACGCGCTACCACGGGATGGCCCGCCGCGAAGGCCACAAGGCGGGGAACATCGACCTCGTGCTCGGGCCGGGCGGCTGGTTCTGGCTGATCCCGCTCCGGGACGACGTGACGAGCGTCGGCTTCGTCGCCTCCACCCCGCGATGGAAGGAGACGGGGCTCACTCCCGAAGAGTTCCTGGACGACGCCCTCCGCCGATCGCCCTTCGTCACCCACCGGCTCCAGGGGGCCGCGCGGACGACGGAGGTCTGGACTGCGAGCAACTACAGCTATTCCTGCACCAGACTCGCCGGACCGGGCTTCGTGCTCACGGGAGACGCCGCCGAGTTCCTGGACCCCATCTGGTCCACCGGCGTCATGCTCGCCATGCGGAGCGCCGAGCGCGCGGCGTTGATCCTCGCCGACGCGCTCCAGAAGGAGGCCCCGCTCACCGAAGCTCTCTTCGCGCGCTACGAAGAGTCATTCCGCCGCTGGACCCGGATCCACTTCAAGATGATCGACGCCTACTACGCGCCCGGATTCGCCGAGGTTCTCCTCAACAAGAAGGACACCTTCGGCATCCCGGCGGCCGTGACGGCCCTCCTCGCCGGCCAGACCGACATGGGCTTCATCGACCGCGCCCGCCTTCAGCTTTTCTATTGGCTCATCAAGGCGAACAACAAGTGGAAGTTCTTGAAGGATCCCCGTCCCGTGGAGCATGCGATATCCCATGCCTGATTTCGAAATGCTGAATTTCGAAGAAGTGCGGAGGCTCCTGCCTCACACACACCCCTTCCTCATGGTCGACCGCGTCCTCGAGCTCGTCCCCGGCGAGCGGATCGTCGCCGTGAAGAACATCTCGGGCAACGAGTCGTTCTTCCAGGGCCACTTCCCCGGGATGGCGATCATGCCGGCGGCGCTCATCCTGGAGGCGCTCGCGCAGGCGACGATTGTGCTGGCGAGGCGGAGCGCGGAGCTCCAGGGCGCGCAGGCGCCCGCGCCGGGACAGGAGAACGTCTACCTCTTCGGCTCGGTCCACGCCCGCATGCACCGGCCGGTCTTCCCCGGCGACGTGATGCGCCTCGAGGTGAAGCTGCTCAAGATGTTCGCCGAAGGCGGCGCGGCCGACGGGAAGGCCGTGGTCGACGGCCAAGTCTGCACCCAGGCCGAGATGTACTTCTCGCGCGTCAAGCTCGCAGACCTTCAGCGTCCGAAACCGTGATGCGCGCCTTCGCGCTTCCGCTCGCCCTTTTGACCCTTGCCGGCTGTCGCGGTCTGGAGCCCCTCCGTCCCGGCGAGTTCCTGAACTTTCGGGGTATTCCGCCGGCACCCGAGGGTCCCTTCGTCCGGCTCAAAGTCCGGATCGACATCAACAGTCCCTCCTTCGCCGGAGTCTTCGACGGGGTGGTGATCGCGCGCACGGGGCCCGCTCCTGCCGTCCGCGCCCAGTTTTTCCCAGACGTGGGGGGAAAGGCGCTCGATCTCCTAGCCCGGCCGGACCGGATCACGGGCCACTTCCCCATGAGCGGCGAGGGGATCGACATCGCCCTGCCCGACGGGGCGCGGATCCACTTGATCTCTCTCATCGGCGTCACGCTCCTCGAGCACGCGGCCCCGCTGGACGAGACGCGGGTCCGAGGCCGCAGAGGGTCGGAGATCGAGGCGGCGGGCGTCGCGCCAGGCGTCACCGTGCGGCTCGAACAAGGGGGGATCGGGCTGGTCAAACGACACTACGAATGGCTCCACGGAGTCACGTGGACGGAAACGGCGACCCCGGATCGGATCCGAATCGGATCGCCCCGCATGACGGCAGGGATCGACATCCTCAAACGGGAGCGGCTCGACAAGGCCCCCGACTCCCTCTTCGAGCTCAAGCTGCCCGACGAGGTGAAGCGCTGATGGGCCTGCACGCCCGGTTCGCCGAAGGGATCGTCCGGCGCCCAAGGCTCGTCCTCGGCATCAGCGCCCTCGTCGCCATCGCGTCGGCGGTCCTCCTCAGCCGCTTCCGCGTCGATCCCGACATCCAGTCCCTCTTCCCCACGGGCGATCCGACGCTCCGGCTCACCCGCCACCTCCAGGGAGACACGCCCCCCAGCCGCTCTCTCTTCGTCGTCCTCCGCGCCGAGAGCGCCGCGAAGCTCGAGGAGGCGGTGCCTGGGATCGCCGAGCGGCTCCGCGCCTCGCCCCACCTCTCGAAAGTCATCGCCACAAGGCTGGAGTTCGCCGGCGCGCGCGTCGACTGGGTGAAGCAGGCGCCGCTCTACTCGCTTCCGGAGGAGACGCTCGACCGCCTGAAGGCCCGGCTCAGCGGCCCCGAGCGGCGCACCGAACTGGAGTCGTGCAAGCGGCGCCTCGCCGAGGACCCGCTCGGCGGGAAGGAGACGGTCCTCCGCGATCCGCTCGGGCTGCGCTGGATCTTCGACGAGGCGGGCGACCGGATGTCGAGCCGCTTCCCGTTCAAGCTCCGCCCCGGATCGCCCTGGCTCGTGATCGACGACCCGCCCGTCGCCTTCCTCCGCGCCGTCGGGCACAAGGAGTCGTTCGACATCGCCTTCTCGCAAGAGGTGCTGGAGGACGTCCGGGCGCGGCTCGCCGGGGCGCCCGTCGCGGTCGAACTGGCCGGCGGCTACGTGAGCGCGATGCACCACTCCAGCGCGATGCGGAAAGATCTCATCCTCCAGTCGGTCCTCTCCGCTCTGTTCGTCCTGGCCTTCCTCGCCTGGTTCACCCGGAGCCTCGTCGTGCCGGCCTTCCTCCTCGCCCCGCTCGCCCTCGCGATCGCCGCCGGCCTCGCCCTCGGCGGCGCGATCCTCGGGCCGCTCACCCCGCTCGCGGTGACCTCGGCGGCGATCCTGATCGCTCAGGGCATCGACTTTCCCGTCCACTTCTTCTCGCGCTTCCGCGACGAGCGCAGGACGCGGCCGCTGCAGGAGGCGATCGTCGCCTCCCAGGCCTCGCTCGGGCGCCCCTTCCTCGGCGCCGCGGCCACCACGATGGCCGCCTTAGCCGCCCTCCTCCTCAGCCACTTCCCCGGATTCCGCCAGTTCGGGTTCCTGCTCTTCGTCAGCTTCATCTTCTGCCTCGTCGCGGCCCTGACGTTGTTTCCCGCCCTCCTGCCCTTTGCCGACCGCTTCGTGCGGCCCGCGCGGGAGACGACGCCGTGGCTGGTTCGGTTCGGCGCGCGACGTCCCCGCCCGGGGTTCGCCGCCCTGCTGATCCTCGCCGGCCTCGCCGCGTGGGCCGTCCTCCCGATGGGGAAGATCCGGATCGACCTGGATCTCCGGAACTCGATGGCCCCGGACGATCCGGGACTCGAGGTCCTCCGGCGGCTCGAGCTCGACCTCGGCGTCTCGATGAACCCGGTCTTCGCGCTCGTCGACGCCGCGATGCCCCTCGAGGAACTCCGCGCTCGGACCGCCTCATTGCGCTCCGACGGCCCGCACGCCCTGGTCCCTTCCGACGAGTCGCGCCGCCGGGTCGAGCGGTTCCTGAAGGAGACCGAGGGCTGGATCGACGGCGCGTCGAGGGACTTGGCATCGATCGGCTTCAAGCCCGACCCGTTCCGGAAAGGCCTGGAGGAATTCCAGAAGGTCTTCAGCGCCCCGCCGCCGGCGATCGCGTCGCTCTCGGGGGAGCCGTTCGCCGCGCTCCGCCGGCAGATGACCTACGAGGACGAAGTGGGCCGGAAGCGCTGGGTGGTCACGCTCTTCCCGAAGGCGTCGCTCTGGGAGCCCGGCGACCGCGCCGCGTTCGACGCGGCCGTGCGGAAGGAACTCCCCGCCGACTTCTACAGCGCCTTCCACCTCCCGGACCACTATTCGCGCGTCCTGATGGGCGACCTCGGCCGCGTGGCGTGGGTCACCGTCGGGGCCGTCGTGCTCCTCACGCTCCTGTCGGTGGGAGGCCTGAAGGACGGCCTGCTCGCGCTCGTCCCGGTCTTCATCGCGACGGGCGCCACGCTCGGGACCCTCGTGCTCCTCGGGAGCGCGATCAACCTCATGAACATGGTCGCCGTTCCGATCATCCTCGGGATCGGCGTCGACGGCGGGATCCATTACATGGCCCGCCTCCGCGAACTCCCGGACCGCGACCCCGCCCGCGCGCTCCGGGACACCGGACCGGGCGTCTGGGGTTCCGCGATCACGACCCTCCTCGGCTTCGGCTCGATCGCCTACTCGGTCACCCAGGGCCTCCAGGTCATGGGGATCCTGGTCAGCGTGGGCACCGTGGCCTCGCTCCTCTCGGTCCACTTCGTCCTCCCCGCGCTGGCGGGTGGGGCTTCCCCTTCGAAGAGCGTGTGATACACTCTGTCGGTCGATTGACAGGAGACCCGCGGATGAGACCGTACCTCTTCGCCCTCGCGATCGCGGCGATCGGATGCCAGACCAAGAGCAAGGTGCTCGGCGCCCCGTCGGATGCGGGGATCTCGAAGACCTACGAGGCGCCCATGGACAAGGTCCAGCGCGCCACCCGGGACGCGCTCGCCGATGCCCAGTTCGGCATCAAGGAGAAGGAGACGAAGTACCTCGACGATTCGCGCTACCAGATCCTGGCCAGCCAGGGCTTGAGCGCCGGCTCCACCGGCCGTTACGTGCGCGTGATGGTCGAGAACGAGAAGACCCGCTGCACCGTCCGGGTGCTTGTGGAGAGCAAGGTGGACTCGCAGGCGGCCACTCCCGCGGATATCGCCATCGGGGAGGACCTCCACAAGCGGATCGCGGCTCGATTGAAGTAGTCCGACCGGGAGGGACCGTCGTTCTCACTCCATGGTGCATTTGAAATCGGCGGCGTCGATCCTCTGCGGCCTCCTTCTCGCCTCGGCCCAGGAGGAGGATCCCGCGAAGGCCGCCCTGAGGAAGCTCGGGGAGCGGCTCAAGGACGCCCGGACGCTCTCGGCCAAGGTCGTCCAGAGCCGGAAGACCGCGCTCCTCGAGCAGCCGATCGTCTCCTCGGGCACCCTCTTCTACCGGCGCGAGCCGGGGCGGCTGGTCTTTCGCATGACCGAACCGCGCGTCACCGAGATCCACCTCGACCGGACCGCCTACCAGGTCTACCGCCCCGACGAGAAGCGGCTCGAGAGGATCGAGTTCGCCGACGACGCCGTCCTGGGCCGCCTCCTCATGATCTTCGAGCCCAAGGCCGACGAGATCGGAAAGGCGTTCACGGTCCGCAAGGGGGAGTCCGCCAAAGGCCGGATCGAGGTCCTCCTCGAGGCCGTCGACGAGAAGGTGAAGCAGCGCATGACCCGCCTCTCCCTCTCGCTCGATGAGGCCGACGCGACGCTCCGGAAGATCGTCACGGTCGACGCCGAGGGGGACGAGGTGCGCTTCGAGCTCTCGGACCTCAAGCTCAACCCGGAGCTCGACGCGGGGGCGTTCGAACTCAAGGTCCCCGAGGGGACGCGGGTCCTCAGGCACGCGGCGAGACTGGAGAAATAGGATCGCTTCGGGTACTCTCGTGCGGACCATGACCATAGCGGAACTCCGCCAGCGGGTGAAGGGGATGATCGTCCTGTGCTGCCGGCTCAAGATGCTGCCGGCGGAGCTGAAGGACGACCAGGAGCTCTTCGACCCCGCCAAGGGCCCGGGCCTCGACTCGATCGACGTCCTCGAGCTCGTGGTCAACCTCGAGCGCGAGTTCGGCATCGTCATCCCCGACCGCGAGAGCGGCAAACGCATCCTTCGCTCCGTCGACACCATCGTAGAGTTCATCGACACGTCGGGAAAGAAGTGAAGAACGCGGCCCTCTGGGAGCACAGCCGCCACTTCCTCAACCTCCGCCCCGCCTACGCGTTCGGCGAGTGGGTCCTCGACAGCATGCCCCTCTTCATCGGGTACGGGCTCACGTGGTTCGTGACCGAAGCCGTCTACTGGCTCAGCCCCCGGCAGCGGGATCCCCTGAAGGCCAACATCCGGCAGGTCCTCGCCCACACTCAGCCGGGCCTTTCCCCGGTGGAGCTCGATCGCAAGGCCACCGGCTTCGCCCACCGGACCTTCATCAACCGAGGGTTCTGGTTCCTCGACCTCTCGCTCATGGCCGGTCGCCGGCGCTTCGACGACACGTTCCGGTTCGACGAAGGGGGGAACTGGTCCGCCCTCGAGCGGGCCCGCGCCGGCGGCCGGGGCGCGATCCTCGCCTCCGCGCATCTCGGAAGCTGGTTCGCCGGCGGGGTCGCGGTCGCCCGCCGGGGCATCCCCGTCCGCACGATCATGTACCGCAACCACGCGGGCGACTTCATGGACCAGAAGGTGGCCCGCCGGGGCAACGTGCGACAGACGTTCGTGGACGGCGACCCCTTCTCCACCCTGGACGTGATCCGCGGCCTCCGCCAGGGCGAGGTCGTCGCGATGCTCGCCGACAAGCCGTGGGACGCGCGGTCCGTCGAGGTCCCGTTCTTCGGCAAGC